>JASBVN010000009.1 GCA_029961045.1 Alicyclobacillaceae bacterium | reverse complement strand
CCTTCGACGACGTCCTGCTGATCCCGGCGAAATCGGACGTCTTGCCGCGAGACGTGGACGTCAGTACCTACTTAACCCGGGAAATCCGGTTGAACATTCCCATTGTCAGCGCCGGAATGGATACGGTCACCGAGGCGAAGATGGCCATTGCCATGGCCCGGGAGGGCGGGATCGGGATTATCCATAAAAATATGAGCATTGAAAAGCAGGCCGATGAAGTAGACAAAGTCAAGCGCTCCGAAAGCGGCGTGATCACCGATCCCATTTTCCTCACGCCGGAGCACAAAGTGTACGAAGCGGAAGAATTGATGGCCAAATACCGGATTTCCGGGGTGCCGATCGTCGACGGCCGCCGGAGGCTCGTGGGCATCATCACCAATCGGGATCTGCGATTTGAGCAAAATTACAACCGTCCCATCGCAGAGGTGATGACCAAGGAAAACCTCGTCACTGCACCGGTGGGCACCACCCTGGAAGAAGCCAAGGAAATCCTGCAAAAACACAAAATCGAAAAGCTTCCCTTGGTCGATGAGCATTACGTCCTGCGCGGTTTGATCACCATTAAAGACATCGAAAAGGCGAAGCGTTTCCCCAATGCCGCAAAAGACTCCCAGGGGCGCTTGTTGGCGGGTGCGGCTGTCGGAGTTTCCCGGGATACCTTTGAAAGGGTAGAGGCCCTGGTTGCCGCCCAGGTGGACGTGATCGTCGTGGACACCGCCCACGGTCATTCAAAGGGGGTGATCGACACCGTCAAAGCCATCCGGGCCAAATATCCGGACTTGCAATTGATTGCGGGCAACGTGGCGACCGGGGAGGCGGTGCTGGATTTGATCGAAGCCGGGGTGGATGCGGTGAAAGTCGGCATCGGGCCCGGATCGATCTGTACGACGCGAGTGGTCGCCGGCATCGGCGTTCCGCAAATCACCGCCATTTATGATTGTGCCGTGGTGGCCAGGGAATACGGGATTCCCGTCATAGCCGACGGCGGCATCAAATACTCCGGCGACATCACGAAAGCGATCGCCGCCGGCGCCGACACCGTCATGATCGGCAGTCTGCTGGCCGGTACCGAGGAGAGCCCGGGAGAAATGGAGATCTACCAGGGACGCAGTTTCAAGGTGTACCGGGGGATGGGCTCCCTCGGTGCCATGCGGGAGGGCAGCGGAGACCGGTATTTCCAGGAAGACGTTAAAAAACTTGTACCCGAGGGAATCGAGGGCCGCGTCCCGTACCGGGGACCCCTTGCGGACACCATTTATCAATTGGTCGGAGGCCTCCGGGCGGGAATGGGCTATTGCGGAGTGCGCAACATCAAGGAACTGAAAGAACGTACGCGGTTCATCCGCATTACGGCGGCCGGGCTGCGCGAAAGCCATCCTCACGACGTGCAGATTACCAAAGAAGCTCCCAACTACAGCGTGTAACCGCAACTTCGGAGAGGCGGTTCGGGGGACTCCGGCGGGCCGGCCGGAGTTTCTTTTTTTGCCTTCGGGGACATCGGGGAACAACCGTGCTATAATGGACCCGGTGCAATACAACATCCGTCGTGGAGGGCGAAGTGGTGAAACGGAAAGGTTGGCGGCGTTGGCTGGCTGGGGTTTTCGCGGCTCTTGCGGGGTTCGCCGCGGCGGTCCCGGGATCGGCGGCGCCGGCGGAGGGACAAGCGGTTTCCTGGCCGTCTCCTCCCTCATTGGAGGTACCTTCGGCCATTCTCATGGATGCGGCATCGGGGCAGATCCTCTATGAGAAAAATGCTCACGAAAGGCGATACCCGGCCAGTATGACGAAAATGATGACCCTGTATTTGGCTTTTGAGTCGATTCATCAAGGGAAAGCTCACTTAGAAGACATCGTCCCCATTTCGGAGAACGCCTACAACACCGGAGGTTCTCAGGTCTATCTGGATCCGCGGGAGAAGTTCACCCTCAAGGACATGATCACTTTCGTGGCCGTTCATTCCGGGAACGACGCGGCCGTGGCCATTGCGGAATACCTGGGCGGTTCGGTGGAGCAGTTCGTCAAACGCATGAACGACAAGGCCAAGGCCATGGGTCTCCATGAAACGCACTTTGTCAATCCCGACGGTTTGCATGATCCAAATCATTATACTTCGGCGTACGACATGGCGGTGCTGGCTCGGGAACTGGTGCGAACCTATCCGGAGGTCCTCGAATACACGAAGTTGCGCGATGTCTGGATCCGGAACCATACGTTCAATGCCTCGACTACGAACAACCTCCTGGGAAAATATCCGGGTTTGGACGGGATCAAGACGGGTTTTACGGACGAAGCGGGATACTGTCTTGCCGCCACGGCAAAACGGGAAGGCGTCCGACTGATCGGCGTCATTATGGGGGCCTCAGATGATGAGGCGCGACAAAAACAGATGACCGCCTTGTTGGATTACGGTTTTATGAACTTCAAACCCCTGAAACTCCTCCAAGCGGGACAGCCGCTTGACGAACGGGCGTACGTGCCGAACGGGGTTCCGGCTAAGTTGCCGGCGACGACGAAGGAGGATCTGGTCGTCCTCGTTCCCGAAGGGGTTTCACAAGCACAGCTCGTTCGGTCCGTCGAATGGAAGGCGGGATTGCAGGCGCCCATTCAACAGGGCGACGAGATCGGCACGGTGCTCTATCGGCTGGGCGACCGGGTTCTGGTCCGGGTTCCGCTTGTGGCGGCGGAAAACGACGATAAGGCCGGCTTTTTGCGGATGATTTTCCGGGGCATCGCCAACTTCGTGTCGGGCGTCGTCCAGTCGGTCTTCAAACGCGCGTGAATCGCGGAGGGATCGGAATGCAGGAAAGCGCGACATGGGGAATACTGGGCGTTTCCCTGAGTGCCGTCTTGTTGTTGGTCATCATGGTGGGCGGATTTTTCATGTTCCGGGCGTTTTTGCGCCGTATGGCTCCCGGCGGCGAAAACGGAGAGAGTAGGGAAAAATCCGATTGATTGATAAACCGTTGAATGTAAAGTACAATATCAGGATGACGCATTCCATGTTCAAACTACAGGAGGCGCGCGACATGATTGAAGTGGGGACCTCCCGCGTGAAACGCGGCATGGCGGAGATGCAAAAGGGCGGCGTCATCATGGATGTGGTGAACGCCGAACAGGCGAAGATTGCGGAGCAAGCGGGCGCGGTGGCCGTCATGGCCTTGGAACGGGTCCCGGCGGACATCCGGGCGGCCGGAGGCGTGGCGCGCATGGCCGATCCGCGGGTGATCGAAGAAGTGATGAAGGCCGTGTCAATCCCGGTCATGGCCAAGGCCCGCATCGGACATTACGTGGAAGCCAAGGTGCTCGAAGCTCTCGGCGTTGACTATATCGACGAAAGTGAAGTTTTGACCCCTGCGGACGATAAGTTCCACATCAACAAAAAGGAATTCACCGTGCCGTTTGTCTGTGGCGCGCGCGACCTGGGCGAGGCCCTGCGCCGGATTGCGGAAGGAGCTTCCATGATCCGGACGAAAGGCGAGGCCGGGACGGGAAACATCGTGGAAGCGGTGAAGCACATGCGCACCATGATGGCCCAGATCCGCAAGGTGCAAAACATGTCGGAAGACGAGCTGGTTTTTGAAGCAAAAAATCTGGGTTGCCCCTATGAACTGTTGCTTGAGGTGAAAAAACTGGGCCGGTTGCCGGTGGTCAATTTCGCGGCCGGAGGCGTGGCCACGCCGGCGGACGCCGCCCTCATGATGCACCTCGGAGCCGATGGCGTATTTGTCGGATCGGGTATCTTTAAATCCGAGAATCCCGAAAAATACGCGCGGGCCATCGTGGAGGCGACGACCCATTACACCGACTACGGACGGATTGCCGAGCTTTCGAAGGGCCTCGGGGCGCCGATGAAAGGGATCGAATTGTCGACCCTTGCCGAGCATGAACGATTGGCCGTCCGGGGCTGGTAATGGTGAAAATCGGAGTTTTGGGTTTGCAAGGGGCCGTAGAAGAGCACCGGCAGCGGTTGCGGGACGCCGGCGCGGAACCGGTGACGGTCAAGCGCCCGGAAGACCTCGAAGGCATACGGGGATTGATACTCCCGGGAGGGGAAAGCACCACTATCGGCAAGCTGATGCGGCAATACGATTTGCTCGACCCCGTTCGGGAGCTGGCCCGGTCCGGGACGCCGGTGTTCGGCACCTGCGCCGGTATGATTCTCTTGGCCAAGGAAATTGAGGGCGAAGAAGAAGCCCATATCGGTTTGATGGACATTCGGGTAGCCCGGAATTCCTTCGGACGGCAGAAAGACAGCTTTGAAACGGATTTGACCTTTAAAGGGATCGAAGGAGGTCCGTTCCGGGCGGTGTTCATCCGGGCGCCCCACGTTGCGGCCGCCGGGCCCGGGGTTGAGGTGCTGTCGAAATTTCAGGATCGAATCGTCGCCGTCCGGCAAGGAAACCTGCTGGCTACAGCTTTCCATCCGGAACTGACAGAAGATCTGCGGATTCACCGGTATTTTCTCGAAATGGTGCAACCGTGAATCTCTCCAGGCGGCAAGCGGGGAGAGCGCGCAGGAGAGAACATGGCGGCAAAGACAAAGGCGCGGCCTTTTCCGGTCGCGCGTTCCGTGGACAGGTGGCCGAGTGGTTGAAGGCAGCGGTCTTGAAAACCGCCGAGGCGCAAGCCTCCGTGGGTTCGAATCCCACCCTGTCCGCCAAACATGAAAAAATCCCGTCATGACGCGGAAAAAGCCGTTTGGGTGATCTAAACGGTCCCCCCACACCGTCAAGGTCAGCAAAGCGCTATACCGTTTAGGCTGAATTCGGCGATAACGGCGACCTGTTTCATCAAAAGGAGGTCGCTGTTTTTATGTCTACTTCGCGGCGTTTGGGACTCTTTCGACAGTTTGATTACAAGTAGCTCTGTGAAGGGCTCCCGGGAGTTTTCTCGTGGTAGAATAAATTCGATCGCCTTCTGGACGTCCTCTGAAGGAGGACTCAGGCAGGCTTTTGCCCGGCCGGGCGGAAGCGCATGAACGCGCTTTTCACATTTGTGCGTCCGGAAATAGACTCCGTGGAGCCGCTCATGCGGGCGGACCGGCGGGTGGGGACTTTCGATTCCGGGCCCGCCGCCACCACCAGCCGAGGATTCCCGCGGCGACGGCGGCCATGAGCCAAACATACCAAAACTCGATGGACCAGTAGAGGATCGGGTCGATATAGGTCATGATGGTGTGGCCCAGGTAAATGAACGTCAGGGCCCAGATGATCGATCCAAGGGTGGTGTACAGAATGAAATCGAACCACGAGATGCGCCCGATTCCCGCCATATACGGAACGACGTGCCGCACGCCGATAATGTAGCGACCGAACATCAACATGAAGATTTTGTACCGTTCGAACCATCGCTCCGCCTTGACCAGGCGCGCCGGGGTGATGCCCACGGGACGGCCGTATTCGAGGAGGAATTTGCGGCCGAGATACCGTCCAATGAGGTAGGCGGCGACGGAACCCGCCAAGGAACCGATTGTCGTAGCGGCGACCGCCGGAACCAGTTCGAGTATATTGGCGGCGATGAGGGTGCCGGTCAGAGTCAGGGTGGTCTCCCCGGGGATGGGCAATCCGATGAATTCGAGGAACATCAGGATGAACAGCCCCCAGTACCCGTATTTCATGAGGGAGGACACAAGCGATTCCATGGATCCACCATCCTTTTCTCAAAATTCCTGATTCCGAAAGCGCCTGGTTTCCTGGGCGGAAAAAGCGACGGAATCGCAACCGTCTCCAATCTCTCAAATCTAGGGCCGGTTTGCAACGGGTTTTTCTGCCGAAAAAAATATCCTACGAGGTGTGGATGGTGTCCAATCTCCTTCAGACAGTTTCTCAGTGGGCCATAGATATGGTCGAATATTTCGGTTATTTCGGCGTGTTTTTGGCCATGACGCTGGAAAGCGCGTGCATTCCCTTGCCCAGCGAGGTGATCATGCCCTTCGCTGGATACATGGTATGGCGTGGAAGCTTCGATTTCGCAGGGGTGGTCGCTGCCGGCACGGTTGGAAATGTGGTCGGTTCCCTCATCGCCTATTACGTGGGCGTTCGAGGGGGGCGGACGTTCTTGGAACGGTATGGACGGTATTTCTTGATTTCGGATCGCCATTTGCGACAGGCGGACGAATGGTTTGCAAAGAGGGGCGAGATCACGGTCTTGGTCGGGAGGTTGCTTCCGGGAGTCCGGACGTTCATTTCCTTGCCGGCCGGCATCGCCCGGATGGATATCAAACGATTCATCCTGTACACGGCCGTCGGCTCGCTGCCGTGGGCGTGGATGTTGGCGTGGGCGGGATGGAAACTCGGGCAGAACTGGGAATCGATCCGGGAGTATACCCATCCCTTGCTCTTGGCGACGGGGATCGCCGTCGCAGCGGGGCTTGTGTGGTGGTGGGTGGCGTGGCGGAGGGCGAAAAAATAATCGGTCTGTCACAGATTGTTTTCCACTTCGTAGGCATTTTGTTGAAAATGAGCAGGAAAGTCGGTCCCCCTTTCCCCTGTACCCGGCTAGGATGAAGATAGACTTCCCGCAGCGCGGGAAAGTCGGCCGGGAAAGGGGTGAGGGGGATGAATTATCCGGTGTGGGACGCCGGAGTGTTCAACGGCGGTGCCACCATCGCGTTGATCGCGATTCTTCACGTGTACATCGCCATGTTTGCGGTGGGGACGGGAATTTTTCTGTATGCCGGCGAGCGGTCCGCCCGGCGCCGAAACGACGCGGGCATGCTTCAATATTTGCGTACCCACTCGAAGTTTTTTATTTTGGTGGCCTTAGTGGCCGGGGCGATCAGCGGGGTGGGCATTTGGTTTGACATCGGTTTGATCGCTCCCGAAGCCACCGGTGTATTGATCCGGACCTTTGTCTGGTTTTGGGCATTGGAGTG
Organism: Alicyclobacillaceae bacterium; assembly: GCA_029961045.1. Lineage (GTDB taxonomy): Bacteria > Bacillota > Bacilli > Kyrpidiales > Kyrpidiaceae > JASBVN01. Next base: position 6,124 of record JASBVN010000009.1, on the reverse strand, counting down.
GATTTTTTTCGCTCTGGAAGTCGTGACGGCCCTATTGTATTACTACACGTGGGACCGGGTCCGTCCCAAGCTTCACGAAACCATCGGCCTGGTGTATGCCGTCAGCGCCTGGATGAGCCTGTTTCTGATCAACGGGATCATCAGCTTCATGCTGACACCGGGTCGTTGGCCGGAGACCCACAGCGTGTGGGACGGGTTCTGGAATCCTTCGGCGATTCCCTCTCTGGTTATGCGCACGGCGGTAAGCGTGATTCTCGCCGGTCTGTACGCCCTGATCACGTCGGCGTCTGTGGAAGACGCCGATCTGCGCAGCCGTCTCGTGCGGTTTTCTACTTCTTGGATGATCCTCGGATTCGCAGCTCTTCCGCTCGGGGGAGCCGCTTGGTTGGCGGCGATCCCGCCCGAGTCCAGGGCTACGCTCCTGTCCGGCGCCAATCCCGCTTCCCTCTTTTTCTTGATGTCCATGGCCATTTCCTTCGTCATGGCGCTGTTCGTGTGGGCAGGCCCCTATAAAAAGCCCTCCATGGTCAACACGGCCTTGGCCGCGCTGCTCCTCGTCATGGGGTTTGCCGCCACGGGCAGTTCGGAGTGGGTGCGGGAAGCCGTGCGGAAGCCCTTTCTGATTTATGGTTATCTGTACTCCAATAACGTGTACAAACAGGAAGCCGAACGGTTGCCGGAGAATGCGTCGATTCTGGCCCGTGCCAAATGGGCCGGCGAGCGGTCGGTTGCCCCGGATCGGGAGTTGGAAGCGGGAGAAGCGATTTTTCGTTCGGCCTGCATGCAGTGCCATGCTGTCAACGGTTACAACGGGATTGTTCCTTTGGTCGCTCATTGGAGTGAAGAATATATTGAACATCAATTGTCCCACTTGGATGAACTGGAAGCCGCAATGCCCCCGTTTCACGCGACCGCCGACGAGAAGCGCGCGCTGGCGAAATGGTTGTACGCCATCAGCCGACCGGGAGGAGATGCCCCATGACGCCTGAGGTCATTCCGGATCCTTTTCCGGTGGGTCTACCGGCCCCGCCGGTGCTATTGGAGATTTTGCTCGTCTTGACCTTCCTGCTTCACGTGTTGATGATGAACGTTTTGCTCGGCGGAACCCTGACGGCGACGGGTTTGGAAATCGCCGTGCGGCTCGGACGCCGGGATCTTCGGCCGGCAGCCCGGTTTCTCGTGAAACTGTTGCCGAACGTCATGGCTCTGACCGTGACTTTTGGCGTTGCGCCGTTGCTGTTCTTGCAGTTGCTGTACGGCCAGTTTTTTTTCACCTCCTCCATTCTGATGGGGTGGTATTGGCTGGCTGCCGTCCTTCTGATGTTGATCGGCTACTACGGTTTGTACGTCGCGGCGTGGAGGCAAGGAGGCCGGCGACCCTGGATCTTAGCCGGATCGGCCCTTTGCTTTCTGGCTGTGGCTTACGCCTTTGTTCACAATCTCTTGCTGATGACCCGACCGCACACTTGGTTGTACGCCTACCTCTCTTCGCCGGGGGGAGGCCTCCATCTGCCCTTGGGAGATGTGTTTCCTCGGTACCTCCATATGATACTGTTCGGCACCTCTTTGACCGGGGCGTTGTTAGTTGGTTCTTCCGGGGGAATCGAAGAAGGGGGCAGCCGTATGGCGGGTATGCGGGTCGGACTGTGGGTGCTCACTCTTTCCCTGGTGGCCCAGATACCCGTCGGGGCGTGGTACGGTTCGACGCTGTCGGCCGGGGCGGTGCAGGCCTTGGGCGCGTCGTGGTATGCCCGGGTATTGTTCGTCCTTGCGCTGGTGTCGAACGGGGCGGGGTGGCTCGCGGCATACCGTCTTTGGAGGACGGCCGGTACCGGGATCAAAACCGGGATTCCGGAGCGGGCGGTCCGGTTTTTCCCTGCGGCTCTCGTTTTTGCGGGAACCGCCGCGATGATGTTGCTGCGCCAGTTCGTTCAAGATTTCGAACTGCAGTCCTTTTTGCCGGCTGGCAGTTGGAAAGTGGAGGTTCAGCCGGTTCTGACGGCGATTTTCCTGGTCGGGTTGACTTTAGCTGCGGCGGTGGTGGCGTGGCTGTTGTACCGGGTCCGGAAAGATCGCGCGGGTGGGGAGGGACCTCCGGGGGCGGGCCTGCCAGCCGGCGGACCGCCCGGCCCGGAGCGCGAGAAGACCGCAGTCTGAACGGTTACTCTCTCGATTTCACAGCCGGTATGGGGTCCGGCGGAGGATTGCCGGACCCCCGCCCCGCCCGCCTTGTGATAGAATGAAACATATGCCGAGCGGGGGTGTAGACGTGAAACTGATTGTAGCCCTGGCCGTTTTGATCGCTTGTCTGATTGTGCAACGGATGGCCCTTCACAAGGCGGCGTTTGGGCGGTCGCTGTTTATTCTGTCGATGGGATTTCTCACTTCGATCGTCGTGGGGATCTCTCCCTATCCACCCGCCCGATTTCTGTCCCAGGCCCTTTTTTGGATGACCTGGGGATTTATCCTGTTCATGACGGCGATTTCTCTGGTGCGATTGCGGCGCCGCAGGTCCTGAATCGTCCGGGTACCGGCGAACCCGTCGAGTCTTGAGGAAAACGGATCGTCTGTGATATAGTAAACCATGTAGCGTAAGGAGAGATGGCCGAGCTGGTCGAAGGCGCTCCCCTGCTAAGGGAGTATACCCCAAAAGGGTATCGAGGGTTCGAATCCCTCTCTCTCCGCCACATGTGCCCGTAGCTCAGCTGGATAGAGCGTTTGACTACGAATCAAAAGGTCGGGGGTTCGAATCCCTCCGGGCACGCCAACCCGTCGGCAATTCGCCGGGACGCTTTCCCACAGGCGCCCGTAGCTCAGGCGGATAGAGCACAAGTTTCCTAAACTTGGTTAGCGCAGGTTCGAGTCCTGCCGGGCGCACCAAAAGAACAGCAAAAACGCGGATCTCGCGCAAAAGCGAAATCCGCGTTTTTTCTTCGGACCCCCTCGCCGAACTCGGATAGAGGCGGCCGGCGGGCAGCCATTCCGGAGGTCAACGGACGGCGGCCCCCGTTTTCGGATCGAACAAATGAAATTCCCGGGCGTCCGCCCGCACTTCCACTCCGTCTCCCGGCTTTACCCGGAAGGAGGGATCGGTGCGCACCGTCAACAATACCGCTTCACAGCGGACGTACACATAAGTCTCCGCCCCGGTTGGTTCCACCAGTTCCACAACGGCCCGGCAGAGGGGCGATCCTCCCGCCCCGTCTCCCAGCTTCAGATGTTCGGGACGGACGCCGAGGACCGCCCGTTTGTCTCCGCCCAAAAGCTGCGATGCACCGGTCGAGGAGGGCGGCAGGGGAACGCGGAACCCGGGGGCGGTGAACCAAGTTTGTCCTTCTTCGACAGACAGTTCGCCGGGAATCAAATTCATTCCAGGAGAACCGAAAAATTCGGCGACGAACAAATTCGCCGGGCGGCGGTAAATCCCTTCGGGCGTGTCGACTTGCTGCAGCGCGCCGTCCTTCATCACGGCGATGCGGTCCCCCATGGTCATGGCTTCCGTCTGATCGTGGGTGACATAGAGGACGGCGGTCTTCAATCGACGGTGGAGGCGGGCGATTTCCGTCCTCATTTGCACCCGCAACTGGGCATCCAGATTGGACAACGGTTCGTCCATCAAGAACACGAGGGGATTGCGGACAATTGCCCGTCCCAAGGCTACCCGCTGCCTCTGTCCGCCGGAGAGGGCTTTCGGTTTTCGGTCGAGCAGGTGGTCGATTCCCAGGACCTTGGCCGTTTCCCGGACCCTCCGGTCGATCTCCGGTTTCGGCACTTTGCGCAACTTGAGGCCGAAGGCCATGTTTTCGTAAACGTTCATATGGGGATACAGGGCGTAATTCTGGAACACCATGGCGATGTCCCGGTCCTTGGGGGGCACGTCGTTCACCAGCCGGTCCCCGATGTAAAGCTCGCCCGCCGTGATGTCTTCCAGTCCTGCGACCATGCGGAGGGTCGTGGATTTACCGCAGCCGGATGGCCCAACCAGAACCAGGAATTCTCCGTCCCGCACCTCCAAGTTCAAATCCTGCACCACCGTTTGGCGCCCGAATTTTTTCACGACATGTTTGAATGTTACGCCGGCCACGACCGCTCCCTCCTTCGGTGGCTTCCGGTGTGGTTCGTCCTGTCCGAGCGGTTTCCTTCATCATGACAGGGATTTGTAAGAGGAACATCAAGAGCGGTCAAAATTTCGTTTCACAGGGTGTAAAGATCCGGTGAGGAAAGGGCAGGGGGGCAGAACTGCGCGATCCACCAAAGGAGGAGGGCGGGCTTGAGGGGAAGCGCCGCGCCGCACAGGCGCGGCGCCCCGGCTCTCCTCATGCCGGGTAGGCGCCGCCGAGCAGGGATTCCAGGCGCATCGCCAGACTCACATCGCCTTCCACCCGAAGTTTGCCGCTCATAAAGGCGGTCATGCCGTTCAGTTTACCGGCTACCAAGTCTTTAAAATCTTCCGAGCTAATGATAAAAGTGCAATTCGGTGTTTCCTGCTGCCCTTCGACCACATCGGCGCTATCGGACCGGAGAACGATTTGGTATACTCCCGGTTCTTCGCCGGATAGATTGAACTGGTAAACCGCCGTCAGTCCGCCGATCTTCGACGGATCGGCCTTCAACGCTTGTTCGATCTTTTGAAAGATTTCTTTGATCGCAGACACGCTATCGGCTCCTTTCCTTCGGGTATGCGGAGGGGGAACCGTCACACCTTCGTGAATTTGACGGGTTCCGTCGGCTTCGACCCATTATAGCACAGGAGGCGTACTGTTTTTGACCCCTCTTTTGTGGGGTTCGCATAAAAAAGCGAAGCCTCAGCGGCGCGATTCCCACCACTTGAGATACGGGTACGGATCGATCGCCTGCCAGGATGTCCCGCCGGTTTTGTAAATGCCGAAATGCAAGTGGGGAGGGAATTTCCCGCTGGTCCCGACCGGACCGTATCCGGTATTGCCTACGTATCCGATGATTTGTCCCTTTTTGATTGTCGCCCCTATGTCCGTTCCCCCGGCGTATCGCGACAAGTGGGCGTAGTAAAACACCGTGGATGGGTCCACCCTGACCGTGATGCGCCATCCGCCGTATTCGCTCCAACCCTTGTTAATGACGGTCCCTCCTTCGGCCGCGTAAACCGGCGTGCCGATGGGAGCCGGGATGTCGACCCCTTCGTGGCGGCGGACGGACGGACCGCCTGGATTCCAAGTCCGCGTGTCTCCGAAGTTGTCCGAAAACGGTTGATACGCCCCTTTCGGCAGGGGAAAGACCCCGTCCCGGAACGACGGCGGCGGGGAGGGGGAAGCGGAGTCGTTCCCGCCGTCCGGCAGCCCCGGGATGACGAGGACCTGGCCCGGGTAAATCAGATCCCCGCGGAGTTGATTCGCCGTTTTCAGCATTTCCACGGTTGTGTGGAATTTGCGGCTGATTTTCCAGAGGCTGTCGCCCGGTGCGACGGTGTAGGAGTACGCTAAGGCGGTTGACGGCGCGAACGTCAAAGCGGCTAAAGCGGCCGATATCAGTTTGATCTTCATAATCTCCTCCTATGGAACCTTGCCCGTTTTCTAAGGACAGCCTATCAAAGGAAAAGGATCCTGTGAATGGGAGATAGATGGTAATAGAGTAATGATATGGTCCTACACATCCATGCGGGTGAAACGGACACAGCCCCACGCCAGCAATCCCGCGATGTAGATGCCGGTGTACCACAGGAATGCGTCACTGGCAACAGAGGCGGAACCGAAGGGGCCGAGCGCCAACCGGATACCGCCGAGTAGATCCGCCCCGCCGGTCAATTCGAACACCGAGCGGCGGTAAAGGGAATCCGTGGGGATGAACAAACTGGTGACCAGTCCGACTCTGGCCATTGCCGTGTTCGACAGAATTTGTTCCAACAGACCGCCCAGCATTCCCGTTCCGAACAGGAGGACCATCAGAACGCCGTTGCCCAGCGCCGGAAGGTAGCTGGAACCGAGCAGGGACAGAGTAGTCAGGACCAGGGGGATCAATTCGAAGAGCCCGAAGGCCCTCCAGACGGCGGAGTCGCCTGCCGGAAACCCGAGCTTCCAGTGTACGATGCCGACGAGCGACCAAAAGACCAGGGCGGCGTACACCAGGCCCCACAGGGTGTATCCGAGCC
>JASBVN010000008.1 GCA_029961045.1 Alicyclobacillaceae bacterium | reverse complement strand
CCAGCACCCTGCCCTGTGGAGCTCGGACTTTCCTCGCGTGCGGCCTTTCGGCGCTACACGCGCGATTGCCCGGTTTCCTTCCCGCACTCAAAATACAAGTGGCGATTTCTAATTGTACTTTACAAATCCCGCGGACGCAATAGAAAAATTCCCCATGAACAAAACCGGCACTCCGGTTCCCCTGTCGCGCCGTTCGCCGATCTCCGCAACGCTTCCAGGTTCCGACCGCAGACGGAACATTTTTGCCCATACCCCATCAAAGTCTCGATCCAAACCAGACCGAGAACAAACAACAGCGCCGACACGCCGGTTCCCCACGACCAAAGGTCCCCTCTCACCCGCGCTCGCCCCTTCCCTCCGAACCTTTCTAAACGGAGATCCTATGACAAAAGCGAGCCGGCCATTCCGCCGACATTTCTTGCCATCAAGAGCCGGCAATCCCTTGCCCTCAAGAAATGAAACGGAACGGGTCTCCCGCCCGCCGGCTCACCAAGACCTCCAATGGGTTTCCGCTCTCCGCCGCGCGCCGGGAGAGATACCGGGCCACCGCCGGCACCACCCACTTCTCCGTCGCATAATGACCGGCGTCCACCAGAGCCAGGCCGGAGGCGAGGGCATCCAGGGCGTCGTGGTGTTTTACGTCTCCGGTAACCAGGACATCCGCTCCCCGGATCCGCGCATCCCGGGCCCATCCCATGCCGGAGCCCCCGAGGACCGCCACCCGGGCCACCTTCCGCTCCGGATCGCCGCAAAAGCGCACGCCCGGCGCCTTCAACACCTCCCGCACCCGCCGGGCAAACGGCTCCAGGGCCACCGGTTCCGGAAGGACGCCGATCCGCCCGATGCCCTGCACCCGCACTGGGCGCTTCAGCGGATACACGTCATAGGCCACCTCCTCATACGGATGGGCGGCCAACATCGCGGCGATCACCGCTTCCAAACGGTCTTCGGGCACCACGGTCTCCAAGCGGATCTCTTCCACTTCCTCCAGGGCCCCGACCCGGCCGACGAAGGGCTGGGCCCCTTCCCGCGGAAGAAACGTTCCCTTTCCGGGAATATTAAAGGTGCAGTGACTGTAGTTTCCGATCCAGCCGCCGCCGGCTTCGCACACGGCGTCCAGGACCCGGCGGTGGTGAGAGGCGGGCACAAACACCGCCAGTTTGAACATCCGTTCCTCCGACGTCGGCGCCAACACCTCGACGTCCTGGAGCCCCAACCGTTCCGCCAGCACGTCGTTGACCCCGCCCGGCACCGTATCCAGGTTCGTGTGGGCGTTGTACACGGCGATTCCGGCGCGAATCAAGGCGGCCAGGATCCGGCCCTCCGGCTCGTCTTCCCGCAGTCTCTTGGCCGGCCGGTAAAGCACCGCGTGATGGCAGACGATCAGATCGGCCTTCTCCTCCACCGCCTCCTCGGCCACCTCCGGAGTCACTTCAAGGGCCGCCAACACCCGCGACACGGGTTTGTCGGGACGGCCGATTTGAAGGCCGACGGGATCGCCTTCCAGTGCCAGGGACGGCTTTGCCCATTCGTCCATCCAAGCGGTCAAATCTCCGACTGTGAGAGCCAATTCCGCACCACCTCCACTTCTTTGAGGATCCTCTCCGCCTCCTGCCGCCTCGCAGCAGGTCCTCCCCCGTCCGTCACCCGCCGCAAAATGCCGGTCCACTTCTCCTCGTCTTCCCGCAGCCGCTTCCACAGGTGCGGATCCCGGCGCATCAGCAGCACGGGCCCGTACCGGTCCACCACCGCCGGGGGAAAGGGCAGAGCGCGAACCGGAGCCGGATCGCCGTCCGGAGGCAACACCGCCGCCGCGACTTCGTACAGTAAACCGCGCTCTTCCACGAGAACCTCGTCCACAATGCGCCAGCCGGCATTCCGCCACCACCGCCGAACCAGGTGGGACGCGTTCATGGGCTGAACCACCGCCGTCGTCCCGGGAAAGCATTTATCCCGTCCCCGGCCGAGAATTCCGGCGATGGTCGAGCCTCCCAACCCCGCGAGAACCACTACATCCGCCTCACCGGGCGCCAGGGGGTCCAACCCGTCGCCCAGTCGTACCGCCACCGGAGCCCCTTCCCCCAAACACTCCCGGACTCCGCGGATCGTCCTCTCATAAGGACCGCGCCGGTTCTCCACCGCGATCACCCGGCGGGCTTTTCCGCTTTCGATTAAACGGCAGGCCAACCGGCCGTGATCGCTTCCGATGTCCGCCGCCACGCGGCAAGGCGGGACGAGGCGTTCCACGGCGGAAAGGCGCGCACCCAATCCGGCCAATCCCGAACCCCCTCCGACTAACCTGCATGGATGAGAAAAGGGGACGGCATGTCGTCCCCATCATACTAGATCCCCGGTTTGTTGCGCAAACTTTCGACGAGGCGATCGATGGCGTCGAAATCCTCCAACCCCGTCGTATCCCCGCGGACCGTCCCTTCCTGCAAGACCTCCCGCAACATGCGCCGGATGATTTTCCCCGATCGCGTCCGCGGCATGGTCTCTACAATGTGCACCGCCGCCGGTCGGGCGAAAGAGCCGATTTCCTTAACCACCCACTCGGCCAGCTCCGTTTCGAGGCCCGGTGTGCGCTCCGCCGACGACTCGAGAATCACGAAGGCGACGGGTACCGATCCCTTGACCGGGTCGGGTTGTCCCACCACCGCCGCCTCCGCCACCTTGGGATGGGCGATGAGGGCGCTTTCCATCTCCATCGTGCTGATCCGGTGCCCGCTGACGTTGATAACATCGTCCACCCGGCCCAACACCCAGAAGTGGCCGTCCTCGTCCCGAACGGCGCTGTCTCCGGTAAAATACGTCCCCGGAACCGGCCGGAAATACGTCTCGACATACCGGTTGCGGTCGCCGAAAATATCCCGCGCCAAGGAGGGGAAGGGGCGCCGGATGACGAGAAATCCCGGCGTGTTGTCCGGCACCGGCCGGCCCTCGGCGTCCACCACGTCCAAATGGTGGCCGTAAAAAGGCACTCCGCAGGATCCGGGTTTCATCTCCACCGCCCCGGGCGCCGACGCCAGAGGCGTGCCCCCCGTTTCCGTCTGTCCCCAGGTGTTGTTGATCACCGCCCGTCCGCCGCCGAGCACCCGGTGCACCCATTCCCAAGCTTCCGGATTGAGGGGCTCGCCCACCGAGGCGAACAACTCCAGGGAGGACAGGTCATAGCGCCGGGCCACCTCTTCCCCGTATTTCAGCAGCATCCGGTAGGCCGTCGGCGCGGAAAAGAGCTTGTTCACCCGGTACCGCTCGACCATTTCATACAAGCGCCCGGGATGGGGGTAATCGATGGCCCCTTCGTACAGGACCGTCGTCGCGCCGCAGGCCAATCCCCCGACCAGGACGAAAATGTGGGCGGTCAACCAACCGATGTCGGCGGTGTTCCAATAGACATCCTCGTCCCGCAGGTCCAGTTGGTACTTCGTATAGGCGTAAGTTCCGACCAAAAATCCGCCGCCGGCGTGGACAATCCCCTTGGGCCGCCCGCTGGTTCCGCTGGTGTAGATCAACAAACCGGGTTCGTTGGCTTCCATGGGTTCCGGCGGGCAATCGGGGGAGGCCTCCCGCATCAAATGGTCCCAATCGTAATCCCGGCCTTCGACCATCGGGATTTCCACGCCTCCCCGGCGGTACACCACCACCGCCCGGACCGTGTCCACCCCCTCCAGCGCCCGGTCGACGTTCTCCTTCAAGGGAACCGTCCGCCCCCGCCGAAAGCTCACATCGGCGCACACCACCAGTTTCGCCTTGGAGTCGACGATCCGCTCCCGCAACGCCTCGGGGGAGAATCCGGCGAACACCGTGTTGTACACCGCCCCGATCCGCAAACAGGCCAGAAGGGCGATGAACGTCTGGGGGAGGTTCTGCATATAGACACTGACCACGTCCCCCTTTTGGATCCCCAGTTTCTTCAGTACATTAGCGAATTTTTGAACTTCTCGGTGTAACTGAAGATACGTATAAACCTCGCGATCCCCGTTTTCTCCTTCCCAGAAAATTGCAACCTTATTCCTCCGGGGACCCAGGGCATGGCGGTCCACACAGTTGGCGCAGACGTTCAACCGTCCGCCGCGGAAAAACGAGAAATCGGGAAAATCGCCCTCCATCACCGACTCCCAAGGCCGCATCCACTCCAATTCCGAAGCGACCCCGGCCCAGAACGCCTCCGGCCGTTCCACCGATTCCCGGTACATCCGTTCGTACGCCTCCCGGCCGCGGACGTACGACTTCGCCACATACCCTTCAGGCGGTGGAATTTTTCGACTTTCTTGGACTAATTTTGGACGGGTTTCTCCGTTCATCGAAATCCGCCTCCTATCTAGAAAGTCTGATATGACCAGAGGGAGAAGCTCCCGCCCCTCCCTCGGGCAGCCTTCAGCAGCCGATTTCCCGGGCGATCACCAATCTTTGGATCTCGGAGGTTCCTTCCCCGATCTCCATGAGTTTGGCGTCGCGAAAATACCGCTCGACGGGAAAATCTTTCATGTACCCGTAACCCCCGTGGATCTGGATCGCCTGTTCACAGGTCCGCATGCACATTTCAGAGGCGAACAGCTTAGCCATGGCCGCCTCTTTCTTAAAGGGCCGGCCCCGATCTTTCAACCAGGCCGCCTTGAGAACCATCGTCCGGGCCAGCTCGATGTGCATCGCCATGTCGGCCAATTTGAACTGAATCGCCTGAAACCGGGAAATGGATTGACCAAACTGAACCCGCTGCTTGGCGTAGGCCAGCGCCGCCTCGAATGCCGCACGGGCGATGCCCACCGACAGGGCCCCGATGCTGATCCGCCCTCCGTCGAGGGTGATGAGAAATTGTTTGTATCCCTCGTTGACCGCCCCGAGGAGGTGATCCTCCGGGATCCGGACGTCTTCCAGGACAAACTCCACGGTGTTGGAACCCCGTAGCCCCAATTTATCATATGTGGCCGTAACCCGAAATCCGGGCGTGGAGGTGGGGACGATGAAGGCGCTGATTCCCCGGGAACCCTTGGACCGGTCGGTCACCGCCGTCACCACTACGGTCCGGGCGTACCCGGCGTTGGTGATGAAACATTTCGATCCGTTGAGGCGCCATATCCCCCCTTCCAATACTGCCGACGTCCGAGTTCCGGAGGCGTCGGACCCGGCGCCGGGCTCCGTCAATCCAAATCCTCCAAGGGCCTCTCCCCGGGCCAGGGGAACAAGATATTCTCTTTTTTGTTGTTCCGTCCCAAAGGCGTAAATGGGATAACTTCCGAGGGAAACGTGGGCGGCGTAGCTGAGGCCGGTGCTGCCGCAAGCCCTTCCGATCTCCTCCACCGCCAGGGCATAGCTGACGGTGTCGCCTCCCGCTCCGCCGTACTCCTCCGGAAAAGGAATTCCCAACAAACCGATCTTGCCCATTTTTTCGAAGGTTTCGATCGGAAATCGGCCGGTCCGGTCCACTTCTGCCGCTTTCGGGGCCACTTCGCCCTCTGCGAACTCCCTGGCCAAATCCCGGATCATCTTCTGCTCCGTCGTCAGTTCGAAATCCATCCTCGATATCCCTCCGATTTCCGACTGAGCGTTCGTTCGTCGCGCAACTATTATACAATTTTGACGGCATCTGATGCAAGAAAAATTTTCTTTTCCCGTTCTCGAAAACTGCAAAAAAACGGGGCGGAGGCGGTTCCCTTCCCGGGATACCGCCTCCTGCCCCTGTAATCGCCGTTATTCGAGAAAATCTTTAAGGCGTTTGCTCCGGCTGGGATGGCGGAGCTTGCGCAACGCCTTGGCCTCGATCTGCCGGATGCGCTCTCGCGTTACCCCGAAGACTTTGCCCACTTCCTCCAAGGTCCGGGTCCGCCCGTCGTCCAAACCGAACCGCAGGCGCAAGACATTTTCTTCCCGCTCCGTCAAGGTATCCAAGACATCCTCCAATTGCTCTTTCAAAAGCTCGTATGCTGCGGCATCCGCCGGCGCCAGCGCGTCGTCGTCCGGAATGAAGTCGCCGAGATGGGAGTCGTCTTCTTCCCCGATCGGAGTTTCCAGGGATACCGGCTCCTGAGCGATTTTCATGATTTCCCGGACCTTTTCGGGGCTCATGTCCATCTCCCGGGCGATTTCCTCGGGAGTGGGATCCCGTCCGAGTTCCTGCAGCAATTGCCGGGACACCCGGATCAATTTGTTAATGGTCTCCACCATGTGCACGGGAATCCGGATCGTCCGGGCCTGATCCGCGATGGCCCGGGTAATCGCCTGGCGGATCCACCAGGTGGCATAGGTGCTGAATTTATAGCCCTTGCGGTAGTCGAACTTCTCCACCGCCTTGATCAGCCCGAGGTTTCCTTCCTGGATCAGGTCGAGAAAGAGCATCCCGCGGCCGACGTACCGTTTGGCGATGCTCACCACCAATCGCAGATTGGCTTCCGTCAGCCGGGTCTTCGCCTCCTCGTCTCCCTGCTCGATCCGCTTCGCCAACTCGATTTCCTCTTCGGCGGAGAGGAGGGGCACCCGTCCGATCTCCTTCAGATACATGCGGACGGGGTCGTTGATCTTCACACCGGGAGGAACGCTTAAATCTTCAAAATCGTAGTCCTCCCGATCCTCGACCGGGATCGGCTCGGCCTCGTCTTCCAGCACGACATCCTCCGCCTCGTTGAGCACTTCAATCCCCTGTTCGGTCAGGTAATCAAAAAACTCGTCGATCTGGTCCGGATCTTGTTCGAAGGGCGCCAGTTTATCCATGATCTCGTTGTACGTCAAGGCGCCGCGCTTCCGGCCCGACGCCACGAGTTGCTGTTTCACCTGCTCCAGCGATTCCTCCGGCTGCTGGTCTCTCGGTTCCTCGGCGTTTTTCTTCATCGACGAATCCCTCCTTCCGTCCGGACGTCCAGTAAGCGGTGCTTTTGCCGGTTTTTCAACTCGTCGATCGCCTCCCGGAGGCTTTTCAATTCCTCGTGCAAACGGTACATCGCTTCGACGTCGCCCGACCGGGCGGCCTCGTCGTACCGGGCCTGCACCTCGTTACGCCGGCTTTCCAGCTTGGCCAGCTTCCACGTGGCAAAGCAAGTATCCAAATCCCAACCGTCCCGGCCTTCCTCCTGCCGGCGGTCGTGTTCCATCAATAGGGAAGTCACCGTCGCCCGGACTGCAGGGTCGTCTACCGTTTCCAGAAAGCGCGCGGGGTCCGCCGCGCCGCCTTCGCCGTAATAGCGGTATAGATGAGCGGCCAGAACGCCGTGTTCTTCCACACAAAATTCGTCGGCCACCACTTCTTCAACTTGTCTGGCGGCCCCCACATCGAGTAACATAGAGATGAGCATTTGGCGTTCGGCCGCGATGTGCGGCGGCGTTTGCCTTGTCAAGGACGACGTCACGGGATCTATATTAGTATTCCACTTGTTTTCGCGCTTATCCCTTGAATCCGCTTTCTTTCGCCGTATTTCGTATAGATCGTGCCGAAGGGCTTCAAGGGAGATGTGAAACTCCTCCGCCAAGTTCTTTAGCAGGGTTTCGACCTCCACTGCAGACTCCCCTTCGGCCAGTACTTCAAGGGCTTGCCGCAGAAAGGCGGCGCGGTCTTCCGGCCGCACCAGCGCAGCCTTGTCCCGCGCCAGAGCCAAGCGGTAAGCCGTGACGCCCATCGTCTCTTCGGCCAAGATGCGCTCGATCGCCTGGGGACCGCGTTCCCGCAGGAGGTCGTCCGGATCCCGCCCCGCGGGCAGGCGGGCGATGCGCACTTGCAGTCCTGCCGATCGGAGCACTTCCGCGGCCCTCAGGGCCGCGCGGCTGCCCGCTTCGTCGCCGTCGTAGACCACCACGACATCGTCGGTAGCACGCTTGAGGAGGGCGGCCTGCTCGGCGGTCAGACCCGTTCCCAGCGACGCGACGGCCTCGGTGAAGCCGGCCTGGTGCATCGCGACCACATCCATGTACCCCTCGAGCAAGAGCGCCCGTCGGGCGCGGCGGATCGCCGTCCGGGCCCGGTGCCAGGGATACAGGTGCCGGCCTTTATGAAACAGCGGAGTCTCCGGGGAATTGAGATACTTCGGCTCCCCGTCGCCGATGATGCGCCCGCCGAAAGCAATGACGCGGCCTTGTCCGTCCCATATGGGGAACATCAGACGGCGCCGGAACCGGTCGAAATAACCCCGGTCTTCCCCGCCCGCCGCCAGACCCGCCTCCAGGAGAAAAGGGCGGTCGTATCCGCGGCGCTCGAGAAAACTCAGGAGGGCATCTCCTTGGGCGGGGGCGAGTCCCAATTGAAACGACTGGGCTGTGGCGGTGCCGATGTTCCTCCGTTGCAGATAGTCCGTCCCCGGCCGGCCGTACGGAGTGTTCAGCAAGAGGTGCTGGTACCACTTGGCCGCCAGCTCGTAAGCCCGCAATGCCCGGCTCCGCCAACCGGACTCTTCCCCTTCCTCCTCGGGGTCGGGCAGATCGATGCCCGCCCGCGCGGCCAGCTTTCGGACCGCCTCGGCGAAAGACAGGCGCTCCATCTCCATCACGAAGTGGATGACCGTTCCGCCGGCTTTGCAGCCAAAGCAATGGAACAGTTGTTTTTCCCGCGACACGGTGAAAGACGGCGTGCGTTCCGGATGAAACGGACACAGGCCCACGTACGAGCGCCCAACCCTCTTCAATTGAACATATTCGCTCACAAGATCGACGATGTCCGCGCTCTGCCGAACCCGTTCAACGAGATCCTCGGGGATGCGCCTGGCCACGGTGTCCCCCCTTCACGCGAGCGACCTCAAACATCAGGTTAATTCGACAGATCTCGACAAATTCCTGCAAAAACTCACTACCGTTGAACGCCTCGCAACGGTAGTTAAAGTATTCTACAGACGTTGCCAAAATCCTGCTCCAGCGGCCTCTGGAGCGTCCCGGATCTCTCCTGCGGCCCGCGCGCCTCGCGCCCTACCGGAAGCCGGCCGGCGACCCGCGCCGGCCGCCTTTTTCTTCCCGGCGGGCGGTCCGGTCACTCCCGGACCGCCTGGGCGGCCGCCAGCCGGGCCACGGGGACCCGGTACGGAGAACAACTGACATAGTCGAGCCCCTGTTCGTGACAAAAAGCGATCGATCGGGGGTCGCCTCCGTGTTCTCCACAAATCCCGATTTTCAGGGATGGCCGCACCCTCCGCCCCTCTTCCACGGCCCACCGGATCAGCCGGCCGACGCCGCCTTCGTCGAGGGTGACAAAGGGATCCGCTTCCAGGACACCCCCCTGTACGTAGTGATGGAGAAATTTTCCTTCGGCGTCATCCCGACTGAACCCGAAAGTCATCTGGGTGAGATCGTTGGTGCCGAAGGAGAAAAAGTCCGCTTCCCGCGCGATCTCTTCGGCAGTCAGCGCCGCCCGGGGGACTTCGATCATCGTGCCGACCCGGACCGGAAGTTCCACCCCGAACGCCTCCAGCACTTTCCGGGCTTCTTCTTCCACCAGCCGCCGGAGGATCTCCAGCTCTTTGCGGTGGCCCACCAGGGGGATCATCACCTCGGGCCGGGCGTCCACGCCCTCCCGGACCAGTTGTGCGGCCGCCTCATACAGCGCCCGCACCTGCATTCGATAAATCTCCGGAAACGTAATCCCCAGGCGGCACCCACGATGCCCGAGCATCGGATTGGCCTCGTACAGAGCCCGGACCTTGCGCAACATCGTTTCCTTTTCCCGGAGTTGCTGCGGGTCCGCTCCGCGCTCCCGCAACAGGGTGACTTCCACCACCAGCTCCTCGGGATTGGGTAAGAATTCGTGAAGCGGGGGGTCCAGGAGCCGCACGGTCACCGGCAGTCCTTCCATCGCCTTGAGAATACCGCGAAAATCCTCCCGCTGCAGGGGCAACAGTTCCTCCAGCGCCTTCCGCCGCTCCTCCCCGTCCTCGGCCAGGATCATCCGCCGCACGACAGGCACCCGCTCCGGTCCGAGAAACATGTGTTCCGTTCGGCACAGGCCGATGCCCTCTGCGCCGAACGACCGGGCTTTCGCCGCGTCCTCCGGATTGTCGGCGTTGGCCAAAACCCGGAGCCGCCGCATCTCGTCCGCCCATTGCAAGAGTTCCCGGAATTCAGGAGACAGCTCCGGATCCACCAGGGGAACCGCCCCCGCATACACCCGCCCGGTGGCTCCGTCGATGGAGATCACATCTCCTTCCCGTACCACCCGGCCCCCTTCTGTCACAAACTCCTTTTTCTGCAAATCAATGCGAATGCTCTCGCACCCGCACACACAGGGCTTGCCCATCCCGCGGGCCACCACCGCCGCATGGCTGGTCATCCCGCCCCGGGAAGTCAATACCCCCTGGGCGGCGACGATTCCGTGGATGTCTTCCGGCGTCGTCTCCGGCCGGACGAGGATGACGGCCTCTCCTCCGGATCCCAGCCGGTCGGCTTCGTCGGCGTCGAAGACCACCTTGCCCGATGCCGCCCCCGGAGAAGCCGGCAGCCCCTTCGCGAGGAGGTCCAACTCCGCCGAAGAATCGATCCGCCGGTGGAGCAACTGCTGCAGGCTGTCGGGCGAGATCCGCCGGACCGCCTCCTTCCGGTCGATTTTCCCCTCTTTGACCAAATCCGCCGCGACTTTGACCGCAGCCTGGGCCGTCCTCTTCGCAGCCCGCGTCTGCAGGATGAACAACTTCCCCCGTTCCACCGTGAATTCGATGTCCTGCATGTCGCGGTAATGTTCTTCCAGTTTGCGGGCGACCCCGGCCAACTGGTCATACACCTCCGGCATGACCTCACGGAGGGCGGAGATGGGAGAAGGAGTCCGGATCCCGGCTACGACGTCCTCGCCCTGGGCGTTGACCAAAAACTCCCCGTACAGGACCTTCTCGCCGGTGGACGGATTGCGGGTAAACACCACGCCGGTCCCGGAATCTTCCCCTAGGTTGCCGAACACCATCCGCTGAACGTTGACCGCCGTGCCCAAGTCCTCGGGGATGTTGTGGATTCTGCGGTACACGACGGCGCGCTGGTTATTCCACGATTCGAAGACCGCCCGCACCGCTCCTTCCAACTGCTCGCGGGGATCCTGAGGAAAGGGCCGCTTCGTCTTCGCGAGCACCAAATCCTTGAACGCCTCCGTCACCGCCCGCCAATCGTCCGCCGTCAACTCCGTGTCGAGCCGCACGCCCCGCTTCCGCTTTTGCTCCTCGATCACCCGCTCAAAGGCGTGATGGGGCACGCCGAGCACCACATCCCCGTACATCTGAATCAAGCGGCGGTAGCAATCCCAGGCGAAGCGGTCCTGGCCCGTCAGACGGGCCAGCCCCTCCACCGTCACGTCGTTCAATCCAAGGTTCAAAATGGTATCCATCATCCCGGGCATCGAAAACACCGCTCCCGAGCGCACAGAAACGAGGAGGGGGCGCGAAGGATCGCCCAACCGGAGCCCCGTCTTTTCCTCCAGCCGGCCCAAAGCTTCAGACAGTTGATCCAACAGACCCTCCGGCCACGAGGCTCCTGCCGAAAAATAGGCCCGGCAGGCGCGGGTGGTAATGGTAAATCCCTCCGGTACCGGAAATCCGGCCCGCGTCATCTCCGCCAAACCCGCGCCTTTGCCCCCGAGCAGATCCCGCATATCGCCCCTTCCCTCGTCGAACGCGTAAATGTACCGGTTTTCCGTCATACCCGGGTCCCTCCCCGCTTTAGAATGTCGAGGACGATGCTCGCCGTCTCCTCCACTGCTTTGTTGCTCACATCGATCACCGGACATCCGATTTTTTTCATAATGCCCTCCGCATACTCCAATTCCGCCAGAATCCGCTCCAAGTTGGCGTAATTCGCCTGGGCCGTCAGTCCCAAGGACCGCAATCGTTCGGTCCGGATCTTGTTCAGTTCCTCCGGATCGATCATCAGGCCGATGATCTTGCGCGGGGGCAAAGTGAACAACTCCTCCGGCGGCTCCACCTCCGGAACAAGGGGCACATTGGCGACCTTCAAGCGGCGATGGGCCAAATACATGCTCAAGGGCGTCTTCGACGTACGGGAGACGCCGATCAAAATCACGTCCGCCCGGAGCAAGCCTTTCGGATCCCGCCCGTCGTCGTACTTGACGGCGAACTCCACCGCCTCCACTCGCCGAAAATACTCCTCGTCGAGCTGGTGAACCAAGCCGGGACGCAGTTTGGGCGGCATTCCGAACGCACGGCTGAAAGCTTCCAGCATCGGCCCCATGATGTCGACGGCGATCACTCCGTTTTCGTCGGCCAGACGGGTCATCTCCCGGCGCAATTCCGGCAGGATCAACGTGAAAGCGATCAGCGCCCCATCTTCCCGGGCCGACTGAACGATGTCTTGCAAGACCGCCGCGTCGTCCACAAAGGAAATCCGGTGGACCTCCACCCGGCCGCCGTCGAACTGGCTAGCCGCCGCCCGCACTACGAATTCCGCCGTCTCTCCGACCGAGTCGGATACTACATACACAATCCCGCGCCTCATCAGCGGCGACATCCTCCCTTCAAAGGTCCCGGTTTGATCCGAGCTCGACAAAGATGCGGGTGATCGTCGTTTTGGTGAAGCGGCCGATGACCTCGAATTGCTTCGCACCGGGATCCACTGGGCGCACCACCGGAAGCGAATCGATCTGATAATCGATCAGCTTTTTCGCCGCCTCGTACACGTTTTCCTCAGGGGTGGTGGTGATGATGTTGGGCATCCGGGTCATCGCCAAACCGACCGGCACCTCCCGGGGGTTCTGGGCGCCGATGGCCACCTTCAGCAGATCCTTCCGGGAGACCACGCCGACCAGAATCCCCTGATCCTTGACGACGGCCAAAGTGCCCACATCCTCCAAAAACATCGTGACGATGGCGTCGTAAACCGACATGGACTCCCCGATGACCACGGGGACGGCCTTATAATCCTTCACCAACATCTTTCGAAGCCGGTCCCCGATCACCTCGCCCATTTTGTGGCCGACGTAAAAATAGCCGACCCTCGGGCGCGCCTCCAGATACCCCGCCATCGTCAAAATCGCCAGATCCGGCCGCAAGGTCGCGCGGGTCAAGTGAAGGCGCTCGGCGATTTGTTCGCCGGTGATCGGACCCTCTCGGCGAACGATTTCCAAAATCTTCTCCTGACGCTTGGTGAGTTCGATCGTCGTTCACCGCCCCTGTGGCAAAATTGGCCGGTCATGCGGCGAAAATGTGTTATACTGTTTGAGCTCCATCTCTCTATTAGTATATACTAATTCAGCCCCTCTCCGCCTGCAAGAGAGGGGCTGACGCCGCCCAAATGGGCCGGTGAAAGTCCATATCAGACGGTGACGACGGCGCGCCAATCGATCACCGAGTCATACAGCGCGGCCACCCGTCGCAGCAACCTCAACCGGTTCTCCCGGATTTCGGGGTCTTCCGCCAGCACCGTAACCCGGTCCAAAAACGGGTGCACGGCTCCGCTCAATTCCCGCAGCGCCTTCAGAGCCCCCGCATCATCCGCCGTCGCCGACGCCTCCGCGAGACGCCTTTCCGCACGCTCGGCCGCCTGGAACAACTCGCTCTCCGCCCGGTCCTCAAACCGCTCGGGAATAGGGGGACCTTCCAAACCCTCCCCTTTTTTGGCCAAGTTGTGCACCCGCTTGGCGGCCTCCGCCGTTTCGCGGAGATCTTGCGCGCCCGTTTCCGCCAATTCATGATAGAACCGGACTCGCCGGACGAGCGCGGCTACGGAATCGCCGCTCCGGTGCAACACCGCATCCACCACGTCGTAGCGGTATCCTTCCTCCAACAGCCAGGTCCGAAAACGTCCCGCGATAAAGGCTTCCAGTTCGGCCCTCCAACTGCCGCCGGCGACCACGCCGTCCGCGGCCAGCTCCCGTTCCGCTTCATCCAGGACGTCCCGGATCGCCAGGGGGAATTCGTGAACCCGCAAAATCTGCAGCAAACCCAGAGCGTGACGCCTCAGGGCATAAGGATCCTCCGATCCGGTGGGCCGGATGCCGGAAAGGTACGACGCGCACAGCGTGTCCGCCTTGTCCGCCGCCGCCAACAGGGCGGCCGCCCGTCCGGAGGGCGGCGCGTCCCCCGCCCAGCGGGGGCGGTGGTGCTGATCGATCGCCTCCGCCACTTCGCGGGTTTCCCCCGCTGCCAGGGCGTAATACCGGCCCATGATCCCCTCGAGTTCCGGAAATTCGTAAACCATATGGGTCGCCAGATCGAATTTGAGAATCGCTCCGGCCCGTTCCAACACTTCCATCTCGCCCGCCGGCAGAGCCACCCGGCGCGCCAGGGCCCGGGCCGTCCGCCGCACCCGGGCGGTCTTATCGAACAGGGATCCCGCCCCTTCCTGGAATACCACCTGCTTCAGCTTTTCCATATGTTCTTCAGGACGGATTTTCCGGTCCTCGTCGTAGAAGAACTTCGCGTCCGCCAACCTCGCCCGCAGCACCTTTTCGTTCCCCGCCCGGACCGCCTCAAGGCCGCGAGAACCTCCGTTGCGGACCCCTACGAACCCCGGCACGAGGGAACCGTCGTCCCGCACCACCGGAAAATAACGCTGGTGCTCCTTCATGGTCAGCATGATCGCTTCCGGCGGCACCTCGAGGAAGGCCGGATCAAACCGTCCGGCAAAGGCGGTCGGCCATTCCACGAGATGAACCACCTCCTCCAGGAGCGCTTCGTCGACGACCGCCCGCCCGCCCAGGGAAGCGGCTTCCCTCTTCACCTGTTCTTCGATCTCCCTGCGCCTTCGATCGACGTCGACAAGAACGAAGGCCCGCTCGAGGACTTCCTCGTAGGCGTCGGCGTCCGGAAGAACGACGGGATCCGGATGCAAAGCCCGGTGTCCGTAAGTGCGGGCGCCGCTCCGCACTCCCGCCCATTCGAAGTCGATCACCCGATCTCCGTAAAGCGCCACAATCCAGCGCACCGGGCGGGCAAACCGGACCTCCCGGTCACCCCAGCGCATCGTCTTGGGAAACGTCAGACTCTGAATCAGGGCCGGAAGGTAAGTTGTGAGAAGGTCCACCGTATCCGCTCCGGGAATGTGTTTCCGGGCGAATACGTACCTCCCCTGGGGCGTATCCCGCTCCACCAGATCCTCCAGCCGGACCCCTTGAGAACGGGCGAATCCTTCCGCGGCCCGCGTCCAGTTTCCCCCGGGATCCTTCGCCGCTTGGAGAGAAGGGCCGCGCACCTCTACCTCCCGGTCCTCCTGACGCCCGCTCAACCGCGCCGCGCGGACGGCCAACCGGCGCGGCGTCCCGAAAACGCGGACCTCTCCGTGTTCCAGCCGCTGCTCCTCCAGCCAGGCCTCCACACGCTGTTTTAATTGATCGAGAGCCGGGGAAACAAACCGGGCGGGCAACTCTTCCATTCCGATTTCCAGCAGGAACGAAGCAGTCACTCCCGATCTCCTCCCTCGTTCGCGTAAGCTTCCGCGCACAGACGCGCCAACTGCCGGACCCTTCCGATAAACGCCGTCCGTTCAGACACACTGATCGCCCCTCGGGCTTCCAGTAAATTGAATGTATGGGAACATTTCAGCACATAATCGTATGCGGGCAAGACCAGCCCTTGTTCGAGGGCCCGGCGGGCTTCCCGTTCATAATCGGCAAACCACCGGAACAGTTGATCCGCGTCGGACACCTCAAAACTGTACTTGGAATGTTCATATTCCGCCCGACCGAACACGTCCCGGTACGTGACCCCGTCTACCCAGACCAGATCGAATACATTGTCGCACTGCTGAATGTAGGAAGCGAGTCGCTCCAGACCGTAAGTGATCTCCACCGCCACCGGATGGACGTCCAGGCCTCCGACCTGTTGAAAATACGTAAATTGGGTGATCTCCATCCCGTCGAGCCATACCTCCCACCCGAGGCCCCAGGCCCCGAGAGTGGGAGACTCCCAGTTGTCCTCGACAAACCGGATGTCGTGTTCCGCCGGGTCGATCCCCAATCGCCGGAGGCTCTCCAAATAGACGTCGATCACGTCGTCCGGAGACGGCTTTAAAATCACCTGGTATTGATGATGCTGATACAACCGGTTCGGGTTCTCTCCGTACCGCCCGTCCGCCGGTCTCCGGGAAGGTTCGACATAAGCCACCCGCCACGGTCGAGGGCCGAGCACCCGCAAAAAGGTCATGGGATTCATCGTGCCTGCGCCCTTCTCCACGTCGTAAGGCTGGGCCAACACACAGCCCTGCTCCGACCAGAAGTGTTGCAGGCGCAGGATGATGTCCTGAAAGGTCATGCCGTCTCCTCCTTCGCCTCCGATTGTCCCAACGAAAAAGCCTCCCGTCCGCATTAGGGACGAGAGGCCGATCCTCCCGCGGTTCCACCCTACTTGGCCGGACGCCCGCCGCGCCGGCCCCCTTTTCCGCCGTGGGGCTCCGGGCTGCCGTTTCCCCGGGACTTCCGCCGGGCTCCCACCTTCCCCGGCTCGCTGAAAGGAAGTGCCCCCGAGTACTATTGACCCTTCATCGCTCCGCCTATCCAATTCCGCCCACGATGGTATCAAATCGACCGGCCGGCGTCAAGTCGGCCGGCCGTACTGTTCCAGTTTCCGTATGTATTCCCGGCCCCGCAGGCGCACACCCGTATGATGCTCCAAATAGGCCGCCAGCAGGTCGGACATCTGTCGCTTGGTCTCCGGGCGGACCCGGATGTCCCCGATCCGATCCACCGGCACCTCTTGCAGCAACCGCAACAGAGACGGGACTCCGGAACCGATCGCCACCCCCGGCCGCTCCCGGGCGCACCGGCGGCAAAGAGGCCCTCCGCCGGCGATGTCGAACACCGGCGATTCGGACAGCGCCTCGCCGCAACCGGCACACCGGTCCAGAACCGGACGCACACCGGCCCAGTGGCACACCCGCAACTCCAACAGGACGGTCAACACCTCCGGGTCCTTGCCGGCGGCCAACTGCTCCAACCAATGCGCGACAAAATGAAACAAACCCGAAGAGGGCACGGCCTCTTCGGTGAAGCGATCCACCAACTCCAAGGCATACCCGGAGTAGGCGTATTTCCACAAATCTTCCCGAATCGCCCGGTATCCGTCGATCAATTCCCCTTGGGAGAGGATGCCCATGCCGCGCCCTGTGTACGACAGCAGGAACCGCGCCCGAACGGGGGGCCGGACCAGAGCCCGCAGGCGGCTCTGGGGCCGGTTGGCCCCCCGCGCCATCGCTCCGATCTTGCCGAATTCCGCCGTCAACAGCGTGACCACCCGGTGGGTCTCCCCGTAGTCGGTGCCCCGCAGGACAATTCCTTCCACGCTCCGCTTCATTCCTTCGACCCCGTTTCCCCTTCCCCTGGCGGAGGATCCGTCCGCCGTCCCTCCCGATCCGTCGCGGATTGAATCGCGGACTGAAATTGCTTATAGAGCAAATAGGCGTCGATCGAGCCGGTATTGAGGAAGCACCGCCAGGAAAATTCCCGCACAATCCATCACTCTCACTTGTGGGATTCTGGGTATCGTTAGCGTCTCCCGCGGCGCCGGGGCTATACGAGAGAATCCTTACCACTTTCAATTGTCCCGGTATCCGAGACTGCGCAGGAGGGCCTCCCGGTTTCGCCAGTCCTTTTTGACCTTCACCCACAAGTCCAGATAGATTCGGGTTCCCAGCAAGGCTTCCATTTCCCGGCGCGCCAGCTGGCCCACCTGTTTCAACATGCCTCCTCCCTTTCCGATGAGGATGGCCTTTTGCGATTCCTTTTCGGTAAAGATCACCGCCCGAACGTACAAGACGCCGTTTTCCCGCTGCTCTGTCTCCTCCACCACTACGGCCACAGAATGGGGGACCTCCTCCCGGGTGAGGTGCAGGACTTTTTCCCTGATCAGTTCGGAGATGATAAAGGATTCGGGGTGATCGGTCACCTGATCGGGCGGATAGTATTGGGGTCCCTCCGGCAGATAACGAAAAATCTGTTCCTCCAACCGGTCGAGGTTCGTGCCTTTCACCGCCGAAACCGGGATGATCTCGGCAAAGGGATGCCGGTCTTTGTGGCGTTCGATCAGCGGAAGCACGGTTTCCGGCTCCACCAGGTCCACCTTGTTGATGATGAGAAACACCGGCGTTTCGGTGCCGCTGAGGTGATCGAGGATCACCTGTTCATCCGGTCCAAAGGTGGAGGTGACGTCGATCACAAACAGGATCAAGTCCACCTCTTGAAGCGTCGCCAGCGCCACCTTCGTCATGTAGTCCCCCAAACGGTGCCTCGGCCGGTGTACACCCGGCGTATCGAGAAACACCACCTGCCCCTGCTCGCGGGTCAGCACACCCCGAATCCGGTTGCGGGTGGTCTGCGGTTTGTCGGACATGATGGCGATTTTCGTGCCGAGCAGGTGGTTGAGGAGGGTCGACTTCCCCACGTTCGGCCGGCCGACGATCGCGACAAACCCCGATTTATACCCGTTTTCCGCCACCGGCTCCACCTCCTTTCCGTAGTCTAACCCGTTCACCTCTCCCGGTCGAGGAGACCCCCTTCAGGACACCGGAAAGAGGGAAAACACCACAACCGCCACGGCCATTCCCAAAGCCGCGCCGCCCAGCACCTCCGGCACGGTGTGGATGCCCCCTTCGATTCGACTTTGGGCCACCAGGGCGGCGATCAGAAACTCCAGGAGCGCCGCGGTGCCGCTCCGGCTGAGGAATCCGGCTGCCGTAGCCAGGCAAAAGGCCACCGCCGTGTGAATGCTCGGCATCCCGCCTTGAAAATAATTTCGGGCCCGGCTCTTCGCCTTGCCGGCGAATCCGGCGGCCATCACCAACCCGAGGGCGACAAAGGTGACGTACGCCGGTTCGCGCCGCATCCCCTGAAGAGTTCGCCACATCCCGGAGTCGATCTTGTCGAAAAAGACGAAATATCCGACCACCAGGGCGTTGACGGCCGACAGAAGTACGGCCGCCGCGGCTGCATCCTTGGCGATCCGTGCCAAAGGGTGGTACTGGGGCGCCGCCAGGTCCACCACCGCCTCGACGGCGGTGTTAAACAACTCCGCGCCGATGACAAAGGAAATCGAGACGAACACCAGCAACAATTCCACTTTGGACAGTTGAAAAAAAAGCGCCGCCGTGAGCGCAGCGGCCGCCATCACAAAGTGAATCCGCATATTGCGCTGGGTCCGCAGGGCGTGGACCACCCCGTCGGCCGCAAACCGGAAACTGTCCACCAGGCGCCTACGCCCCGTCACCGTCGCTCCCCCTCGCCAGACCCGCCGCCGCCAGAACCGCTTCCTGACGGGCGAACATGACAGCCTCCTCCTCCGGCGTCCGGTGGTCGTACCCCAGCAAGTGCAAAAAGCCGTGCACCGCGAGAAACGCCACCTCGCGTTCCAGGCCGTGACCGTACTCCCGGGCCTGGCGAAGGGCGGTCTCGACACTGATGACGATGTCCCCCAACAACTCCCGACCGCCCTCTCCGAAAGCCGGACCGTCTTCTCCCTCCCGCATCGCAAAGGAAAGGACGTCGGTCGGCCGGTCGATTCCCCGGTAAAGCCGGTTCAATTCCCGAATCCGGAGGTCGTCCACCAGCGCCACCGAGACCTCCGCTCCGGAAATTCCCTCCCGAAGCGCCGCCTCCAGGAGAACCCGCCTGACCAGTTCCTCCGGGCGCTCAAGACCGGGCACAGGAATTTCCTGTTCACACCAGACCACCAGAGGTTCTTCCACCTCACGATCCTCCTTTGGACGACTCCGTCGCCTTGGCCGGCACCTTCGCCGGATCGGGATATTCGATCCGGGGATGGTAGATGCCGCTGAGGGTCTGCATAAACGCCTCCGCCGCTTTGTCCAGATCCCGTAGCGTCAGTTGCGACTCGTCCAACTGGCCGTCCTGCAGCCGGTCGCGGATGATTTTGCGGACCACCGCCTCGATCCGCTGGGGGGTCGGCCGGGCCATCGCCCGAACCGACGCCTCTACCGCGTCGCACAGCATGACGATCGCGGCCTCCTTGGACTGGGGCTTGGGACCGGGATAGCGGTAGCTGTCGATGCTGACGGTTCCGCTTTTATCTTGCTCCAAGGCCTTATTGTAAAAATACCAAAGCACCGTGGTCCCGTGGTGCTGGGCGCAAATGTCCCGGATGGAACTGGGCAACTTGTATTGCTCCTGCAATTCCAGCCCGTCCTTGACATGGCTGGTGATGATCAGGTGGCTGAGACTCGGCGCGATTTTGTCGTGGGGATTCTCCTTGCTCATTTGATTCTCGACAAAAAAGGCCGGCCGCTTGGTTTTCCCCACGTCGTGGTAATAAGCCCCCACCCGGCACAAGAGCGGGTCCGCTCCGACGGCCTCCGCCGCGGCTTCGGCCAGATTTCCGACGATTAAACTATGATGATAAGTGCCGGGGGCTTCCAACAGAAGTTTGCGCAAAAGCGGATGGTTGGGATTCGACAGCTCCAGCAGCCGCATCGGCGTCAGCAATCCAAAGGCCGACTCGAAAAACGGCAACAACCCGGTCGTCAAAATGGCCGAAAACATGCCGTTGGCCAAACCCAAAAGCAACATCCGGAGCAGACTGTACAGCCCCGGCTCCGACCCGGTGAACAGAGCGCGCATCGCGGCGATGGCCGCCATGTCCGCCAGGGCGACGATGAACCCCGCCTGCACGATGACGAGCCGCTGCTTCACCCGCGACACGGCAAAGGCCCCCGCCAGACCGCCGACGAGGCTGACGAACTGGACGGCGAAGGAATCGTCGAACCCGAACGCCGCGAAGAATGAAAACAGAAACGACAGGAAGATGGCCAGGGACAAGTCCAGCAGCATGGTCACCAGCATCGACCCGACGGCAACGGGCACAAAATACCCGAGGCTGGCCAAGTCGAACTGCCGGGCCAATAAACTGACCACCTTCACCTCCAAGGCGACGATGACGATGATCAGGGCCACGACCAGGAGCAAGCGATTGTTCTCTTTGATCTTCTGCTGCACTCGCTCGATGTACAAAGCCAGCAGCGCGACGAGGCCGGCGATCACTCCGGCGAAACCGACGTACAGCCGGTAGTTCGGCTGTTCCGCCAGGAGATTCAAATCCCTGAGCCGAGACAGCGTTTCGGGGGTGATCCGTTCCCCGGCGTGCACGACGATCTCGCCCTTCCGGATCCACACGTCCGGTACCGCGTCCCGGGCCTGCTGCCGCAACTCCTCCGTCCGCTTGACATCGTAAAGTTTGTTGGGGCGCAGGCTGGCCAGGGTCAGATTGTGGATCACCACCCTGGCGGTTCGGGATAGATCCAGACCCACCAACTGCCGGTCGACTTCCGCCGGCGCAGCCGCCTGTTCCTCGGGCCCGAATTCCTTGCCGAGAAACTGCTCCACCATGCGGTTGGTCTCATTGCGCACCGTCGCCAATTCGCCCGGAGGCAGGCTCAACAGGCCCCGCAACACCTCGTCCCCGATCTGGAGGCCGGGGGGCACCGACGACTTCAACTGGGCCAGCCGCTGCTGCAACGGCACGCCGGTCTGCCCAGCCAAATCCTGAACCGCCGAAAACAGGTGATTGAGATCCCGAAGGGCCGAATCTTCCACGGAGGGATCCACGGTGTACTGCTTTGGAACCCGGGCGGCCGCCTCCTCCTTCCTTTCCCGCGTCGCCAGCGTATCCACCGCGTCGGTGGGTGCCTTGATGTCGACGTCGCTGACAGAACCCACTTGAAAATCGTATTTCTGGGGCAGAGTGTTTCCCAGAAACAAGGCGTACAGAACCAGGGCCAACAACACGTAAATGAGGATGCGGATCCCGGGGCTCCGGGCCCAGACGGGATTGCCGGCCACCCGGCGCCACTTGGTTTTCAACCCAACCATACGGGATCAGTCTCCCCGTTGTCCGGGCGGCGCAGCCCGTTTTCCGCCCGCGCTCCGCCCGTCCCCGCGATCTTCCGCCTCTTGATATGCGGAGATGATCTTTTGCACCAGCGGATGTCGAACGACGTCCGTTCCCGTGAGGTATACAAAGGCGATTTCCCGGATGCCCGCCAGAATGTCCGCGGCTTCTTTCAGCCCCGAACGTTTTCCCCTGGGCAGGTCCACCTGGGTGACATCCCCGGTAATGACCATCTTGGACCCGAGGCCCAAACGCGTCAGGAACATCTTCATCTGCTCGCCCGTCGCGTTTTGAGCCTCGTCAAGGATCACAAATGAATCTTCCAGCGTGCGACCCCGCATGTATGCCAAAGGGGCAATCTCGATCATGCCCCGTTCCAGTGCCTTATGAACCTGATCCGCCCCGAACACGTCGTACAGGGCGTCGTACAGCGGTCTGAGGTACGGATCGACCTTTTCCTGTAAATCGCCCGGCAGAAAGCCCAAGCTTTCACCGGCTTCCACGGCGGGCCGCGTCAACACGATGCGTTTGACCTCGTTTTGCCGCAATGCCTGCACCGCCATCACGACGGCCAGGTAGGTCTTGCCGGTTCCCGCCGGACCGATGGCGAAGACGATGTCGTGCCGGCGAATGGCTTCGACGTAAGCCCGCTGGCCGAAGGTTTTCGCCCGGATGGTCTTGCCCCGGGCCGTAACCCCCAACTGCTCTCCGTACAGGTCGAGCAAGGACTCCGGCTTGCCTCCCCGAGCCATTTCGATGGCATAACCGACATCCGGTTCCGTCAGCACGTGCCCCCGCCGAACCAACTGCAGCAGGACGGAGAATAGACGCTCCAGCGTTTCGACATCCTCGGAGTCGCCGCTGATGAGGATATCTCCTCCCCGCGCGACGATCTTTGCCGGAAACTGGGCCTCAATGCGCTTGAGGTGGGAATCGTGAATGCCGAACAACAGCGCCGCTTCGCGATTGTCCTGCAACGTGATCTTCCGCAAGGCGTTCTGTTTGGTCAATCGCTACCTCCACTCCCTAATCCGGAAATCCGGGAGCCGGTGGGGAAGGCCCCGGACCCGCCACGGGTTGCGCCATGCCGATGTCCTCGAGAACATCTGTCCAAACAGTCATATATAGATTACCATTCTTCCACTCCAGGTGCAAAATCTTTTGCCCCGCCACGCGCGCGCCCGGCTTCGCCCGGGCAAGCAGATCCGACCGCACGGCGGCCAGTCCCCGCTCCACCGCCTGCTCTCGCGCGAGGGTCCACTCCCGACCGGACGCCTCCCAATATTCCACGTGCCGCCATCCCACCGGCCAGGTGCGCCCCGCCGCTTTCAACGGAACGTCCTCTTCTCGTATTTCGTACTCGGCAAAGGGGATATGCGCCTGACCCCAAATCGGAACGGCCCACTTGCCGAAGATCAGGTACTCCCTCGCCCGCTTCTCCCCGGTCAGACCCAACTGCCGCCCCTTAAGCGGTACGGCGATCTCCGATGTATACCATACGTGGGCCAGCACCGTCCCTTCGGCGGGGACGGTGCGGCCGTCGGGCATCACCCCGGAGACGAGAATATCCCCGGGCCCGACGGTCTGGCCCC
This sequence comes from Alicyclobacillaceae bacterium, assembly GCA_029961045.1. Taxonomy (GTDB): domain Bacteria; phylum Bacillota; class Bacilli; order Kyrpidiales; family Kyrpidiaceae; genus JASBVN01. The sequence goes on along the minus strand of JASBVN010000008.1, from coordinate 78,247 downwards.
GGTGAACCCGAGCGACACCCCGGCGGACGAGCACCGTTTCCACGACACCCCGTTTGGCGGCCACCACATTCCGGGGGTCTCCGGGTTCTTCCAGTTCTTTGGGTTTGATCTGTTCCACTACTTCGATCGTCACCCGGGTGCCGGACATGTGAATTCCGACCCACCCGGCATCCGGCAGGGCCTGCAACAACTTCCCCTGCAAGACCTCGATCTCCTCGCGGCCGGGACGCCAGGCCCCGGGGCGAATGCCCAGGGCTTCGGCCCGCTCGAGCACTTCCCGGGAGTCGATCCGCTCGACTCCCGCCACCTCCACCGACCAAATCAAAGAGCTGAGCAGATACAAACCGGCGACAAACAGGACCAGCCCCGCCGTCCAAAGGGGCCGCCGCCGAAAAAACCGCACCCAGAGGGGCCATCCCCCCGCCCCCCGGATGCGCATGCCGACCCTCTGCCCCCGGTATACCTTCCGGATCGTCCGCAGGCCGGCCCAATCGGTCACCAACATCAGCGAATCCGGCCCCGTCCAGCGCACCTGTTCCACGACGGCCCCCATCCGGGCGGCCCGATCGAGAGCGCCGCCGTCCGATACCCGCATCAATTCGATCAAAAACCAACCCCGCACCCACCGTTCGATCATCGCCCACTTCCCCTCCCCGGCCGGTAGGAGAGGTGAGCGATATCCCCTTTGACAACGCAATCATCGGGCGATAACCGCACCAGCACGAGACCCGCACCGGATACCTTCAACCGGGCGTCGCCGAACTCGATGACGAGTTCATCGTCCCGGAAGGACACAATCCGGCCGTGGTTGTCCAACCGCAACAGTCCCCCCGGCACCCACTCCAGGCGCGGACGATTCCAGACCACATCCTCCGGCAGGCGAAGGGCCTCCGTCGCCCAGGTTTTCCAGATGCGAGCCAGCGCGCGCACAGGTCACCCCTCCTCTGTAGACCTGTATGCGCCGCCAACTCCCGCTAGACCGGTGCTCCGTCGCCGTGCCCGTCACCGCCGGCGCCATCCGAGAGGCCCGAAGCGGCGCGCCTTGGGCGGCTCCAGGAGAACAGAGAGAATGATCCCTTGTCGCCAATCGAAGAGACCGCGGCGGCCGGGGTACTCGGAGGCCCTCCGCGAAAAACCCGCTTCTTCTCTCTCCTTTGCGGGGACCGGCGAAGCGTGGCGCTCCGGTTCTACGGGGAACGGGTCGGAGGCCGTCGGCTCCACAGAGGAGGGCTCCCCTTCTTCCGCCGGATCCCATCCTTCGCGCGGGGCCGGTTGACCGTCCTTTCCAAAAATCCACTCCCACGCCGACTGGTCCCGGGGAAGGTGCTCCTCGGTCATCGCGACTCGCTCCCTCCGGCGCCCCCGACCGGCTCATCGGGAGACTGCATCTTGGAAATGGCTTCCCGCATCCGGCTGTCCGCCATAATGTTTTGCATCTGCATATAATCCATGACCCCGATTTTGCCTTCCCGCAAAGCTTGGGCTACCGCCTTGGGCACCTCCGACTCCGCCTCCACCACCTTTGCCCGCATCTCTTCCACAAACGCGCGCATTTCCTGTTCCCTGGCCACCGCCATGGCCCGGCGTTCCTCCGCCTTGGCCTGGGCGATGCGTTTATCCGCCTCCGCCTGATCGGTTTGAAGCTGAGCCCCGACATTTTTGCCGATGTCGACGTCGGCAATGTCGATGGACAGAATTTCAAAGGCGGTTCCGGCGTCCAGCCCTTTGTCCAGTACCGTCCGCGAGATCTTGTCCGGATTTTCCAGGACGTCCTTATGGGAGTCGGCGGAACCGATGGTCGTGACGATCCCTTCTCCGACCCGGGCGAGAATGGTCTCTTCCCCGGCGCCCCCGACCAGCCGATCGATGTTGGCCCGGACCGTCACCCTGGCCTTGACCTTCAATTCGATCCCGTCTTTGGCCACCGCCGAGACGATGGGAGTCTCGATCACCCGTGGATTGACGCTCATCTGTACCGCTTGCAGCACGTCCCGGCCCGCCAAATCGATGGCCGCAGCCCGCTCGAATCCAAGCGCGATGTTCGCCCGCTCCGCGGCGATGAGGGCGTTGACCACCCGGTCAACATTGCCGCCGGCCAGGTAATGGCTTTCCAACTGGTTGGTGCTGAGGTTCAGACCGGCTTTCGTCGCCTTGATGAGGGGATTGACGATCTTGGACGGCACCACCCGGCGGAGGCGCATGCCTATCAATGTGAAAATTCCGACTCTTACCCCCGCCGCCCACGCGGAAATCCACAACATCACCGGAACAAAGGTGAACAAAACTCCCGCGAACACCGCGACCACCAGCACCACCAAGATCAAGCTGATCAAGGCCGTATCCACGCCCACCGACACCCCTTTTTTCAAATTCTGGTCAACGAACCGCCTCCCCGCCGGAAGGAGATCCGGCGACCGGCCGGACCACCACGCGGCGCCCTTCCACCGCCACCACCTCGATGGCTTCTCCCCGTTCGACGAACTCGCCGTCACTGACCACGTCGACCCGTTCTCCGCCGAATTCTCCAATGCCGGAGGGACGGAGGGCCGTCGCCGCCCAACCGGTTCGGCCCAACAGGTATGCGTAGTCGGGCGCCGGGGTGTAGCCGGCCCGGGTATCCTGCCGCTCCCCGAGAACGAGGCGGTTCCACAATCCGCGTTTCCCGTAATACCGGAACAGGACCGCCGCCGCAGCGGCCACCAGCAAGGCGCCGCCGCCCAGCGAAGCCAGGGCATAGCGGGCGCCCGCCAGGGCGGTCACCACCGAGACGCCCACGGCGAGAATGCCGAGAGTCCCGAGAATACCGAAACTGAACACCACCAATTCCAAGGCGAACAGCACGATTCCCGCTCCCAGCAAAATCAGGCTCACCCAGCTCCACCAATCCATGGTCCATCCTCCTCTTCCCGGCGCCAGTATAGCATACGGGGCAATCCCCGAGAAGCGCCGCGGCAGGGATCCGGCGCGGCAAGGTCCGGCCCAGCCCTTATCCGCCTGCGGACTCCGCCGCCCGAAGAGGATCGGTCTCCCCTTCCCGTTCCCGGCCGAGCCGGAGTTCTTCTTCGGTCAACTCCCCCCGCTCCGCCCGAATTCCCCACCCGCCGGCTTCGCGCAACACCTCTAATACGGCCCCCGCCACATCCGCGGGATCCAACGCCTCCCCTCCCGGCAGGCGGGCCAGACACGTCGAAGCATCCGCCCGCACGGGGGCCGTGCCCAGCACGAGCCGGTAAAATTGATTCATGAGCCGGGCGGCCCATTCGGGGTCGATGCTGACCCAGAGGGTGCCGTGGGCCAAAACATATCCGGCTCTCCCGGAGCCCGCCACAGCCAGGCCTCCCTTCCAGCTTTGGGACGTCCCCGCCACCTTCTTTCCCAGAACGACCAAATTGTGTTCCCCGTCGCAAAAGGCCCCCGGCACGCGTCCAAACCGGGCTTCCCAACCGAAACGCCGGAGGGCCGATTGAATCGGGGCGCACAGCGTCCGGTACATTCGGTCGATGGAAACTCCCTCCGCCCGGGGAACGACGGCGGAAAACTGCAATACCCCCGGGCCGTGGGGCACCGCCGTCCCCCCGCTGGATCGGACCCGCACGGGCCATCCCCAGACTTCCTCGACCGGCCGCCCGTTTCTCCGGCGGCCCTCGGCGAGGTCCCGGCGGCTGACCACGAGACACGGCGCGTTGGTCCAAAGCCGGAAGGCCGGAAGCCCACCCCGGGCCACCGAAACTCCCAGTACTTCATCCCGGGCGATCATCTCGCCCGCCGTGCCGGGCGGTTCCCCGGCGATCACCCGCCAGCGGGGCCAACGCGACCACAACGTATCTTCCCACCATTCCGGCGGAGATTTCGCTTCCCGCACTCCCTCCCCCTCCCGCCCGCCAAAAAAGCCCTGCACCGCGTGCAGGGCTTTCGCCATCCGTTCTACGATTCCAACAATTGACGGACCCATTCACTCACCCGACTGCCGTCCGCTCGTCCCCGGACCTTCGGCATCAAAACGGCCATGACTTTCCCCATGTCCGACTTGCCGGAAGCTCCGACTTCCTGAATCGCTTCCTGAGCCATACGGCGCAGTTCCTCATCGGAGAGCTCCTCGGGCAAATACTCTTCGAGAATCGCCAGTTCCCGCTGCGCTTCGGCCGCCAGATCGGTACGCCCCGCCTGTTGAGCCGCTTGGAGGGATTCGCGCCGTAATTTGCGTTCCCGCTGCAACACGCCGATGATCTCGTCGTCGGTCAACGGCCGCCGCTTTTCGATCTCGGCGTTTTTAACAGCCGTTCGAACCATGCGGACCACGGACACGCGAAAGGCGTCGCGCGCTTTCATCGCCCGCTTGAGATCGTCCGCGAGCCGGTCCTGCAAACTCAAGTTCGCAAGCCCCCTTCACTGTCCTCCCGTTTGCGATCAGTATTTCCGACGCTTCTTGCGGGCCGCTTCCGACTTCTTCTTTCGGGCGACGCTGGGCTTCTCGTAATGCTTGCGCTTTTTCAGTTCGGCCAAAATCCCGTCCTTCGCCGTCGCCCGCTTGAACCGGCGCAGCGCACTGTCCAGGGACTCGTTCTTGCGGACCCGAATCTCCGACACCTGATTCCCTCCCTCCGCCAGACATCCCGTGAGCTTCACGAGGAACAGGAGGCGTACCAATCCCGGTATGCATCCGTCCATTGGAACCATTATAATCGACCATTTTTTTGCGTGTCAATGCGGGATTTACATAAATTTCCTCACCGTGCCGGCCCTTCGCTTTTTGCGATCCAATGCGGCGGGCCACCGGTGGCATAGGGGACGCGCCTTTTCCTTTATCACCCCCAGGGGTATAATAGTCGGCAGAGTGAAAAGCGAGGTGAGAGCTTTGATCATTACGGAAACGGCCCAAGAACAGATCCGGCGCATTCTCCGGGAAGAGGGAAGGCCGGAGGATAAACTGCGGGTCATCGTCCTCCCCGGGTGAGGGGGACCGAACTTTACGCTGACTCTGGATGAGTCGCGAGCAGGCGACACCGTGGTGGACGTCTCGGGAATTCCGGTGGTCGCCGACGCCTTTGCCTCCGCCTTTACAGACAAACTCGTGATCGACTTTTCCGAAGAAGGCGGGTTTCTCGTCCGGCATCCGGACTTTCATTCCTCTTGCTAAAGACAAAAAACCGCCGGGAACCGAAACCCGGCGGTTTTCCCTTTCCCCTCCGGCCGTGCAAGCACTTTTTTATTTTGCTCCCATAGCCGCCGTAAAGTTGATGAAGGCCGCCGAGGCCAACCCCAGAACGGAGAGAAACAGAAAACCGGACCGTCCCCACCCTTTTTCTGACAAGGCACCGATCATGGCCTTCAGGGCAAAGAGGGCCATGATTACGAAGAAAATTCCGGACAAGACCATGTCGACGACTCCTTTCTCGTTCCTTCGCAAAGCTTCCGCATTGTATTATACCCGCCCCATCCGGGTTCCGACAATCGCCCGTCCGGGTGCACGAGGGAAGGCTTTTTTGTTATGATAAGGTCGATTTGTGAAGTCTCCGTTCGATCTTCCACCGCACCTCTTGGGCACCAGGAAAGGAGTTCGGTAGGATGTTGCGAAAACCGACAGGGAAACGAGGGCTGTGGATCGCCCTCGCACTGGCGACCGCCGCCGGGACGGCAGGTTGCGGTTCTGTGGCCAAACCCGTCAGTCCTCCGCCGCCCCCGCCGACCGAGATCGCCGTCGGCATCGCATCCGAACCGCTGACCCTCAATCCGATTTTCGCCGAGGACCGTTCGTCCCTGGCCGTCAGCCACGCGCTGTTCGACAGCGTCGAATCGGAAGGTCCCGGAGGTGCGTTGCAACCGGAATTGGCTCAGCAGGTAACCGTCGGCGACGGCGGTCGCACGTACGTCATCCGGCTGCGGCCGGATGTCAAATGGCACGACGGACAACCCCTGAAAGCGGAAGACGTCGTGTTTACCTACCGGGCGGTCGCGGACCCGCAGGTGGACTCTCCTTACCGGTCGCTGTTTCTCGTGGACGGCAAACCGCCCGAAATCCGGGCGGTGGACGATTTGACGGTGGAAATCCGGCTTCCCCGGCCTTCCGCCTCCTTCGTCAACGCGTTGACGATCGGCATTTTGCCGAAGCACGTTTTTTCCAAACCGGAAGACGTGAAAAACCCCCGGTTCAACAACAATCCGGTCGGCACGGGCCCGTTCCGTTTTCAGCAGTGGAAAAGCGGGCAGAGCATCGAATTAAAGCGATTTGACGACTATTTCGGCGGAAAGCCCGGAGTGGACAAGTTGATCTTCCGCATCGTACCGGAATCGGGGATGCGCTCCGCCTTTGCCGACGGGAATATCGACGTGTTTGCGCCCTCACCGGCAGATGTGTTGAAATTGCGGAGCGATCAGAAGGCATCCAGCACCGTCAACCTTCTGCGCTTTGACAGCGGCGCCGTGTTGACGCTGTTGTTTCACGTCAAAGGATCGCCCGCGGCGGATGCGGCGGTGCGCCGAGCCCTCTCTCTGGCCGTCGACCGGGCGGAGATCGCCCGGTCGGGATTCGGAGCTCCGGACCTGGCGACGCCGGCCGTCTCTCTCTTCCCGCCGGGGAACTGGGCACACACCTCAGGAACCGCGCCGGCTCCGGACCCGGAACGGGCCAAAAAAATCCTGGACGAAGCCGGATGGCTAGCCGGTCCGTCGGGCGTGAGGGTCAAAAACGGCCGGACATTGACGCTGCAGTTGCTTTACATCGGAGACCGGACGACGGAACGCATTGCCGAACTGCTGGCGGATCAGGCCGCCGCCGTCGGCATTCAGATCCAACCCAAAGGGGTCGACCGGGCTTCGTTTTACCAGATCCTTGGGGCCGAACATAAAAATTTCGATCTGGCGCTCAACCTCTATCTGTTGGGACCGGATCCCGACGCCTTTGCGGATCTGGTGACAAGCCGGGGCGAATACAATTTTCAGGAGTACGACAATCCGGAGGTCGATCAGTTGTTCCGGCAAGCGAGGGAAGTTTTGGAGCAAAGCGCGCGACAGGCGGCATACCGCCGGGTGGACGAATGGTTGGCCCGGGACGTGCCCGTTCTGCCGCTGGTCTATCCCACCGGCTTCCTCGCCGTCCGGACGTCGATCGTCCACACCGAACAGGCGGAGCCGTGGAAGGTGGTCTTCTTCCGGCACCCGGAGCGGCTGGCGGTCAACCCCTCGCCGATGGCGGGCAATCGCTAGAAGAAAGCCGCCGGGCGCGGCCCGCCGAAAGGGAGGTTTGAGATGGAACTGCTGCAGGAACTGTCCCGGGAGGCAAACGTCCTCGGGCCCATGATCCTCCGGCTGTTGATCGCGTTTCTGGCCGGAGCGATCATCGGGGTCGAACGGGAGTTGCACGTCCGGGTGGAACACGGCAAAGGCGCCGGATTCCGAACCTACTCCCTGGTGACCTTCGGCAGTTGTCTGTACGCTCTGGCCAGCATCTACGGCTTCCCCGCCACCACCCAAGGAGGAGTCGATCCGGGCCGCGTCGCCGCCCAGGTGGTCACCGGCATCGGTTTTCTCGGAGCGGGCACCATCCTCAAGGAGCCGTCGGGAATGGTTCGGGGACTCACCACCGCCGCCAGCCTTTGGGTGGCGGCTTCCATCGGCCTGTTGATCGGGTCGGGTCTGTACGTCACAGGGCTCCTCGCTTCTATTCTGGTATATTTCATTTTACGCGTATATGAACTGTTTCCGAATTTCCCCCTGTTTCGACGCTTCGAACACGCCCGGAGCGAAGAACCGGAGAAAGACCCCCATTCCCGCAAGGAGTGAAAGCGCACTCCGTCGCCCCCGTGGCGCGGCCGGCCCGAAGGCCGGCCGTCAATTTTGAAAGGGCGTGATGACGAAGGGCAGGCGCTCGCCCGGTTCGAACCTTTCTCGCTTATTGTGCTGCATATCGCGCCAAAAGGCCCAGACGTCCTCCTCTTTGGGCACCTCTTCTTGCTCCGCGGGAGAACGCTCGGCGGCGTGCTCCCACTGGACACCGGCGGACGGGAATCCGCCTTGCAAGCTTTCCGTCCGGTCCTCCGGATCGCCGGGAGTTCCTTCCACAAAGGCCTCGATCAGGGCGGCCAAGGCTTCCTCCTGCGAGCATTCCAACTCGGCGCACCGCCTCCGAAACCGTTCCGCCAACCCCAGGGGAATCCTCGTATCCACGCGCACGAGGGCGACCGTCCCCAACCGTAGCCGAAGATGAACTTTGCCGGACATCTTCATCACCCTTCCTGGGAGAATTCCGGGTTCTCACTCCTTCGCCGTCCGGCGGCCGTTTCCCTTCGGGAACGGTGTTGAAGGTTGTCGACCGGAAAAATAAAAAAGGAGGCCCCTTGCGGAGCCTCTCGCGGCGGCCGTTCCGGATCAGCGGACGGCCTTGCTCAAAGCTTGGTCCAAATCTTCGAGGATGTCGTCGATCGACTCGATGCCCACCGACAGCCGCACCAATTCCGGCGTCACGCCGCTGGCGCGCTGTTCTTCCTCCGTCAACTGCTGGTGGGTCGTACTGGCCGGATGAATGACCAGGGACTTGGCGTCGCCGACGTTGGCCAGATGGGAAAACAGTTTCAAATGGTCGATGAAGGCCCGGCCCGCCTCGACGCCCCCGTCGATGCCGAAGGTGAGAATCGCTCCCTGTCCGAGGGGCAGATACCGTTTGGCCAAAGAGTAATACGGGCTGCTCTCCAAGCCCGGGTAATTCACCCACTTCACCCGGGGATGCTTTTCCAGAAATTTCGCCACCGCCAGGGCGTTGTCCGAGTGACGCTGCATCCGGAGAGACAACGTTTCGAGGCCCTGCAGGAACAAAAAAGCGTTAAACGGCGAAATGGCCGGGCCCAAATCCCGCATCAACTGCACCCGGGCCTTGACGATGTACGCCGCCGGACCGGCCGCCTCGACGTAACGGACCCCGTGATACGTGGGATCGGGTTCCACCAACCCCGGGTACTTCCCGGAGGCCGCCCAGTCAAACCGGCCGCCGTCGACGATCACGCCGCCGATGGATGTGCCGTGACCGCCGATGAACTTCGTGGCGCTGTGCACCACGATGTCCGCCCCGTGCTCAAAGGGCCGGCACAGGTACGGCGTGGCGAAGGTGTTGTCGATGATGAGGGGAACCCCGATTTCGTGGGCGATCCGCGCCACCGCTTCGATATCGAAGACGTCCATTTTCGGGTTGCCGATCGTCTCGGCAAAAAAGGCCTTTGTGCGAGGCGTCGCGGCCCTCCGGAAGTTTTCCGGGTCGGACGGATCGACAAATCGCACTCCGATGCCGATTTTTTTGAGAGTATGATTCAGAAGGTTAAAGGTGCCCCCGTACAGATGGGCGGAAGACACGATCTCATCGCCCGCTTCTGCGATGTTCAGGATGGCCAAGGTGATCGCCGCCTGGCCCGAGGCCGTGGCAAGGGCCCCCACTCCCCCTTCCAGCGCCGCGATGCGCTGTTCAAATACGTCTTGGGTGGGATTCATGATCCGGGTGTAGATGTTCCCCGGCTCCTTCAACGCAAACAGGTTCGCCGCATGGTCCGAATCCCGAAACACATAGCTGGTCGTCTGGTAAATGGGAACGGCCCGCGCCCCGGTCGTCGGATCGGGAACCTGACCGGCGTGGAGGGCCAGCGTATCAAAACCTCTGCGTTTTTCCGTCACCGCATCCGCCTCCTATGTCATTTTCATAGTTGTCAAATCGGATTATGCTGATTGTAGCGAAGAGACCCAACCATGTCAATTCCCGTCAAGAAGAATCCGGTTCCTTGCGGGGACGGAGCAGAACCGGCCGGGAAGCGCGCCTCCTTTTGTCTCTTTCCTCCCGGTCCCGGTGCCGGGTCGGCTGAACCAGGCCCGCCTCGATCGCCTCCGGGAAGGTGTACCATTTTCCGCGATATTGGATCCGGTTCACCGGTTTGTTCCCTCCTTTCGGCGGTTTTTCAAAACAGGCCACCGCAGGCCCCGGTTTACAGGCCCTTCGTCCATCCGCCGTCCACCGGCAAAGTCACTCCCGTCACATAACTGGCCGACGGAGAGCACAAGAAGGCGACCACCTTTGCGAACTCCTCCGGAGTTCCGTACCGTCCGAGGGGAATCTCCGACTCCCAACGCCGGCGAACGTCCTCCACCGGCCGTCCCGTCCGCTCCGCAGCCGCCCGGTCCAGTTCCCGGACCCGGTCGGTGTCGATCCGCCCCGGAGCGACGTTGTTCACCAGAATATGATAGGGCGCCAATTCCGTCGCCAAGGATTTGGTCAGCCCCGCCACCCCGGCCCGAATGGTATTGGACAGGATCAGGTTGGGGATCGGTTGTTTCACAGAGGTAGAAGTCAGATTGACGATGCGGCCCCCGCCCTGTCGCTTCATGTGGGGAACCACCAACCGAATCGCCCGCACGACGCTCATGAGGTTCTGTTCAAAGGCCCGGTACCAAGCCTCGTCGTCAAACTCCTCAAAGGGGCCGGCGGGAGGTCCACCGGCATTGTTGACCAAAATGTCCACCCGGCCGAACCGGTCCACCGCCGTCTGGACGATGCGTTCGATCCCCTCGACTGTGGACACATCGGCAGCCACCGCCTCGACCTCGACACCGGTACGGGACCGGATGTCGGCGGCCGCCTCCCGAATTCGTTCGGGATCCCGGCTGGCCACGACCAAGTTCACTCCGGCCTTCGCCAATTCCAGGGCGACCGCCCGGCCGAGCCCTTTGCTCGCCGCGGTGACAATCCCCGCCAAACCGCGCATTTCCATGGACATTCACTCCTTTTATTCCAACCGGATGTACTCCTCGCTCACGTATCCGTCCCGCCCATCCTTCAGGCGGATGCTCGCCCATCCCGCCTCCCGGCCCGTCACCTCAAAGACCGCCCCCCGCTCCAGCCGGCCGACGACCGGATAATCGGTCCCGGGGCCGGCGCGGACGTTGACCCACTCGGCCACCACCGTTCCTCGGCCGGAAGACCGGCCGGCAGAAAACCCGGAGACGGCCGCCGCGAAATGGTCCCGCACATAGGCTTGAACCGCCGCGGTATCCGGAACGAGAATGCTCTGTCCGTCCGGCGACCAGCCTTCCCGGAAGGCTCCCGGCTGGGGCAGCTGCAATGCCTCGATCCCGGCGAACTGGGCCCGCCAGCCGTACCAGCCCAGCCGCACCAGATCCAGCGGAGATACGTTGGTCCGGACATAAGGGCGGACCGCCCAAAGAACCTCCGGCAGGCGGATCAGATTTTTCGGTTTCTTCATTTCTTCCGCCACCGCTTTGATCAATTTCCGCTGCCGCTCGGTGCGGGCGTAATCGCCGAGGGCGTCGTGCCGGAAACGCACGTACCCCAGCGCCTCGGCGCCGTTGAGATGTTGCCGTCCGGGACGGAGATGAATGTCGTACCGCCCGTCGTCCACGTAATCCATCGGCTTTTCCACGTCGATGTCCACGCCTCCAAGGGCGTCGACGATGTGGATGAACCCCTCAAAGTCCGTCACCGCATAATAGGGAACATCCACCCCTAGCCACTGTTCCACCGTGCGCCGGGCCAGATCCGGCCCCCCGAGAGCGTACGCGGCGTTGATTTTCTCTTTCCCGGCGCCCTCGACGGGTACCCACGTGTCCCGAAGGATCGAAGCGACGGTGAGCGGCCGGCCGTCCCGAGGCACGTTGAGCAAGATCATGGTGTCCGAACGGGGATGGGGATCCCCGCCCCGGTTGTCCACGCCCAAGAGCAACACGCGCACATCCCCCTCCGGCCACCGGCCCGGAGGCGCGCCGTCGTCGACAATGCCCGCCAAGAACCGCCCCAATCCCCATCCGTAGTATCCCGCTCCGAAGAGGACCGCCGCCAAAATCAGAAGCCGCAATCGTCTCGCCACAGTCCCCCGCCTCCGAATCCTCCTCACCTCTTCCGGCGGCCGTAGCATCTTTTTCGCTTTCGTGATATGTTGTCTTTGAGTTTGTCCGATTGAAGGAGGATCAGCCATGGTGCGAAAAGCTTCTCTCGTCGTCACCGTGATCCTTGTGGCGATCGCGGTCGGCTACTTCATCCGAGACGTCCGCACCTGGCAATGGGAACAGTCCTTAAGCCCGGAAATGCGCCGCCTGTATTACTTCGACGACACCCATCCCGTCGACTTGAAATCGTCGGCCCTGCACACCGCCGTTTTCATCGCCGCCGTGTCGCTGTTTGAATGGTTGTTTCTGATGGCCCTGCCGCCGGATCAGGACGACAGGGACCGGGACTGACGGGCTTCCGCCGCATCGGCTCCTTCATTATACACCATCCGCCCGCTCCGAAAGGACAAAGGGCCCGCCTCTCCGGCGGGCCCGCGTCTGCCGTTTTCGATCCACATTCAACGCCATTTAACGCCCATTTTCTTCCAGATACCGGTAGGCGGCCATCGCGGCGATGGCACCGTCGGCCGCCGCGGTGATCACCTGGCGGAGCCAGGTGTCGCGCACGTCGCCGGCCGCAAAGACTCCCGGAACCGGGGTGCGCAACATCTCGTCCGTGGGAATCCATCCGTCCCCGTTGACCAGCGGAGTCCCCTGGAGAAACTCCGTGTTGGGTTTGAGGCCGATATAGATGAACACTCCGTCGGCCGGGACCGTTTCCCGCTCCCCGGTGACCGTGTTCTCCAGCACCAGCCGTTCCACCTTCCGTTCTCCCTGGATCTCCACCAATCTCCGGTTGAACAGAAATGAGATCCGTTCGTTGTTCCGGGCCCGCTCTTGGAGAATCGGCTGGGCCCGCAGCTTGTCCCGCCGGTGAACGATCGTCACCTTCCGGGCGTGTTTCGTCAAGTACACGCCCTCTTCGCAGGCGGAATCCCCCCCGCCGACGACGTACAACTCCTTGTCTTTGAAAAAGGCCCCGTCGCAAATGGCGCAATAGGACACCCCGCGCCCGGCAAATTCTTTCTCCCCGGGAACTCCGAGTTTTTTCGGTTCGCACCCGGTGGCGATGATGATGGTTTTCGCCTCGAGGATGCGGTCGTCGGAAAGCCGAACTTGATGGACCCGGTTTCCGAAATCGAGTCCCTGCACTTCTCCCAAGACCGTCTCCAGTCCGAAATGCTCGGCGTGCTCGCGCATCCTTTCGGACAGCTCCGGGCCGAGAATGGATGTGAAACCCGTATAGTTCTCGATCTCTTCCGTGTTCTGCATCTGCCCTCCGAAAAGCCCCCGTTCCACCACCACCGTCTTCAAACCGGACCGCAGCGCGTAGACGGCGGCGGACAGTCCGGCGGGTCCTCCTCCCAATATGACCGTGTCGTAGAGCACTTCGACCACTCCTCCTTCCCGGTGGGCCCCGAGAAGCGCGGGACGCCCGGCTTTCGCCAGATATTGTACTCAAAAACTCCGGGAAAGCCAAAGCGGCCACCGCCGCCGGTTCCTCCTGCGGGCCGGCCGGACAATCTAGAAGTCGGAGATGCCAAACCGGAGGGTTTTCCCTTATAATTTTGGGGAACATGGTGAGGGAGGCCCGGCCATGCACGAATACCCCGACCGGTTTCTCGATTTCATCAATTCGTTTAACATTGAACGAAATTTTTATGGCTGCCACGAATACGGAGAGGAATTGTGGTTGGAGCACGGACGGCCGGCCTTTTTGAAGGGGTTGATCCAAACGGCGGTCTCCCTCTACCACCTGGAAGGGGCCAACCTGAGCGGAGCCCGGAAATTGTGGCGCACGGCACGGGCATACCTCTCCCCTTATCAACCCGTCCATATGGGAATCGACGTGCGGAGGCTGATTCACGACATGGACCGCCTGCACGCCGGCCTCCCCGACGGCGGCTCCGGCGAACCGGGCGGGGGGCCTCCACCGCCGGTGTACCTGCACGTCGTCGATCCCGTTCTAGAGGAACGACTGCGGCGCCGGTTCGGCCGACCTCTCCCGGAGGGGAAGTCCGAGCCCGCGCCCGACCAAACGTGAGGCGGGGAAGAGAACCGTGCAAAGCGCAGATTTGTTGCACCTCGTCGCCGAACACGGATACGCCGCCCTCGCGCTCGCCCTCGCAACCGGACTCATCGGCCTCCCGGTGCCCGACGAGGTCCTGTTGACCTTTGCCGGATTCTTGACGTGGCAAGGGACGGTGCGCCTGCCGGAGACGGCGGCCGCCGCCTTCATCGGAAGTTGTTCCGGCATCACCCTCAGTTATCTGGTTGGGCGGGGCGTGTTCCGGCCGCTGGCGGACCGGTGGTTCCGCCGGGCGGCGGAAGGCCGGAGGTTGTCCTTTGCCCGGCAATGGTTGCACCGGTACGGCGGATGGGCGCTGTTTTTCGCCTATTTTATGCCCGGCATCCGGCATGTGGCCGCCTACGCCGCCGGCATTGGGAAAATGGGATACGGATGGTTCGCCCGATGGGCCTATACGGGAGCCGCCTTTTGGGTCGCCGCCTTTTTGCTGCTGGGGCGGTTTCTCGGACCGCGCTGGCACGCGGTGGACAGATGGGTGCACGGCATCCTGGCGTGGGTCACCGCTGCGGCCTTCCTCATCCTCGCCCTCGCGGTATGGTGGATTTGGCGAATCCGTTCCAAGCGTCTTTGACGGGCCACCAAGGCAGGATTCTCCACAGCCAGCGCGGCGGATGGGCGGCTCTCAGGGCGGCCGATACGTTGACGACGCCGTACCCGTACTGGGGATCCCGCCCCGGAGGGCCGGCGTCCACTGCGCTCCGCACCACGATATCCCGGACTTGCGCGGCGCTCAGCCCCGGGTTTTGGGTCCACACGAGGGCCGCCAGCCCGGCCACATGGGGGGCGGCCATGGAAGTTCCCGACAGGGCGGCGTATTGGCCGCCTGCAAACGTGCTGGCGATGGAGACTCCCGGCGCGGCGACGCCTGCGTGGGATCCGTAATTGGAAAAGGGAGCAAACTCGCCGCCGGGATCGACGGCGGTCACCGCCAGGACTTCCGGGTATGCGGCGGGATATTCCGGCGCGTCGGTGCCGTCGTTTCCCATGGCGGCGACCACGAGGACGCCCCGGTCCACCGCATAGCGGACGGCTTCGCGGAGGTACTGACAGTCCTCAGTTTGCCCCAGCGACAGATTGACGACTTTCGCTCCGTGGTCCACCGCCCACACGATGCCCCTGGCGACATCGAAAGCCGATCCGGCTCCGTCCCGATCCAGGACTTTAACGGGCATCACCCGGCCGCGCCAATCCAGGCTGGCCACGCCCACGCCGTTGTTGGACCGCGCCGCGATGATGCCGGCCACGTGGGTGCCGTGGCCGTTGTCGTCCTGGGGCGGCGAATTGGGGTCGAGGATGTTGACGCCGGGGGCGATCTGCCCGGTGAGATCGGGATGGGACAAGTCGATCCCGGTGTCCACCACCGCGACGACGACTCCCGGGTCTCCGGTGGTCAATCGCCACCCGTTTTCCGCGTCGATCATCGGCATGTTCCACTGATACGGCACGTAGAGCGGATCGTCGGGAATGCGGTTCGTCCGGGCGATACCGTGCCTTTCCACATAACGGGCTCCCCAAGACCGTAAAAGCGCCTCCCTCGCCATAGCGGCGTTTGGCGGAAGCCGCAAAACATAACCGCCCCGCCCGTCGTCGCGGAGCACCCGGGCCCCGGTCTCCCGTTCCAATCGTTCCTTTCGCCGGGGATCGAGCGGTTTGGCGAACTTTGCGATCCACTCACCGTCCCGGTGGCGGAGCGGCGGCACCCGCCGGCCCTCACCCGTCGCGCGCACGTGCCAATCGGTGCCGTCCACCGCCGCCTGAGCGTGGAGGCCCTCCGCCCGAAGTTCTCTCCCGGTTCGGGACCGGCCGCCTTCCAGGAGCAAAGGAGCCCCTCCCGGAGCCTGGAGACCGGCCGCCACGCCGAACTGCCGCCGGTAGGCTTCCGCCGCCCTCTCCACCGGTTCCAGGGACAACAGTCCCCACAGCAAGCCCGAACGCCCGCGCAAGCCGACCGGACAGTACAGCCGCCCGGCGCCGTCCGGGCGGGCGGCTCCGACATACCATCCCCCTGAAGCGACACCGCGTAAAACTTCCCGCTCCGTCTCCGAAAGGAGCTTTCCTCCGTACCCCGCCGTTTCCCCCCGATCCCCCCGCCACCGCAACCCGATCCACCGGCACTCCGGGCGCAAGGAGCGGCGGACCGCCTCCGCGTCCCGCCGGGGTCCTTCCAACAGGCGGATGCGATTTTCCAGATCTCGGCGCGCTTCGGCCACGGTCAACGAGGCGGTGAGGGCGACGTCCCGGGCGGCCACCTGGGCGGCGTGGCGGGGAGTATGCCCCAAATCAGGAGCCGCGCGATCCCGGGACGGGGGAAGCGGTCCGCTTCCGGCAATCCACACCGCCGTCCACAGCGCCACAACCCCTGCTATCCCCCTCCGTCTCAACCCCGTGCGGGCCATGGATCGGTCCCTCCCGCGGCCGGGCGGCGGCCCGGTCATTGTGGTTTTATCCACTAGTGTGGACCCAAAGGCGCCTCCTATGCCGGCCGGACGGCGGAAAATCCCGTCAATCTATGATGCGCCCGTTCCTCTATGATGCTAAGATGGTACTAGAATTTCACAAAGGGCGAGGAGGATTCGAATGCGGCAGAACCCACCCCGGTGGGTGCAAATAGCGGTGATCATACTCCTGATTCTCTTTATTCCCGTCCAAACCGCGACATCGGTCTACCCGGAACTGTGGTCGGAACGCCGCCACGTGGCTTTACTCCGGTTGGAAGATGTATCGCCTGGGCCTCCTTACCGGGATTGGGAGGACATGGGCAAGTTGAGAGCCGTACTGGACGGACTCGCCGAAGCGGGGGTTCCGTACCAAATCACCGTGATCCCCCGTTATGTGGGGACGGATCCCGGAGGAAAACCGGTCGTCTACGACATTTCCGAGCCGGACGCCCAGACCGCCCGCTTCGTGCAGCTTTTGCGGGAAGCCGAATCCCGGGGAGCCGTGATCGGCATGCACGGGTACACCCACCAATTCGGAACACCCGATGCCCGCAAACCGGAAACGGTCACCACCATTGGACGGGAATTCGACGTCCCCGGCGAACCGGCGAGCCGGTCTCCCGAATATGCCGCCCTTCGACTGAACGCCAGCGAACGGGCCTTCGCCGCGGCGGGCCTCCGGCCGGCCTTCTGGGAAAGTCCGCACTACTGGGCTTCGCCGGAACAGGAGCGGGTCTTTCAGGCCGCGGTAGGAGTCATCTACGAGCCGGACCGGAGTTCCCTGCGCTCCCTTAAAGATCTAGTGCCCAAAGACAAAGAATTCGGCGGCGTCCGGGGATCGGTCTACATTCCGACGCCGCTCGGCTATGTCCGCTCCACGGACCCGGAGAAATCGATTCAGCGGATCCTCGATAAAGCGGATTATTTCGATGGATTGGGGAGTTTTTACTTTCACCCCGTCTTGGAGTTCCCTTTTTTGGAACCGGTAGAGGAAAGCGGGCGCCCGGTGTGGAAAGACGGCCTTCCCCTCTACCGTTACCGGGCCGGCCAGAAATCCTACCTGCACCGCCTGATCGACGGACTGCGCCGGGAGGGATATGTCTTTGAAAGCCTCCACCAAGTGGTCCCCCTCCAACCGGCCTGGCGATTTTCCCTTCCAGGGGACCTTTGGACGACCGGTCCGGTGTCAGGAGGTGCGGAAGACGACTTCGTGAGCTGCGATTCGGCCTCGGGAACCGTGTGGGTCACGCCCTCCGCCCGGGGAAGACTGCGCAACAGTCCGCAAAAACCCGCTTCCGCATGGCTGAAATTGCCCGGGGGACTGCGTCCGGACGGACTGGCGGCCGTGGATGCCAACGGCGACGGAAAGGCGGACCTATTGCTTCTCGACACCGGCGCGGGACGGCTGTACCTGTGCCTTTCGGGGGGAACATCGTTCTTTTCCCCCGTGACTCTCGGCATCCCGATCCGGAAAGGAGACCGAATCTCCGCGGGTCGCTTTGCGGGCGGACGTCCGGCGGTGGCGGTCCTTCACCCCTCAGGGGACGCCGACGTGTTCGCCCTGTCCCCTCCGCCCCGCCGGCCGGAGTACGCGGGAAGCATCCCCGGAGAAGCGGGGGCCGATTGGTTGGTCGTTCCGCAAAGCCGGAACAAGAGTCCGGCGGAAGCGGACGAGTTGGCCCGGTACAACCCGTTGACAGGAAAATTGTCCCTGTACCGCCTCGATGGGCCGGGGAAGGTCGTATCCCGCGAGACCTATCTCCCTCCCCGTCTGCAACTGGCCGCCCTTCCTCCGGATGGATCCGGAACGGCGGCGCCGGTTCTGGTGGGGTATGCGCCCGCGGACGGCCTGTGGTTGGCGTGGACCTGGAACGGGGCCGAGTGCACGGCGATCTCCCGGCCCTTCGGTCCCTGGATGGCTTCCGGCGGACGACTGGCGGCCGGCCGGTGGGGCGACGGCCGCCCCTGTGTCGGGGTCGTCTCCGCCGGAGGGGGATTGATCGTGGACACAGCGGTGAGCTATTTCGGATGGACTCCCGCCGGCCTTCACACGGCCGACCATTCCTCGGAAGCCCTTCGAGCGGAAAAATCCACGCCTCGGTAATAGGTGTCGGCGACGATCAGATTGGGGCCCAGGCACCGGGCATGCGGGCAGCAACAGTTCAACCGGCTGCTCCACCACTCCCTCTGCCACCGCTGGAAAGCCGCCCGGATCGGCTCGCGGCGCCAATCGCCGATGGGTCCCAAATCGGCAAAATCTTGAACGTAAATTCCTCCGGTCAGCAGATTGACGTTGAGGCGGTTACGGCCGTCCGGGTCGTTTCGCACCGTCGTGTTCGGCGTCCGGAAAATGCGGGCCAACAGCTCCCGGTCCCTCGGATCCTCGCTGCAGGCGTAAAAGGGCAGGGTGCCGAATAAAATCCACACTCCCGGGTCCCGGCCGTCGAGAAGGGCGTGAATCTCGGCCCGCAGTTCATCCAGGCTCAACAGGTTCAAATCCTTGGCAAAATCGCAGGGGTAAAGGGGGTGGATTTCGTGGCGGCGCACCCCCATCTCCGCCAGACGCCGGTGAATGGCGGCCAACTTTCCCCGGGTCCGCGGGCTCATCATCGATTCCGCCGACACGAAGACCCCCTCCGCCGCCAGCGCCCGGGTGTTTTCCTCGAGCCGGCGGAACAACCTCTCCGCCGTTTCGGAACCGGGTCGCCGCTCCATCTTTCCGAAGACGATATCGCCGAAATCCCGCGGGCCGGTGTAATTGTGCGTGATGTGGAGCACATCGACATACGGCGCCATCCGGCGGTACCGGTCGATCTCTAGGGTTAAATTGGTGTTGACCTGGGTGTAGCAACCCCGCCCCTTGGCATACCGCAGCAGGGGAACGACCACATCGTCCACCACATCATCGCGGTAACTGGGCTCACCTCCCGTAATGCTCAGGGTGGTGAGATCCTCGATCTCATCGAGACGGGCCAACAGCTCTTCCAAGTTCTGCCGCGACTCCCGGCGGGTCAGCCATTCCCCGACAGCACAATGTTCGCAGCGCAAATTGCATTGGTGAGTCACCGTCACTTCGATGCTGGTCAACCGGGTATCCCCCGAATCGTCCCGCGACAGGAGGGGATCCCATGGATCAAACGCCGCACTGATCGCTTTCCGCGAACCGGAAACGGTCATCGCCAACTCCTCCTCTACCTTCATTAACCTTACAAAAGGAGCACAGTAGGGTCAACGAAGGCGGCCCAAATTTTTCTGGCCGATAGAAGGATCTCCCCGTCCGGCGTCGAATGGAAATGATGTGCAACCGTTTTGCCGGCGAACGTCGCCGTGAGCACGCCCCGCCGCGGGGCACCATTGTCATGATAAGGAGGTGTACGCCTGGTTCCATGCACGACCAGGCCGACCGTGGCGTCGATCAAAGTCCTCATCGGTGATGATAACCGCGAATTCGCGCAACTGCTTCAGGATTACATCGCCGGCCTTCCGGATATGGAGGTTGTGGGGCTGGCGTTTAACGGGCGAGAAGTGGTGGACAGCATCGAAGAACTCCGTCCGGACATCGTCATCCTCGACATCATCATGCCCATTCTCGACGGGATCGGAGTGCTGGAAAAAGTACAGGCCAAACAGCATTCGACTTCTCCGAAATTCATCATGTTGACCGCGTTCGGCCAGGAGGGCGTCACCAAGCGGGCCGTGGAACTGGGAGCGGCTTACTACATTTTGAAGCCCTTTGATATGGAAATCCTGGCAAACCGAATCCGCCAAGTGGCCACCGGTTCGGCGCCCGCATCCGGATCGGCGGGTGGCAACGGCACGGCGCCGGCTTCTTCCCCCAAGCGGAACATCGAAGCCGACATCACCCAGATCATTCACGAAATCGGAGTGCCGGCTCATATCAAAGGATATCAGTATTTGCGGGAAGCCATCCGAATGGTTTATCAAGACGTTGAGATTTTAGGTTCAATTACAAAAATTCTTTATCCAAGAATTGCAGAAAAATACAACACCACACCCTCGCGGGTCGAACGGGCCATCCGCCACGCCATTGAAGTGGCGTGGGGCCGAGGCAATTTGGAGACCATCGGATCGGTTTTCGGTCACACCGTCAACATCGGCAAAAGCAAACCCACCAACTCGGAGTTTATCGCCATGGTGGCCGACCGGCTCCGGCTCAACGTCCGGCTCGGCTGAAGCGAAGCGGGGAGCTGTCCCAAAAGCGGCCGGCCATGTGCGGGACGGCCCCCGTCGTGAAGGAGGACTTCGGTTAAAAGCGACAGAAAGGGCCGCCCCCTCGGGCGGTGAAACCGCCCTTTGGGACAGCCCCGTTCCCCGTTGTCACGCGGCCGCCTCTTGAAAGGCATCGAGACCTTCGACGGCCTCTCGCATCATCCATTCCGCAAACACGCCGTAACCTTGTGTCGGATCGTTGATGAAGACGTGGGTCACCGCCCCGATCAGCCGCCCGTCCTGAAGGATGGGGCTTCCCGACATCCCTTGCACGATACCCCCGGTTTTTTGCAACAACCTCGGGTCCGTCACCTTCAGCACCATACCCTTCATGGCGGGGTACCGCTGTTTCATCACGCTCACCACTTCGACGTCAAAGGCCTCGACCTTCTGGCCCTCTACCACCGTCAGGATCTTGGCGGGGCCTGGATGGACCTGAGAGGCCAGCGCCACGGGAACGGGGTCCCGGTAGAGACCGTGCTCCGGCAGCCGGTCCATCTCGCCGAAGATGCCGAACGGCGTATTTTTGACTACGTTCCCTAGAATCTGGTGTTCATTCACCATCTGCCCCCGCTTTTCGCCGGGCTGCCCGTTCTGTCCTTTATCGATGGAATGGATCGATGAATGAAGGACCTGGCCCTCTCCCACCTCGATGGGCTGGCCCGTATCCACGTCGGCGATCACGTGCCCCAACGCTCCGTAGACCCGGTGCTCAGGATCGAAAAACGTCAGGGTCCCCACGCCGGCGGCCGAATCGCGGATGTACAGGCCGATCCGGTAAGCGTGATGGTCTTCGTCGTACACCGGATGGACCTTGACGCGCAGAGACTGCCTTTGCCGCAGAAGGGTCAACTCCAGATCGCGGCGGGCCTCCCCCGCCTCCCGGATGCGCTGGGCCGCTTCGTCTACCGTGCGAACCGGCCTTCCGTCGATCTCCACGATCCGGTCCCCGACTTTAATGTCGGCCTGCTCCCCGGGAGAAACTTGTTTTTGTCCGGACCGAACCAGATTGTATCCGACGACCATGATCCCTTTGGAACGCAATTTCACGCCGATGGACTGGCCTCCGGGAATGACCTTCCACTCGGGCATGACCTGAATGCGCATGTGCCGAAGGGGCAAGCCGAACACTTCCAAATGAACGAGAGCCTGACCGGGCTCCCGGGCGTAAAGCTCCCATTTGCCGCTCCCCCCCTCCGCGCCGCTCACCGTCACCTTTCCGGTGGGGGAAGCCACGAGTCGGGCGGGAAAGCCGGCTTCGACCGGCAAACTGGAACCAACGACCGTTTCCACGGTATCTGGGAGCCGGAGCCACTGGTAAAAAGGAGGGCAAAAGCACAGCACGACGACAAGGGTTGCCAAGAAGAGACCCATCCACTTTCGACGCTGGTGTGCCACGCCGTTCCACTCCCTTTCTCGGATGCACCTCCACCACAACCAAGGCGTCTGTGCGTGCTAATAACCTGCCCCCCGCACCGGACCGTCTATGCCGCGAAAAAGCTGCCACAGCGCCCGCTTTTCGCGCCGCTTTCCCAAGGCCCCGGGTTCACACCGCCGGCTTCCGGAAACGGCCGCCCCGTTCCAACATTTCCCTCGCCTGTTGTTCCGTCGTCCCCGTGGCTCCAGAGCCGGCCAACATGCGAGCCAGTTCCGCCACCCGGTCTTCCTCCCCCAGCGGTTCCACCACGGTCGTCGTCGTCTCCTCCGTCTGCTCTTTCCGGATTCGGTGGTGACCGGAGGCCAAGGCGGCAATTTGCGGGAGATGGGTCACGCAGATCACCTGGCGGCGACGGGCCGCCTCCGCCAGTTTTTCGCCGACGGCGACGGCGGCCTGTCCACTCATGCCGCTGTCGACTTCGTCGAAAATCAGGGTGGGCACATCGTCGACGTCCGCCAGCACCACCTTCAAGCCCAACATGAGGCGGGACATCTCGCCGCCCGAGGCTGTGCGGGCCAGCGGTTGCAACGGTTCTCCCGGATTCGCGCTGAAAAGAAATTCCACCCGGTCCAGGCCCTCCGGCCCCAGCGAATCCTCGGGTCCGGCCTCCACCTCGATCCGGAAACGGGCCCTGGGCATGGACAGTTGGCGGAGTTGTTCTTCGACTTTTCCTTCGATTTGTTCTGCCAATTCCCGCCGCCGGCGGTGCAGCTCCCCGGCCAAGGCAACCGCCTCCGAACGGGCCCGTTCAAACTCCCTCACCCGCCGTTCCATGTCCGCCTCATAATCCTGAAGCCTTGCCACTTCTTCTTCCATGGTTGCCGCCGTCTGGAGAATGGCTTCCACCGGTCCGCCGAATTTTCTCGTCAGCCGCCGAATCTGGTGCAGTCGTTCTTCCACAGCGGCCAGCCGGGCGGGGTCGGCCTCCAATCCTTCCCGGTACCGCCGCAGCTCGTGAGCCGCTTCCTCCAAATGGGCCACGGCCGTCTGCAACATCTCCAGTATACCCGCCAGAGACGGATCGTATTTCGCGAGCTTCTCCGCCGCATCGAGTGCTCGACCCGCCAGATCGACGGCGGAACTCCCCTTCCCGCCGTCGCCGTACAGAAGGCGGTAGGCCTCCTCCACTTCTTCCGCCAACCGCTCGGCGTGCGCGAGGCGGCGGCGCTCTTGCTCCAACCGTTCCTCTTCACCCGGTTCCGGCGATACCTCCCGGATTTCCCTTAATTGGAACAACAGCCAATCCACTCGCTGCAGGCGCTCTTGTTCGCCCATCCGCGCCTCGTCCAAGGCCTTTTTGGCCTCCCGATACCGGCCGTAGGCCCGCCGATACCGGGCCAGAAGTTCTTCCTGCTCCCGGCCGCCGTAGCCGTCCAACATCCGCCGGTAGCGCTCCGGTTGCAACAGGCTTTGGTGCTCCTGTTGGCCGTAGACGTCCACCAACCGGGATCCGATCTCCCTGAGCATTTGCACCGTGGCGGTGCGGCCGTTGATCCGGCAAATGCTCTTGCCTTGAGCCGTCACTTCCCGAACCAGGACCAGCTCGTCTCCCGCCTCGATCCCCATCCGCTCCAGATCCTCCCTCAAGTCCGCCCGACCTTCCACCGAAAAAAGGGCCTCCACGACCGCCCGGTCGGCTCCGGAGCGGACATAGGAGGCCGAAGCCCTTCCGCCGAGAACGAGGCCGAGGGCGTCGAGAAGAATCGATTTTCCGGCCCCGGTTTCTCCGGTGAGGACGTGAAAACCCGGCTCGAAACTCATTCGGACTTCCTCGATCAACAGAAAGTGGCGAATGGCCAGCGCCAGCAGCATGAGGACCGCCCCTTCTCCGAGGTGTTACACCATATCGTGAAACCGTTGTTCCACCGCCTCCGCCTGCGCCGCCGACCGGCAAATGATCAAAATGGTATCGTCCCCGGCGATGGTTCCCATGATTTCCGTCCATTCCAAATTGTCGACCAGTGCCGCGACGGCATGGGCGTTGCCCGGCAACGTTTTCATGACGATTAAATTTTCCGCCCGGTCCATCGCTACGAAACTCTCGGGCAGCATGCGCCGCAAACGGGCCTCGCTGGATCCCGGCTGCTCCGGCGGAAGGGCGTACACGTACCGCCCGTCTCCCGTCGGGGTTTTGATCAGCCGCAGTTCCTTGATGTCCCGGGACACGGTCGCCTGGGTCACCTGGAACCCGCTCTCCCGGAGCGCGCGGACCAGCTCTTCCTGGGTTTCGATCTCCCGGGACGCGACGATCTCCCGGATTTTCATCAAACGCCGCCCTTTCATCTCCATCGCCCTTTCAACGGTCTTCCGCCCCCCGGAGCTTCTGCCGGAGCACGTCGAAGAACCGGCGTTCGCGCCACTGGACCAAGGTGGTATAATAGGGCGACTTCTGTACGACGATCTCGTCGCCCGGCTGCAGCCGCAGATGCACTTGACCGTCCGCAGACAACCCGAGGTCGGAATGATTGGCCAAGGCCAGAATGCGAATCGGCCGGTCCGCCGCAACGATCATGGGCCGAGCGCTGAGGGTGTGGGGACAGATGGGCGTCAGGATCACGACTTCCAGGTGGGGGACGACGATGGGCCCGCCGCAGGAGAGGGAGTACGCCGTCGAACCGGTGGGAGTGGAGACGATCAGGCCGTCGCCCGCAAACCGGTCCACATACATGCCGTCCACGTCGACCCTCAGGGTCGCCATCCTACCGAGGGACCCCTTTCCGACGGCAAAATCGTTTAAGGCCAACAGCCGGTCGACGAGGCGGCCCTGCCGGCGGACCTCCGCCTCGAGCATCATCCTCTGTTCCAGGTCGAAGTTCCCCTCCAGCACCCGGTGCACGGCTTGATCGAGATCTCCCGGTTCCGCTTCGGACAGAAAACCGAGATGCCCCAGGTTGAACCCTAAAAGGGGGAGGCCGTGGCGGGCAAAACGCCGGGCGTATCCGAGCAGGGTTCCGTCCCCCCCGAGAATGAAGACCACGTCCACCCGGCCGGGAAAAGCGTCGAGGGACAGCCCCAAATCCGGCCTGCCGATGGCCGCCGCCGCGGCTTCGTCCACAAACACCCGCCTTCCCCGGGCGGTGATGGACTCCGTCAAGGCGGAGGCGATTTCGGTGGCGTTGGGTTTGTCGAGATTGACCGCCAGGCCGATCGACTGGATCACGCGCGTTCCCCCTGTTCTTCGGTTTCCCCCGCTCCGGCGCGCAGGACGGCGTGGGCCCGCCCGACCACATCCGGCACGGCGTTCCGCCACCGGCCCTCCGCAGCGCCTTCCCCCGTCCGGAGGTGCATCAAAAATTCGATGTTCCCCTCTCCGCCGGCGATCGGGGAGAAGGTGAGCCCTTCGACGGCAAACCCCGCCTCTTCGGCGGCCCGCCCCACCTCTTCCAACACCCGGATATGAACATCCGGATCTTTGACCACGCCCCTCCGGCCCACGGCTTCCCGGCCGGCTTCAAATTGGGGTTTGATCAAGGCGATCAGGTCCCCTCCCGGGGGCAGAAGGCGGCGGAGAACCGGAAACAGCAGGCGCACCGAGATAAAAGAAACGTCCATGACCGCCAAATCCGGGGGAGGCCCGGGCAGATCCTCGCGCCTCAAATACCGGGCATTGGTCCGCTCCACCGGTACCACCCGGGAATCGCTCCGCAGCTTCCACGCCAACTGGCCGTACCCCACGTCCACGGCGTAAACCAACCGCGCCCCGTGTTGGAGGAGGCAATCCGTAAACCCGCCGGTGGAAGCACCCACGTCCAGGGCCACCCGATTTTGCACCGAAACGCCGAACTCCCGCAGCGCCTTCTCCAACTTCAGGCCGCCCCGACTGACGTACGGCGGATCCTGGCCGCGCACCTCAATCGCCTCGTCCCGGCCGACCCGGGTCCCCGCCTTTTCGACTCGCCGCCCGCCGACGAACACCCGGCCGGCCATCACCGCCGCCTTGGCCCTCTCCCGCGTGGAAAAATAACCTCTTTCCACCAGCAAAACGTCCACACGTTCCCGCTCGCCCACCGCTCGCGCCCTTCTTTCCTCACTGTCCCGCCGCGGGCCCGAGGGAAACCCGGGCCGTTCCGCCGGAAGCCGCGGCCGCGACTTCCCGCACCGCCCGCGCGACGGCCTCCGCAGTCAAGCCCACGGCTTGCAGCAATTCCTCCCGGCTACCGTGTTCGATAAACCGGTCCGGAAGCCCAAGGCGCCGAACCGCCGTCCCCGCGCACCCCTCCGACTCCAACAATTCCAGCACCGCCGATCCGAACCCGCCGGCCAGAGCCGTTTCCTCCACGGTGACGAGGCCGTACCCCTCCCGCACCAGCCGCAGGATCAACTCCCGGTCCAGGGGTTTGACGAAGCGGGCGTTGACGATCACGGGCCGGAGTCCCTCCTTTTCCAAAAGGTCGGCCGCCGCTTCCGCCACCTCGACCATCGGCCCGAGGGCGAGGACAGCCGCCCGCGCATCCCCCCGGCGAACGATCTCGGCTTGTCCGATCGGAATCGTTTTCCAGTCCCTGTCCAGGGGCACCCCCCGTCCCTCCGCCCGAGGATAGCGCACCGCCACTGGTCCGGGTTGCTGGAGGGCCGTGAACAGCATGTGCCTCAACTCGTTTTCGTCCTTGGGCATCATCACGGTCATGTTCGGCACGGCCCGCAGGTAGGCGACGTCGAACACCCCCTGGTGCGTCTCCCCGTCCGCCCCGACCAGGCCCGCGCGGTCCACGGCGAAGACCACGGGCAGGTTTTGAATGCAGACGTCGTGAATCACCTGGTCGTACGCCCGCTGCAAAAACGTCGAATACACCGCAAAAACCGGCCGCATCCCCGCCGCCGCCAGGCCGGCCGCCAAAGTGGCCGCGTGCTGCTCGGCGATGCCCACGTCGAAAAACCGCTCCGGAAACTGGGCGGCGAATTTCGTCAAACCCGTTCCTCCGGGCATAGCCGCGGTGATCGCCACGATTCGCCGGTCCTGTTTGGCCAATTCCACCAAGGCGTCCCCGAATACACTCGTGTAACTCGGTCCCGCCGCCTTGACCGGTTTCATCATTTTGCCCGTCGCGGGGTTGAAGGGCGTCACGCTGTGGAGTTTGTCCGGGGCCTCCTCCGCCCGGCCGTACCCCTTGCCCTTTTGCGTCACCACGTGTAACACGACGGGGTCGGAACACGCTTTGGCCGTCTCGAGGATCCGGATTAACCCGCCGAGATCGTGTCCATCGACGGGGCCGAAATAGGTGAAGCCCAGTTCCTCAAACAACATCCCGGGCACCCAAAAGTATTTGACGCTGTCTTTTGCCCGTTCCAGAGTCTTGACCATTTTGTCCCCGATGGAGGGAATCCGCTTCAGCAACTGTTCCAGTTCCGCCTTGACCTTCGAATAGGTCCGGTCGGTTCGCAGTTTTGCCAAATAGTTCGAAATCGCGCCGACGTTCCGCGCGATCGACATCTCGTTGTCGTTCAGAACGACGATCAATTTCTTCCGCAGGTGGCCGGCGTGATTCAAGGCCTCGAAGGCCATCCCGCCGGTCATGGCGCCGTCTCCGATCACCGCTACAATGTGGTGCTTTTCGCCGCGGAGATCCCGGGCCACCGCCATACCGAGGGCGGCGGAAATCGACGTGGAGGCGTGCCCCGTTCCAAAAGCGTCGTGGGGGCTCTCCTTCCGTTTCGGAAATCCGGACATCCCCCCGAACTGCCGAAGGGTCGGAAAACGGTGTTTCCGGCCCGTCACAATTTTATGCACATAGGCTTGGTGCCCGACGTCCCAAATGATCTTGTCCACCGGACTGTCAAAAACCCGGTGGAGGGCGAGGGTCAGTTCCACTACGCCCAGGTTGGGGCCGAAATGGCCTCCCGTCACGGACAGTTGTTCAATCAAAAATTGCCGGATTTCGCCGGCCAGCTGTTGCAGTTCCGCCAAAGACAGGCGCTTGAGATCGGAAGGACTGTCAACCCGGTCGAGGAGCACGCACACCGCCCCACTTTCGCGATTTTCCGATCCCGGGACTCCGCGGATCAAGGCCGCCGGTTCCCGGCGAGATCGACCGGCTAAACGGTAGGTACTCAAACTGTAGGCATTATAACACAGGGCGAGACGGCGTCACAATGAAAGGAACGCGGCCCGGAACGCCGCGTCCTCCGGAGCGATCAGCGGTTGCGAACGGCCAAGTACCGGGCGATGGCGCACAAATGGGCCCCCCGGCCGGCCAGCTTCGACGCCTCGGCCACCGCCGTTTCGGTGAGCCGGTCCACTTCCCGCCTGGCTTCCTCGACCCCGAACACCGACGGCCACGTGAGTTTTCGGAGGGCGGCATCCCGGCCCGCCGTTTTTCCCAAGACCTGCGGGTCGCCTTCGACGTCCAACAGATCATCGACGATTTGGTAGGCCAGCCCCACCGCCCGGCCGTATTCCGTGAGCACCGCCAGGACCGGCTCCTCCGCTCCGGCGCAAATCCCGCCCATCCGGACGGACGCCGCGATGAGGGCCCCGGTCTTCCGGCGGTGCAATTCCGGGAGGATCGCCGCATCCTCCGCTCCCCGGCCGGTCCGCCCGCCCGCGGCGATGTCCAGTACTTGCCCGCCCACCATCCCGTCTTTCCCGGCGGCTTCCGCCAATTCCGCCACCAATCTGGCCCGGATTTCCGCCGGGTAGGGAGCTCGGGCCAGGACCGAAAAAGCCTCCGTCAGCAGAGCGTCCCCCGCCAGGATGGCCAAGGCCTCCCCAAAAACTTTGTGATTGGTCGGTTTGCCCCGACGCACGTCGTCGTCGTCCATGGCGGGCAAGTCGTCGTGAATCAGCGAGTAGGTGTGAACCATCTCCAGGGCACAGGCCGCGGGAACGGCATCGAAGGCGGACCCGCCCGCCCCTTCGCACGCCGCCATCGCCAGCACCGGCCGGAGCCGTTTTCCTCCGGCCAGGAGGCTGTACCGCATGGCCTCGCGCAGGCGCTCCACTCCTTCCCCCGCCGGGACCAAGGCGTCCAGAGCCTCTTCCACCGCCTGTACGCACGCATTCCAGAAGGATGCCAATGATTCGTCCATGGCTGACCTCACTCTTCTTCCAAAGGCCGGCTTTCCCACCCGCCGCCGTCCTGCTGAAGCAGCACCTCGATGCGCTGTTCAGCCCGGTCCAACTGTTCCCGGCACCATTTGGCCAACAGGATGCCCTCCTGAAACCGGGCAATGGAATCTTCCAGTGCCAGCTGGCCATTTTCCAATTCCTGGACAATCCGTTCCAGGCGGGTCATCGCCTCTTCAAAACTGGAAGGTTCCGCTCCGCCGGCTTCCGGCGCTCCCGCCGGTTCACGCCCTTCTTCCGTCCCCCTGGCCATCATCCGATTCCTCCTCGACGCCCCAAACTTGACAATCCGCCCAGCCTCCCGCCAGCCGGAGGTGGATCGCGTCGCCGGGAGCCACTTGGGAGACATGGCGCACCACTTGCCTCCGGTCGGGCCGGTACGCCAAGCTCCACCCCCGTTTTAGAGCGGCCAGTGGGCTGAGGGCCTGCAATTTGTCCACCTGCCGTTCGAACCTGTGAACCGCCTTCTGCACCCGGTTCGCCATGTGAAAGCGCAATCGTTGTTCCAATCCCTCCACCCGCCGCATCGCCCTTTGAATCTGCTCCCGGGGACCGCTCCGGCCGAGGGTCTCCTCGAGGCGAGCTAAGCCCCGCCTCCGCCTGTAGACGTCCTTCCACAGCGCCTGTTGCAGCCGGCTGTGGAGGGTGTCCACCACCTGTCTCCGCCCTTCGATCCACTGGCCAGGCCGGCGCAAAACCGGCCGGCTCAAAAGGCTGTCCAGGCGGTCGCGCCTTTCCCGCAGCCGGCGGAGGATCCCGTCCACCATGGCGCGCCGGGCTTCGTCCAGCCGCCTCCTCAGCTCGACCGCGTGGGGGGCCACCAACTCCGCCGCCGCCGTCGGGGTAGCGGCCCGCAGATCGGCGACAAAATCCGCAATCGTGACATCCGTTTCATGGCCCACCGCCGAGACCACCGGCACCGCCGATTCGGCGATGGCCCGGGCCACCGCCTCTTCGTTAAAGGCCCACAATTCCTCCAGAGATCCGCCGCCCCGCCCGATGATGATCACGTCTAACTCCCCGTATGCGTTGGCCGCCCTCAACGCCTCCACCAGGGAAGCGGGAGCTTCCGGCCCCTGAACGAGGGCCGGGAAAATCACCACTCTCCCCAGTGGATAACGGCGCCGGAGGGTGGTTACGATGTCGCGCACCGCCGCCCCTTCCAGCGAAGTGATCACGCCGATCGCACGGGGATACGGAGGCAAGGGACGTTTGCGGGCCGCATCGAACAAGCCTTCCTTCTCGAGGCGCTCTTTGGTCTGCAAGAAGGCCATGTACAGGGACCCGACGCCCTCCGGCTGCATGTGTTCCACATACAGTTGATAATTTCCGTCCCGGTCGAACACCGACACCCGGCCCCGGGCGATCACTTTCATGCCGTCTTCCGGCCGGAAGGCGAGGCGGCGATTCCGCCCGGCAAACATCACCGCCCGAATCCGGCTTTGGGCGTCTTTCAAGGAAAAGTACATATGTCCGCTGGAATGGTGGACAAAATTGGAGATTTCGCCCACGACCCAGACGTCCTGAAGGAGGGGATCCCCTTCGAGCAATTCGCGCACATAGACGGTCAACTCCGACACGGTCAGGACGGCGACCTGTTCCTCCGTCATGTTCCGTTCACCGTGCGTTTCGCGCTCCACAGGGTATTATACAACAACATGGTGATGGTCATGGGCCCGACTCCTCCGGGAACCGGCGTCAACCATCCGGCCACCTCCCGGACCTCGTCGAACCGGACGTCTCCCACCAGCCGCCCGTCCACCCGGTTCACCCCTACATCGATGACCATCGCGCCGGGCTTGACCATCTCCCCGGTGATCAATCCGGGACGGCCGGCCGCCGCCACGAGGATGTCCGCTTGTCGCGTGAACGCGGCCAGATCCCGGGTCCGGGAGTGGCAGATCGTCACCGTGGCGTTTTCTTGCAACAACAGTTGGGCCACCGGGCGGCCCACAATGCCGCTCCGCCCGACGACGACGGCGTGGCGGCCGGCGACCGGCTCCCCGGTAGACCGGATCATTTCGAGAATTCCGGCGGGCGTACAGGGGACAAATCCCTCCCCACCGCTGTACAGCTGCCCGACGTTCCACGGATGAAAGCCGTCGACATCCTTGTCGGGCCGGATGGCGGCGATCACCGCCTCCGGCGAAATTTGATCGGGCAACGGCAGCTGGACGAGAATGCCGTGAATGCGGGGATCTGCGTTGTACGCCTCGATTTTTTCGAGAAGATCCCTTTGGGGCAAGTCGGCCGGCAACCGCTCCACCACGGAATAAATCCCGACTTCAGCAGCGGCCCGCTCCTTGCCGCGGACATAACTGTGGGAAGCGGGATCGTCGCCGACCAACAGCACCGCCAACCCGGGAACGACCCCGCGGGTGTTTTTCAGATCCTCCACTTCTTCCCGAATCCGCCGCCGGGCGGCGGCGGCGAGTTGTTTTCCGTCCAAAATCCGAGCCGACATTTCACAACCCCGCCTTTTTCTCCGCTTCTTTGCCTCGGTGCGACCCCTGTGCCGGCGTGAAAAAATCGCCCGGGCGACCCTCCGCCGGGCGACTTTGCGGCGGCGCGGCGCCGGGCGCCGCACCTACTCTTTGCGGTTGCTGCTGTGGCCGGGGAACAACTTCGCCTGCGGGTCGAGATATGTTTTCGCGTTGTTGACCGCCGTCGGCGCCTCGCCGAAACCGGTCGCAATCAACTTCAGCTTTCCTGGATACGTCACGATGTCCCCGGCGGCATACACTCCGGGAATGTTCGTTTCCATCTTCGTGTTGACCACGATGGCGTTGTCCTCCATCTTCAGTCCCCAGTTCAAGATGGGCCCGAGGGAGGCGGAGAAGCCCAGTCCCGAGATGATCGCCTGGACCGGAAGATCCATCTCTTGCCCCGTCTTATTGTGGACGATGGTCACCCGTTCAATGGCGTCCTCCCCGTGAACCCGTTTTAGCTCATAGAAGGTTTTGACCTCCACCTTGGAAGCGAACAGCTTCTTCACGCTGTCCTCGTGGGCCCGGAACTGGTCTCGCCGGTGGATGAGGGTGACCTTCTCGGCCACCGGTTCCAGCATCAGGGCAAAATCCACCGCCGAATCTCCACCGCCCACCACCAAGACGGACAGGCCGCGGAATTTCTCCAAGTTGTCGATGTAGTAGTACACGCCCCGCCCCTCGAACCGCTGGGCCCCCTCCGCCGGCAGCGGCCTCGGCGTAAAAGATCCGATCCCGGCGGTGATGATCACGGACCGGCTCAGGTGGACCCGCTGATTGGTCCGCAGTTCGAAGATCCCGTCCTCCCGCTTGCGGAGGTCTTGCACCTGTTCATTCAGGCACACTTCAGGATGGTACTGGAAGGCTTGCTCGATCAGCCGTTCGACCAGTTCCTTCGCCCGCACCTTCGGAAAACCGCCTACGTCGTAAATGTATTTTTCCGGGTATAACTCCGCCAGCTGGCCCCCCAATTGCGGGAGGCTGTCGATGATCTTGGTCTTCATATCCCGTACGCCGGCGTAAAAGGCCGCAAACAGACCGGTCGGACCCCCGCCTATGATGGTGACATCGAAAATCTCGTCTTGTTCCCTGCAATGTTCCAGTTGTTCGGGCATCCCTTTTCCTCCTCGTCGCAAGTCCCAAAATACCGACACCATTATACTAAGATCGCCCGGCGGCGGGAACTCATTTCCATTGCGGAATTCCGTCAAATTTACCAATTTCCCGGCCCCTGGAGACCCAGCCAAGCCACTCCCCGGGCGTTGTCCCGGGAATATTCCGGGGAGGCAAAATGCAGTTTCGCCCCCACCGCCGGGTGTTCGAGGCGGCGGCGCAGCCGTTCCCGGATCCACCGGTTGGCCGCCACGCCCCCGACGATCAAGACGTGCCGCTCCGGTCTCTGGCCCAGGGCGTGCAACAGCGCCTTTTCAAGCGCTTTGGCGACGCACCGCAGGACCGCGGCGGCGATGTGCGCCGGGGGATCGCCCCGTTCCACCCGGCGGAGGGCTTCCGCTTGCGGCCCGGAAAAACTGATGGAGCACCCCTTGACCGTCACGGGCAAAGCGGGGATCCGCAGCCGTTCTCCGGAGGGCACCCCGTCCGCCAGCTGCTCGAGGGCGGGGCCTGCGGGAAAAGGCAAGCCCATGGCCACGCCGACCCGATCGATCAACTGCCCGGCGTGCAGGTCGAGGCTCTCTCCCAGCGCGTCCACCCGATAACCTCCCGGCCGCCTCTGTACGGCGAGTACGTCCGTGGTGCCGCCGGAGACGTGCACGGCGAGAAACGCTTCGGCATCCACTCCGCCCGCATCCGCCTCTGCGGCCGCCAGATGGCCCTCCTGATGGCTGACCCCGCGGAAAGGCACCTTCCAGGCGGCCGCCAAACTTTTGGCCAGGCTGGCGCCGGGGACGAATACCGGCATGTACGACCCTTCCGCGGGCCTGGGCCGCACGCTGGCCGCCACGGCCGACACCCTTCCCAGGTCGATCCCCGACACCGACAGTTCGGACATCAGCTCCGGCAGATGATGCAAATGAAGAAAAAGGGCTTCCGATTGCCGCAGTCCCCGGGAGCCGGGCGCCACCGCCAGCGTGCGGCGGCCGTCGTACAAGACCGCCCCCCGTTCATCGACCACGCAAATCGAGGTGGTGTAGTTGCTGGTGTCGATGCCGAGCCCGAGCCGACCCGTCATTCCGCCACCCCGGCCCGCAATTCTTCGAGGTGGGGGATAATCCGCGCCAGCACGCCGTTGACGAACCGCCCGGACTCCTCCGTGCTGAATTTTTTGGCCAGTTCTACGGCTTCGTTCATGACGACGCTCACCGGCGTCTCGGGCCGATACATCAATTCATAGACCGAAAGCCGGAGGATGTTGCGGTCGACGGAGGCCATGCGGCCCAGCTCCCAGCCGGTGCTGTATGCTTTCAACACGGCGTCGACCCGCTCCCGGCAGGCCGCCGTCCCCAAAACCAACTGTTCGGCAAATTCCGCATCCGGCCGGGGGCCTTCCTCCTCGTCCGGATCCGCTTCCAAAACCCGGGCAAGGGCTTCTTCCGGCCGGAGGCCGCCGAGGTCGACCGCAAACAGTGCTTGCAAAGCCTTTTCCCTTGCGGCCCGCCGTCTCACCCCCTCACCTCCCCTCAAGAATCCCGGTATCGCGAGGGCAAGAGGCGTTCGATGACATCCCGCCAGTCTTCCCGGCGGTCCCACGCGCGCCCCCATACATAGCCTAACCAAACAAAAAAGGCGAAGATCAGAGCTCGCCAAAATCCGACCAGCAAAAACACGACCCCGGCCGCAATCCCCAACCCGGTGCCGATCAACTTGCCGGGATGATGTTCCCACAACCAGGCCAACAGGCGTTTGCCTTGCATGTCACAGCACCCGCCGCTTTTCCCGGCCGCCGCGCCACAAAACTTCTCCCGCGATTCCCGAGACGTGCACGCGCACGCTGGAGACGCGCAGGCCGGAAGTGTGTTCGACATACTCCCGCACCGACTCCTGCAGCTGTTCCACCATGGCCGGAATGGCCACGTCCGGTTTGACCACCACCTTCAGGCGGATCGCCACGCGCTCCCCTTCCGGCCGCACCGCGGCCCGGAGCTCGTCCACTCCCCGAACCTGGCGGGCCGTCCGGGAGGCCAGTTGTTCGATGGCCCTCAGGGCGATGGCCACATCCCCCTCCGCCCTGTGCAGCACCACCGCGGCCGGCGCAGGCTCCCGGCCGCGCAGGAACAAAAAGCGGAGGCTGACCACCAGCAGGATGATTCCGGCGGCGAGCACCGCCGCCGGATCCAACCCGGACACCCACGCGCCCACCGCCTTCCAGCCGGCCGCCCACAATGCGGCCCCCAGGGCTACAAGCCCGACCACCAGAGCGTAAATTCGCAATAACACCCGATCCGCTGCATGCACGAGGTGCAACCCCCCCATGGATTCCCGGGCGAGGAATCCTCAGACCACCCGCTGGGGCGGTTCCTCTCCCTTTTCCTCCTGTTTGAACGCCACTCCGAGGACGTGGACGTTGACCTCCACCACCTCGAGGCCGGTCATGGATTCGATGGCCCGCTTGACGTTCTCCTGGATCGAGCTCGCCACATCGGGAATCCGGGCTCCGTACTCGGCCACGATCGATACGTCTACGGCGCACTGTTTTTGGCCGACTTCCACCTTGACGCCCTTGGACAGATTCTTTCTTCCCAGCAGTTCGGCAATTCCGCCGACGACGCCCCCGCTCATGCCCGCCACGCCCGGCACTTCCGTCGCCGCCAGTCCGGCGATGACCTCGATGACCTCATTGGCGATCCGGATACTTCCCCTTTCCGTCATCGCATCTTCCGGTTGGATCACGGGACCGTCCCTCCGTTCGCGTTCATCCATCGACACAGGCAAGTATATCAAAGCCTTCGCCGGCGGGCAATTTCTTCCGCCGGAATGCACCTTTGCCGCTCAAGGCGGATCCCCGCGCTCAGAGCGCATACATCAGAGCGAGTACATCAGAGTGCATACATTTCGAGAAACCGCGTATGAACTCGACCTTCTACAAAAGCCGGATGATCGAGGACCTTGAGGTGGAAGGGGATCGTCGTCTTGATCCCTTCAATGCGGAATTCGGACAGGGCCCGCTTCATCCGGGCAATCGCCTCTTGCCGCGTCGGCGCCCAAACAATTAACTTCGCGATCATGGAATCGTAAAAGGGCGAGACCCGGTAACCCGGATAGACGGCGCTGTCCACCCGCACCCCGATGCCCCCGGGAGGCAAGTATTCCCGGATCACCCCCGGCGAGGGGAGAAAATTGCGGTCCGGATCCTCGGCATTGATCCGGCATTCGATGGCCCAACCCCGGAGCTGCACGTCTTCCTGGCGCATGGAAAGGGGCTCTCCGGCGGCCACGAGAATCTGTTCGCGGATCAGGTCGTATCCGGTCACCCACTCCGTCACCGGGTGCTCCACCTGAATGCGGGTGTTCATTTCCATGAAATAAAAATTCCCTTCTCGATCCAAAAGGAACTCGACCGTCCCGGCGCCGACGTACTCCACCGCCAGGGCTGCCCGGACCGCGGCCTGTCCCATTTTTTCCCGCAACTCGGGAGTCAAGACGGGACAGGGCGCCTCCTCGATCAACTTTTGATGGCGGCGCTGGATGGAACAGTCCCGCTCACCGAGGTACACCGCACGGCCGTGCCGGTCCGCCATGATCTGGATCTCCACGTGGCGGGGTTCCTCGATGTATTTCTCCAGATATACCCCGGCATTTCCGAAGGCGGTCTCAGCTTCCGAGCGGGCCGTGGCGATGCCTTTGATCAGTTCGTCGGAGTTGTTCGCCACCCGCATCCCCTTGCCCCCGCCTCCGGCCGTGGCTTTGATGATCACAGGATACCCGATCTCTTCCGCTACCTTCAGGGCTTCGCTCTCGTCTTCGATGAGGCCGTCGGTTCCCGGCACCGTCGGAACCCCCGCCCTTTTCATCGTCTCTTTGGCCATGGATTTATCGCCCATCTGCTCAATCGCCTTGGCCGGCGGGCCGATGAAGGTGATGTTGCACGCCTCGGAAATTTCCGCGAAGTCGCTGTTTTCCGCAAGGAAGCCGTAACCGGGGTGGATGGCGTCGACTCCCGTTTTCGTCGCCAAACTCATGATGTTGGCGATGTGGAGATAACTCTGTTTGCTGGGCGTAGGCCCTACGCAATAAGCCTCGTCGGCCATCTGCACGTGGAGCGCGTCCCGATCGGCCTCGGAATAGATCGCCACCGTCCGGATCCCCAGCTCACGGCACGCCCGGATCACCCGCACCGCGATCTCTCCGCGGTTGGCAATCAGGATTTTTTTAAACATCGGCCGAACCCCCCGTCAGTCCAGGCGCACCCGAAACAGGGGCTGCCCGAACTCGACCAATTGGCCGTTTTCGGCGAGGATTTCGACGATCTCTCCCCGGCAATCCGCCTCGATTTCGTTCATCAATTTCATCGCTTCGACGATGCACACCACCGTTTTCTCGGTGACCCGGCTGCCGACCTGGACATAGGGTTCGGCGTCCGGCGCCGGTGCGCGGTAGAACGTCCCCACCATGGGAGACGTGATCGTGTGAAACTTGGCGTCCGGCTCGCTCTCCGCCGCCCGGGACGGCGCAGAGGGCGATTCGGCCGGTTTGGGCTGAGCGGGCGCCTCGGTTCGGACCTCTTCCTTCGGGGTCGGAGCGACAACCGGAGTGGTCGCGGCTTGTCCCGCCGCCGTCGCCGGAGCCGGTTGTACGGCAACGGCGGGGACGGCCCCGGCGGCGGGGACGGCCCCGGCTGCTTTGCGGATCGACAGCCGCGCCCCCTCTGTTTCCACTTCCAATTCCACGACGCTCGTCTCGTCCATCAGCCGGATCAGTTCCCGAATCTCCGTTACCCTGAACATGTGCGGTCACTCCTCGTCTGAGCATGCGTTCAACTTGGATCAGTATACCACAGCCGTACAAAAGGCCGCCAGAGATCCCTCCGGCGGCATCAACCGGTCCGGAAAAAACAAAAGCGCCCTTTTTCCAACTGGGCGCTTTGGGCGCGACCTCATTCGTGCCAGTAGACGGTGATGTTCGAAGCGGGGACCCCCATTTGGTTATGAACGATGCCCATCACGGTGACCGCCTGCTGGGGAGACAGCGAGGAGGCCTGGACGTATACCGACACGCGGTCGTAATTCACTTCACCGGGACCGGAGGGCAGAATGACCGCCTGGGAAAATCCCGCCCCTTTGAGCATTTCCACCACCTGTTCCGCTTTGCCTTGCATATCGGTAATCTGCTGGAGTTGGCGGTTGGCCCGGGCGACGTCTTCCGCCGAGGACTTGGGGTCGGCGATCACCTGCTGCAGCCTCTCGACGGCTCCCGATTCCCTCTGCTTTTCTTTTAAGGCCATCTCCGCAAAAAAGTCGCTGCCCTTTCCGGCGGCGGCCGGGTCGGCCGGCGCGCCCGATCCGGAGGACGACTTCGCCCCTTCGGAGGCGTCCTCTCCGGGCGGAAGAGGCGGGACCGCCCCGGTCTCTCCCGTCCCTGCGCGGTCCGTCGCAGCCGGCAGAGGCTTGTTCTCGTTGTTGACCGTGTAATACCCGA
Source organism: Alicyclobacillaceae bacterium (assembly GCA_029961045.1). GTDB lineage: Bacteria > Bacillota > Bacilli > Kyrpidiales > Kyrpidiaceae > JASBVN01. The sequence continues at coordinate 40,035 of JASBVN010000008.1, read as the reverse complement.
TCACCATCAGCGCCAAGACCATCATGGTCGACAGCCAGATCGACTGACGCTTCGCCATTGTGATCCCTCCCTCTCTCATGGGCGGACGCATCAGGGGTGGACGCGATTATTTGCTGGGAATCACCGCAATCCGGTGCGGCGGCACGTTGAGCACGCTCTGAACCGCCTGCACGATCTGAATCCGCACCTGGGCATTTTCCGCCCCCTTGGCCGCCACCAACACGCCCCTCACCTGCGGCCGCAACCGCTTGACCACCAGCGGCTGCTCGGTCCCCTGCTTGATCACCACCACCTGGTCGTTCCCGTTGCGGCTGGTCGTCACCCGGGTCCCACCCTGTTTGTCCGTCTCATTGACCGTCTGCTGCTGTTGCTGCTCATTGTGGGCGTAAACCACCTCCTCGGTCGAATCCACGTTGACCATCACCCGGACACCGGAAATTCCGGGCAGTTGGTTCAAAATGGCGGTCAAACGCTGTTCGTACGCCCGTTCATAGTTTTCCATCTGCCCCGCTCCATCTGCCGGAACCGGGGGCGGGTCGGAGGGGGCAGGCCCCACCGGCTTCTCCGTCGGGGAGGTTCGCGTCCAAGAGCCGATTCCCAGCAAGACGAGCCCCAGTAAACCCAAGATCCAAAGCCACCTCGATTGCTTCAGCGAATCCCAGTTCACCGAAACCCCTCCCCGGACTCACGATGAATCAAACCGCACCTCCACCTTGGAAGCGTCGATCCCCAGATCGGCCGCCACGGCCTGGGCGACTCTCCGAAACAAAGCGCCATCCTCCGCAGATGTTCCGGCATCTTCGGATACCGCGCCGGAGGGGGCGTCCCGGCCCACCCGGACCCGCTCGACCGGCCGGATTTCCGGCGCGGCGCCGGAAAGGATCGTTTCCCGGGGCGGCCCGCCGGAGGAACGGGCCAAAACGATCTCCACTTTCCGGATCGGGGGCGGGGACGGGACTCGCCCCGGAGCGGCCGCCCCTTCTTGTTCGACGTGGACTTCGGACACCTCCCGGCCGGAGACGGCCCGGGCCCGTTCTTCAATCCGCCGGCGAACCTCCTCCTTCCACCGGGTTTGGACCTCCTCCGCCTCCCAACGCATCACCCGGGCGGAGACATCCTCCGCCGCGGTGGAATCCGGAGGACCCGGTGCCGAAAGGGCGGACACGGCGTTCTTCCAACCTTCGGTGAGATGAAACACTTGCATGAGGGGCGTCAACAGGGTCCCGACGACGACCAAGCCCATGACCGCTTTGACGTAACGCTGCATGGCGGCCGTCGGCAAAAACCAGTCCAAAAAAGCGGCCGTCAACAGGACCAAGACCACCTGCCTCAACCAGTCGATCAGGGCGTCCACCGCGTCACCTCACCATCACCGACAGATTGCCCGCCGCGATCATCGCCGTAAGCGCGAGGAAAAACATCATGCCCACCGTCGCCACCGCGGCAAACAGGACCAGAAGACTTTTGCCGATCGTGCCCAGACACTGGGACAACAGGGAAATCCCGAGCGGCTGGAGCAAAGCCCCCGCGATGTTATACACCATGGCCGTCGCCACAATCTTCAGCGCCGGAAACGCGCAGATCAAGAGCACCACCACCGCCCCGGCCAGTCCCACCGCATTTTTCAGCAGGAGAGAGGCGCCGACCACCGTTTCCGTCGCGTCGGAAAACATTTTCCCCACCACGGGGACGAGGCTGGCGGTGGCGAACTTGGCGATGCGGATGGCCACTCCGTCGGCGACGGCCCGCGCTCCGCCGGAGACGGCGACGACACCGAGGAAGACGGTCAAACACAGCCCCAATACCGTCACGGCGGCCGTCCGGAGAACGCCGGCCAGTTGGGTCGCCCGGTAGCGTTCCGACAGCAAGCTCGTGATGTCCAGCACCGCGCTGAAAAAAATCAGCGGGATGACCACGGCATGGGTGACATAACTCACGGCGTGGGTGGCCGCGATCATCAGCGGGTGGAACACGGCGGCGGTCGACAAGGCGCCCACGGCGGCGAGCAGAGCCGTCATCATGGGCAACACAGCCAGCATGAAGTCGATCATCGTCTGGACCGCCTCCCGGGCCGAGGAGACGGCCCCAAAGAAAGACTGCACCGCCAGGACGAGCAGAGTCAGGTAAACGCCGGCAAAGGCGATTTTGCTGACTTCAGGGCGGGCGAAGGAATCTTGGAGCGTCTCGAGGACGGCGGAGAACATCGCCAGGAGGATCAGCATACCGAGCAGTCCGAGGCTCTTCCCCCATTCGTCCAGGAGAAATTTGGCCAGCCCCTGGAGTACGGCCGCAGGCCCGGAACCCTTTTCCACAAAATCGAGAATCGAGGGCACGCTGTCTTCGGGAAGGTAACCGCCGTATTTTTCCACGATATCCCGCCAGTACTGTTCGACGGTGCGGGTATCGACGCCGGGAATTTTCTGCGGGTCGATCTCCGCCTCCCGCCCGTCCTGCCCTCCGGTGCCCGCCTCCCCGGCGGCCAGGGCGGCGGCCGCCGTCAGACACCACCACAGCGCCACCGCGAGCAAAAATCCGATCCAGCGTCCCCAACCGCTCGCCGGCCGGTTCCCCGCTCCCGCCACTTCCATCCCCCCGTTCACCGCAGGACGTGCAGCACCGTTTCGACCACCGTCGTGAGAATCGGGACGGCCAACACCATAATCAGGACCTTGCCCGCCAACTCGATTTTCCCGGCGAGGGCCGATTCCCCGGCATCCCGAACGATCTGGGCTCCGAATTCTGCGATATACGCGATTCCGACGATTTTAAAGATGGTCTGGACAAACATCCAATCGATGTGGGCCGCCCGGGCCAACTGCTCGACGGCGCCGACAACCGCGGCCACCTTTTGGATGATCAGCAGGAAAATCGCCGTTCCCGCGAAAAGCGAAACCAGCAGGGCGATTTGGGGAGCTTGGTGCCGGAGCAAGGCCGCCAGCAGCGCCGCGATAAGCCCGATCCCTGCGATTTGCACGATGTCCAACGGATTTCACCCGCCGTCAATGCAGCCGGAATACGTCCATGATCTCGTTGAACAGCCGGCCGATGTAGTGGATGACCATAAACAGAATGACGACGAAACCCGTAAGGGTTGCCCAGTGGGCGAACTCCTCTTTACCCGACTGCCGGAGGACCGTATGGATCACGGCCACCAGAACACCGACCCCGGCGATCTGAAAAATGGCGCTCAATTCCGTCTCCACCCGCCGGCCCCCTTTCCTACATCAGCAATACCACGATGGCCGCTCCGATCAGGACCCCCAGGGAACGCCACATGCGGGCTCGGGTCGCCGCCTCCTGGCGAGCCGCTTCTTCCTGCACCCGCAAGCGGTCGCAGGCAACGCGGATGTGCTTCCGCTGATCGGCGCGGTCGGAGGCGCCGAGGGTCCGGCCGAACTGAAGGAGCACCTCCACATCCGGCGGTTCAAGGGCCATGTCGGCGGCCAGCCTTCGGACGGCGGTTTCCCACAAATCCGGAGCACCCGTTTCCGGGCGGCTGGCCAATTGTTCGGCCACCTCGGCGAACAGCGGGGCCGCCGGGGAAGAAAACGTGTTCCCGATCCGGCGAAAGGCGTCCGGGAGGGGGGTGGCCGCATAGGCGATCTCGGTGTCCAGCACCTGGAGGCCCGCCTGCAATCCCCGGAGAGCCCCCACCCGGCGCTGGAGCCTTGCCGCCTTGAAAAAACCCAAGCCCGCACAAGCGGAGACCACGCACAACCCGCCGATCCATTCAAGCCCTCCCATGCCCGATCACCCGCCGGACGCCACCGGTTGCCGACCGGGCTGTGCGCGGAGCCTCCGGCCGGATGCGTCGAAAATCCCCTCTACCGTCATGGGACCCCGTTGCCGGCTGAGGACCACGTACCGGAAAAACGCCCCTTCTTCCACGAGAGGGCGGAGGGAGGGACGCCGCCGGATATCCTGCAGATCCCCGCCGTGAACCGACGCAAAGACAATCACCCCGGCCCGTAGCACCTCCCTCAGGGCGGCCACGTCCTCTTCGCCGCCGATTTCGTCGGTCACCAGAATTTCAGGGGACATCGACCGGAGCAGGATCATCATCCCTTCGGCCTTAGGACAGCCGTCGAGGACATCCGTCCGGGGGCCGAGATCAAAATGGCGCCGCCCTTTCCACGTCCCGGCCAACTCCGACCGTTCGTCCACCACCGCGACTTTCCGCGGGGCCACCAGGGGATGCCACCGCCCGGAGCTCACCTGGTAGGCCAAATCCCTCAGCAGCGTGGTCTTACCGCACTGCGGCGGCGAGATGATCAAGACGCTGCCGATCTTCCCGGGGGGTTCCACCAACCAATCCGCCAAATCCCGGGAAATCCCGGTCACCGGGCGGGCGACCCGCAGGTTCACTCCGGTGATGTCCACCTGGGTTTGAACCCTTCCTTCCGCCACCACCGCCCGTCCGACGATCCCCGCCCGGTGGCCGCCCGGCAGGGTGACATAGCCCCGGCGCAGCTCTTCTTCGAGGGCGTAGAGGGACGATTGCGACAATCCCTGCACGACGTGCATCACGTCTTCCGCCCCGGCCACCATGCCTTCGGCCGGAAAGGGAGACAGCCTGCCTTCCCCCATCAAAAATCCTTCGCCCCTTCCCGTCCACAGGTGCACAGGCAAATCCCGGCGGATGCGGATCTCTTCCAGCGCCTCCAAGACTTCCGGGGAACAAGACTCCAACGCCTTCCGGATTTTCGGAGGAAGCAGACGGCGGACGGCTTCGGGGACGCCCCCGCAGCCGGCTTCCCGCTGCTTGGTTCCGGGTTCGGCGGTCGGACGCTTCACGGCCCATCCATCCCTTCGGACAGAAGTTATTACATTCATATGGGACAGGGGTGTTCGATAGACCACCCGTCCCACGCAGACCCGCAAGTCCGCGGACTCGACGCACTCCCCTCGTCCCTTGCCGCATATACTGATTCGGACCGTTCCGGAAGTAACCCGGACGCGGATTCGACCGGGCGTCCGGCGAAGATGCGGAAAAGGAGGAAGGACCTTGGACTGGCTGGCCGTTTTCGTCAAATGGGTGGTCGTGTTCCTCGTGATCTACCTTTTGTTCATGGTGATGGTCTTGACCTTCGTCCGCTGGAACCAAAAAAAAAAAAGCCCTAGGTTTTTTCCCTAAGGCTTTCGCTGATGGGGCTCCGATGTTGAATTTGTCAAGACGGCGGTACCTCCCGAGTGCGCGGCGTCTCTCCGTCCGCCGGATCTTCCTTTGCGGGCGCACCGATCGCGATCCGGTGGTGGCACTCAGGACACTCGATCTCCACCGGATCGTCGTCTTCGAACATCTCCTCGTCGACATACAGGACATTTCCGCATTCCGGGCAATCCAGCCGGAAATACGAGAGGTCGTCTTCGCCGCCGAGGTCCAGAAATTCTTCCACATCGCTCAGATCGTCGTCCATGGCGGCAACATAATCCTCCAGATCTTGTTGTTCCGCCGCCCAATGTTCGACCGATGCCGAAAGGCTGTCCAGCACGTCGATAAACCCGTGGAGCAAGCGCCCTTCCCGCGACTCCGGATCGACGTTCAGACCGGAGGCCAAACCTTTCAGATAGGCGATTTTCTCCCTCACCTGGGTCTCCACCGGTGGTACCCCCTTTGCCGTGGCTTCCAACACCCGGAATCCCACAGTCGGGCCCGGATGCCGGGTGGACGACCCTAGTATACACCGCCTTCCGGCCCCTCATCCGCCGGGGTGTCAATCCCCCAGGACGCCCCACAGAATCAGCCCCACCCCGAGGAGGATCAGCGCCATCCGCCCCCAGGACAGATCCTCCGCCATGGCCGTCAGCCCCGCGGCCGTCGCCAGAATCAACACCGTCGGCCCGATCAGGGACAATCCGGCGTTGATCAACACGGCTTTTTCCAGGGACCGCCAATACAGGATCAGCAGGCCGGCCGTCAATTCGATGCAGCCGGACACCACCCGGAGCGCCCCCATGGCTGCGACGGCGTGTTCCCGGATTCCGTCCCACATTCCGGCATCCCTCCCACCCGCCGGTCCAACCTATGCGGCACAACGGCGCTTTAGACCGGTCTCCGGCAGGTGAGATTTTCCGGCCGGACGGGCTCCGCCGGGCGTTACGCCCTCGACACGTACTGGCCGTGGCGGGTGTCGATGACCAGCTTGTCGCCCACGTTGATAAAAAACGGAACCTGAACCACCAGCCCCGTCTCCAAAGTGGCCGGTTTGCTGCCACCGGACGCCGTATCGCCTTTAATGCCGGGATCGGTCGCCACGACTTCCAAGACGACGGTGTTGGGCAACTCCACGCCGATCGGCACCCCTTCGTGAAGCATGACGTAACAATTCGTGTTTTCTTTCAAAAATTTGATCTCCCGCTCCAATTGCGACGCCGGGATAGAAATTTGCTCGTAGGTCTCGGTGTCCATAAAGGTGTAGCTGTCGCCGTCGTTATAGAGATACTGCATTTCCCTGGTTTCGACCTTGGCTTCCGGAACTTTTTCGCCCGCCCGGAAGGTGGTCTCCTTGACCGCCCCCGTCTTGACGTTCCGGAGTTTCGTCCGGACGAAGGCCGAGCCCTTGCCGGGCTTGACGTGCATAAATTCAATGACTTGCCAAATTTCCCCATCCACCTCGATGGTCACGCCGGGACGGAAGTCGTTGCTGGAAATCATCCGCAGTACTCCTTTCTTACAGAATGAGAAGTTCTTTAGGAGAAAAGGTCAGGCGCGCACACCCGTCGGGTGTGATGACGACGTCGTCCTCGATCCGCACGCCGCCGACGCCCGGAACATACACGCCGGGTTCCACAGTCACGACCATGCCGGGCCGAAGGACCTCCTCGCTCTGGGCGGCCAGACGAGGACTCTCGTGAATCGCAAGGCCCAACCCGTGCCCGAGGGAATGGCCGAACGCTTCGCCGAAGCCGGCTTCCTCAATGAGAGACCGGGCGACGGCATCCGCCTCCCGGCCGGTCATTCCAGGGCGAATCGCCGCCAGGGCCGCCCGCTGGGCTTCCTCCACCACTTCGTACATCCGCCTTTTCGGTTCGTCGAGAAACCCCACTCCGACCGTTCGGGTCAAGTCGGAACAGTAGCCTTCGTACACGCAGCCGAAGTCGAAGGTGACCAAATCGCCTTTCTCCACGAGTTTGTCGCTGGCTACGCCGTGGGGCAAGGCCGACCGCCACCCCGAAGCGACGATGATCTCAAAGGAAGGGCCGGAGGCTCCCAAATCTTGCATGGTCCTCTCCAGCGCCACCGCCAAGTCTCGCTCCCGCACCCCCGGGCGAACCAGGTCCAAAACGGCGCGAAACGCCTGATCGGCGATGGCGGCAGCCCGGCGAATCCGGGCCAGTTCCCCTTCGTCTTTGACCATGCGCGACTCCTCGACCAAACCGGAGGTGCCGACCAATTCCACGGGCGCCAAAGCGGCCCGAAGGCGCTCCCACCACCCCACGCTGACGTGTTCCTGCTCGAAACCGACCCTTCGCGCGCCCCACGCCTGGAGCAACTCGCGGAGGGTATCCGTCACCTGCGCCCCGTGCCGGACGACTTGTAGGCCCGACACCTGGGCGCGCGCCTGTTCCACATAGCGAAAATCGGTCAAAAAAACAGCCTCCCGCCGCCCGACGAGCACGTAGCCCGCCGTTCCCGTAAAGCCGCTTATGTACCGGCGGTTGTGAGGTTCCGTAATCAAAACCGCATCCAGTTCCCGCTCCGCCAGTTTGTCCTGCAGCCGCGCCACCCGGTCACGCACCGGCGCTCCCTCCTCCGTCCAACTCCGCCCACAACGCTTCGAGGGCCAGCCGATAGCCGACGGGCCCCAAACCGGCGATCACGCCCCGCACCACCGGTGAAATCACCGAATGCCGCCGAAACGGCTCCCGAGCGTGCACGTTGCTCAGATGGACTTCCACCGCGGGAACCGGCACGGCGGCCAAAGCGTCGCGAAGGGCGATGCTGTAATGGGTATAGGCCCCCGGATTGATCACGATGCCGTCGTACCGGTCCCGCGCTTCATGGATGCGGTCGATCAGGGCCCCTTCCGAATTGGATTGGAACGTATCCACCCGGCAACCCCGCTGCTCCGCCCACTCTTGCAACATGTGGTCGATCTCTTCAAGGGTTTGACGGCCGTAGACTTCGGGCTCGCGCGAGCCCAACAGATTGAGATTCGGCCCGTGCAACACGAGAAACTTCCGCACGATTGCTCTCCTTCCGTTCAACCGCGCCGTAATCGCTCTTTTGCCATTGTATCATCCGCGGGACCCGTCGCACAATGCGCCCCCGCTTCGCGCCGACGGGCCCGACCGCCGAGGGATCGCCGAGGCCGTCCCTCATCCCCGCCCCGGGTAGACCCGTTGTATACTCGGGGTAAAAGCCGGTTGCGCGCCTCGGCCCGGCCGGCGAGTTTCGGCGCCGCCGGCGCCCGGCGTCGCGCGAGGGAGAGGATCGAACGTGAGATGGCCGCAACAAGCGGACCGCATCCCGGCGCGGGAGACGATTTTTTGTCTTGTACGCCACGGAGAAACCGTCTGGAATCGAGAACAGCGCATCCAAGGACACCGAGACGTGCCCCTGTCTCCGGAGGGGCGGCGCCAGGCGGCGGCGGTCGCCCGCCGTTTGGCGCTCGAGCCCTGGGACCGCCTTTACTGCAGCGATTTGCGGAGGGCCAGGGAGACGGCCGAAACCATCGCCCGGCACTGCGGTGTGCCGGCCGTACCGGATCCGCGACTGCGGGAACGAAATTTTGGCCGTTTCGAGGGTCTCACCCGCCAGGAAATCGAAAGCCTTTTCACCCGGAAGGGCGGGCGGAGCGAGGAAGAGCACGGCGTCGAACCGTGGCACGCCATGGCCGCCCGGGGTCTGGCCGCCGTCCAGGAATGGGCTTCCGCCCATCCGGGAGCACGATTAATCCTGGTGACCCATGGAGGTTGGATCCGAGCCCTGCTGGGACAGCTGTTTCCTGCGGAATACACCGGGGAAACCGTCGCCAACACTTCCCTCACCCGATTCGCCCTGGGTCCAAGGGGGGCTCGTTTGATCGCCTTCAACGACACGGCCCACCTCCGGTTTAAAGGTGAATAATCCCGCCTTTTTTGGAACAACTTAACGACGGCGTGTACGGCGAGCCGACACGACATCAAATCTGGAGGTGGCACCGGCATTGATGACCCTTCAACAAATGCAGCAAGCCGTCCGTCAATGTCAAGACATTTGCAATCAGTTAATCGCTCAGGAGCAGCGCAACGCCGATCAATTGAACCAGTTCGGCCAAACTTCCCTTCAAAACATCTCCCGGGCGGAATCCAATGCCGTCCAGCAGTTGAAGCAGATCCAGCAACTGTGCAACCAACTGGAGCAAAACTTGAATTGGATCGCTTCCCAACCCCAGGCCGCCGGAGCCTTCATGGCCCCTCCGGCCGTTCCGTACGGCGTCCCCTATACCCCTTCCTACGTCGGGATGACGGCACCGGGGATCCCCCCGACAACCCTCCAGCAGGTGATGCGGGCGGATCACACCCAAGCCCGGGCCGGAGCGTTCCAACCTTCCGGGACATCCGTCCAACCCGCTTACGCTTACGGATGGCACACGGTTCCTCCGGTGAACCAGACCGCCCTCCAACAGGTCCTCCAAGCCGACCACAACCGGAGTGAAGCCGGAAACACTCCTTCCCAGCCGGCCGGCGCCTATCAGCCGGCTCAAGCCGCCGGCTTCACCCAGGCGGCCTACAGACCGCCGGTCAACCCCGCCGCGCTGAACCAAGTCATGCAGGCCGACCACAACGCCCCGAGGGCGTGAAGGGCCGCCGTTCCGCACCGAGCCGCTCCCCGAGAGAAGACGCACGGGGCCGCCGAACGATCGGCGGCCCTTGTTTTCTCCGCGATTCCTCCCGTTTTGTCAGGCCGGCCAATCCGGCCGTCATTCCGCGGGGTTCCAGCGCAAAACCGGTGAACGGGCCGCTCGGACCTCGTCCAGCCGAGACACCACCGTCGTGTGGGGCGCCGAACGGACCCGCTCCGGATCTTCCTCGGCTTCCTTGGCGATCTGAATCATCGCCTCGGCAAAAGCGTCGAGGGTTTCGAGACTTTCCGTCTCCGTCGGTTCGATCATGATCGCTTCCTCGACATTGAGGGGAAAATAGATCGTCGGAGGGTGAAATCCAAAATCCAATAATCGCTTGGCAATATCCGCGGTCTTGACTCCCCGCCGCTTCTGGCGGGCTCCGGACAAAACAAATTCGTGCTTACACACCCGGTCGTAAGGAACGTCGTAGTGCGGACGCAGCCGGTGCAAAAGATAATTGGCGTTGAGCACGGCGTCTTCCGCCACCCGGCTCAACCCGTCGGGACCCATGGTCAGCAAATACGCGTACGCCCGGACGAGAACCCCGAAATTCCCGTAAAAACTCCGCACCTTCCCAATGCTCAAAGGACGGTCGTAGTCCAAGATGTACCGGTCTTGCTCCCGGCGCACCACCGGCACCGGGAGAAACGGCTCCAGGAACGCCTTCACGCCTACCGGCCCGGCTCCGGGACCCCCGCCGCCGTGGGGAGTAGAAAAGGTCTTGTGCAGATTGAGATGCACCACGTCGAATCCCATGTCCCCCGGCCTCGTTTTACCGAGAATCGCGTTGGCGTTGGCCCCATCGTAATACAGCAACCCTCCCGCTCGGTGCACCATGTCGGCGATGGTCGCGATCTCCTCCTCGAACAGGCCGAGGGTATTGGGGTTGGTCAGCATCAAAGCCGCCGTATCTTCGTCCAATTCCCGGGCCAACGCGTCCAAATCCACACCTCCCCGCGAATTGGAGCGAACCGTGGCCACACGGAATCCCGCCATGGCGGCACTGGCCGGATTGGTGCCGTGGGCCGAATCGGGAATGATCACCTTATTGCGGCTCTGTCCCCGATGCCGGTGATAAGCCCGGATCATCATCAGCCCGGCCCATTCTCCCTGGGCTCCGGCCGCGGGTTGCAGGCTGACCGCATCCATCCCCGTCACCTCGGCCAGCCCCTCTTGAAGCCTCACCATCAATTCCAGAGCCCCCTGGACGGTCTCCTCCGGCTGATAAGGGTGAAGGTGCTGAAACCCCGGCAACCGGGCCGCCCGTTCGTTGCGCTTGGGATTGTATTTCATCGTGCAAGAGCCGAGGGGATAAAATCCGGTGTCCACCCCGTGATTGCGCTTGGACAACGCCGTGTAATGGCGAATCAACTCCGGCTCGCTGACTTCGGGCAACCGGGGAGATTCCGCGCGGAGATACCCTTCCGGCACTCCCTGTTCCGGCGGGATCCCCGGCACGTCGCACTCCGGGAGATCGCAGGCGGACCGGCCGGGCCGACTCCGCTCAAAAATCAACGGCATCTCCTTCACGATTTCAGCACCTCCTCCACCGATTCGACCAAACGGTCGATGTCTTTCCGGGTGCGCCTCTCCGTCACCGCCAACAACCACCCGTTTTCCCAGCGGCCGTCCAACCGACCGAGATCCAGTCCCCCCAGGATGCCCTTGGATAACAGGAAACGGTTGACTTCTCCGGGCGGGACGGGCAAGCGCAAAGCGAATTCGTTGAAGAAAGGCCCGTCGTTCAGGGGCTCCACCCCCGGAATTTCGGTCAATCGCCGGTGGGCGTAGTGGGCCTTTTGGAAATTGAGTTCCGCCAGTTCCCGGAGCCCACGCGGCCCTAACGCAGCCAGGTGCACCGTCGCCGCCAACGCGTTCAGGGCTTGATTGGAACAGATGTTGGACGTCGCTTTCTCCCTCCGGATGTGTTGCTCCCGGGCCTGCAGCGTCAGGACGAACCCCCGCCGGCCCTGCCGGTCGACCGTCTCGCCCACCATCCTCCCCGGCAGGCGCCGCACCAGCATCCGCGTAGCCGCCATCATGCCCACATACGGTCCCCCAAAAGACAAGGGATTGCCGAAGGGCTGTCCCTCCGCCACGGCAATATCCGCCCCACAGGCGCCGGGGGACTCGAGGAGGCCCAGAGCTACCGGATAGGACGCCGTCACCAAGAGGGCCCCCACCTCCTTCGACCGCCTGGACCACCGGCGAAGGGGTTCGATGCAGCCGAGAAAATTGGGATATTGCACGACGACGGCCGCCGCCGACTCGTCCAGTCGCTCCAACTCCTTTTCCGATGATACGCCCCCTTCACTGCCCCAGTTCACCACTTCCACACCTTGGGCTCCCGCGTAGGTCTCGATCACCCGCCGATATTCCGGGTGGACCAGCTCGGACACCCACACCCGATCGCGCCCGGTGGCCGCGCAGGCCACCAGCACCGCTTCGGCCAAAGCCGACGCTCCGTCGTACATGGAGGCGTTGGCCACTTCAAGGCCGAGCAGTTCACAGACCATCGTCTGATACTCGAAAATCGCCTGCAACACCCCCTGGCTGATCTCCGGTTGATACGGGGTGTACGAAGTATAAAATTCCGCGCGGGACAGTACGGCGTCCACCACCGCGGGAATGTGGTGTTCGTAGGCCCCGGCCCCCAAGAAAGACACCAAATCCTGTACGTGGCGGTTCCGGTTCGCAAGAGAGGACAGGTGCCGCTCCAATTCGGGCTCCGACAGCGCCTCCGGCACATTCAACCGCCCCTGGAAGCGGACCTCCTCCGGGATATCGGCAAACAACTCTCCGATGTCGGCAATCCCGATCGCCTCCATCATGCGGCGACGGTCTTCCTCCGTGTGCGGTAGATAACTCCATCGCTTCATGTTTTGTCCCCCCTCCTTTCGACCTCCGCCGCGGGACGCCGGTAAAACGGCCGCGGCACCACTGTCGCTTTGAGTGCCCGATGGCGAATGAGAATCTCCAGTTCGCTGCCCTCAGTCGCCCGATCCGCCTCCACGAGGGCGAAGCCGATGTTCCGCCCCACGGTCGGGCCGAAGGTGCCGCTCGTCACCCACCCCACCGTCCGGCCCTCGAAGAGGACCGGATACCCCGCCCGGGGCACGCCGCGGTCCTCCATCACAAAAGCCGCCAGACGGCGGGCAAGCCCCTTTTCCCGTTGCGCCATGAGAGCTTCCTTTCCGATGAAATCCCCGCTTTCCCATTTGACGAACCGCTCCAAGCCCGCCTCCAAGGGCGTGATCTCTTCCGTCAATTCGTGGCCGTACAGCGGAAGGCCGGCCTCCAGGCGAAGGGTATCCCGCGCTCCCAAGCCAGCGGGCACCAACCCCGCCGGCCGACCGGCTTCGAGGAGGCGATTCCACAGATTCAAGGCGCCGGAAGCACCCACAAACAGTTCGAATCCGTCTTCCCCCGTATAACCGGTCCTGGAAATCCAAACCTCGATCCCCGCCACCCGCCCGCGAGCAAAGTGAAAAGGCTTGAGGGATCTCAGGGGCACCTCCGTCAGCGGTTCCAGAATCGAGGAGGCGGCGGGCCCCTGAAGGGCCAATAACCCCGTGTCCCCGGTGCAGTCCCGGACCGACGCGGAAACCGTCCGGTGCTCGAGAATCCACGCCAAGTCCTTGGCCGCGGTGGCCGCATTGACCACCAGCAAGAAATGCTCCCCGTCCAGGCGGTACACCAAAAGGTCGTCCAACGTCCCTCCGTCGGGCCGGCACATCAACGTGTACATCGCCCGCCCCGGAGAGAGGCCGCGGACATCTCCGGTCACCAAACGCTGAATCAACTCGCTGCTCCCGGGACCCCGAATTTCGATTTCGCCCATGTGGGACACATCAAACAATCCGGCCCGTTCCCGGACCGCACGGTGCTCCTCGAGAATCCCGGAAAACTGGACGGGCATGTCCCATCCGCCGAATTCGATCACCCGGGCGCCCCACGCCGCATAGGCGGGATAAACCGGCGTCCGTTTTCCCATCGCCCGCACCTCCTTTAAGTGGCGGCCCGCGCCGCATGCGGCCGGGAAAGACGGGCCGCCCGACCGAGAAACAAGAGACATCAAGGGAAAAATAAAAAAGAGACAGGAACCCCTACGTCCCCGTCTCTCTGTCCCGCAACCTGAGAGCATGCCCCGCGCGCCCGACCTTTACACAAGGCCGCGCCGGAGTTACCCCTTTGGTGGTTCCGGCCCGGGCCGGAACGCTCTCCAGAGCACCGTCCCATCGCGGTACTTTTGCCTGAGAGTTTCGCGACCGGTCCGGGAAACCGGCCGCTTGCTCCTTCGGCGGCGCCCCGCGCCCTCTCCCGCGATGCTCATCCGATCCGATATGCGGTTTTGTGCCATCCGGCGGCCAGGCCGCCCGCCGGGCAATCCCCGTCCTCCTTTGGAGCTGTTTTTACCTGCCTTTATCTTAACGAAGGCCGGGCCATTTAGCCAGAGCCGAATCCGGCCGGGGGTAAAAAAAGTTCCGCGAGGCATACTAAGGAGTACGTCGGGTACCGTAAGGAGGTAAGCCGGTGTTGTCGCTTCCGGACATTCAAATCGACGACAGACCCTTTCGGGAATTCGTCGACCGGGCGGGAGAAGGGCGTTGGGACCCCTGGTCACTCTTCCGGCTGGCTCTCGACGCCCGACGGGCCCGTCTGTCCCGAAATTTCGACGGTTTGATCTGCCTCGACCAACTCCCGACCGTCATCCCCTATCCCCATCAAATCCGGACGGCGGAACGGGTGATCCGAGACCTTCAGGGCCGGGCCATCCTCGCCGATGAAGTGGGGCTGGGCAAAACCATCGAAGCCGGCCTGATTCTCAAGGAATACATCGTCCGGGATTTGGTCCGCCGGGCGCTCATCCTGGTCCCGGCCTCCCTCGTCCTTCAGTGGACCCGGGAACTCAACGAAAAGTTCGGCATCCCCGCCTTTGCCCAGCGCAATGAGTGGTCGTGGACCACCTACGACATCTTGGTTGCGTCGATGGACACCACCAAGCGGGAACCTCACCGGCAGGCGGTGTTGTCGCAAACCTGGGACATGGTCATTGTGGACGAGGCCCACAAGTTGAAGAACCGAAAAACGCGGAATTGGCAACTCGTCAATCAGATTCCAAAAAAATACTGTCTTTTGCTGACCGCCACTCCGATCCAGAACGACCTGAGGGAACTGTACAACCTCATCACCCTTCTCCGGCCCGGGCAATTGGGCAGTTTTCGGGAGTTTTCCAGGAATTTCGTGAAAGACAAGAGGACGCCGAAAAACCCGGCCGAACTTCGCCGCGCTCTCTCGGAGATCATGATACGGAACAAACGAAGCGACGGAGACCTTCCGTTCACCCGCCGCCATGTCAGACAAGTGCCGCTCCAGCTCTCTCCGGAAGAGCGCCGCTTTTACGACGCCGTCACGTCCTTCATCCGGGGCGAGTACCGGAGGCGCAGGGAAGCGGCCCAGAACGTATTGCACCTGATTACCCTCCAGCGGGAAATCTGCAGTTCCCCCTACGCCGCACTTTGTACCTTGGAACGAATGGCGAAGGATCCGGACCAGCCTCCGTACCTTCGAACCCAACTTTTGGAGTTGTGCGAACTGGGGGCGCAGATCCCGGCCTATACGAAAGTGGAAACGACCATCGACCTCATCCGGCAAATCGACGACAAAGCGATTGTCTTCACCGAATACCGGGCCAGCCAGGATTTTTTGCTGTACATGATGAAACGGCACGGCATCGGGTGCGTTCCTTTCCGCGGTGGATTCGGCCGGGGGAAAAAGGATTGGATGAAAGAGATTTTCTCCAAGCGAGCCCGGGTGATGATCGCCACCGAAGCCGGGGGAGAAGGACTCAATCTCCAATTTTGCAACCAGGTGATCAACTTCGACTTGCCCTGGAACCCCATGCGGGTCGAACAACGGATCGGCCGCGTTCACCGGCTGGGTCAAACCCGGGACGTCTACGTCTACAATCTGGCCACCGCCGGAACGATTGAACAATCCATTGTCGAACTCCTGCAAGACAAGATCCGCCTCTTTGAACTGGTGATCGGCGAACTGGATTTGATCCTCGGAAGAATGCACATGTCAGCAGAAGACTTCGAAAAAAAGTTGATGGATTGGCTCGTCGAAGCGGAAAGCCCGGAAGATTTCCAGACCCGGCTGAATGAATTCGGAGAGCGGTTCCGGACTGTGCGGGCGGAATGGGAAAAGGAGAAGGCGACCGAACTGGATCTGTTTTAAGCGCGGATCCTGGAAAGGAGGAACTATGCTAAGCCCGGAGGAGATTCGGCGTTTTGCCGTTTCGTATTTTGAAGCGGTGGGAGCCGCCGTTTTGGAGCAATCGCCCGCCCACATCCGCGTGTTGGTGCCGGCGGAGGTCGACAAGGAATTGACGGACCGTCCCTTCTATTGGATGTGGGTAGAAGCCACGGGGCAAACCGTCGAACCGGCCCCCATGACCTTTGTATTTGATCCGGATGCCTTCGAATCCGGCGACGAAGCGGCCGAATGGTTGGCACCCGGTTCCTTCCGCCTACAAAAGATGTTCGATTCGGCCTGTCGCCGGGGGAGTTGCGTTCGCATGTACGAACGCGAATCCGGCCCCGGTCCTCTGATTCCGGTACTCCTCGTCTATTATACCGCCTCTTACATCGCAGACAGCCGCATGGACCGCATGGCCGCCGTTGGGATCGATCTGACAGACGGACGTATTTTTCACGATCCGGAAGGACGATGCCCGGATCTCCCGCTGAGCGAAAAGCCGCCGGCGGGCCGCCCGCTGGTCGAACCCCGCCTGGACTGGCAAACCGCCTGGAACCTCTTTTGCGCCGCCGTCCGCCTGCAGTTGAGCCACGATGACCACACGTGGGCCCGGCAGGCGTGGGAGCGGCGCCGGCAGGAAGAGGAAAACCTCGAGCGGTATTATCGCCAGCTCCTGAGCGAACGGGGGGAGCAAAAAGACCTTCTCGAAGGCGAATGGCACGTGCGCCGGCAAGAGTTGCAATGGCGGCACGGGCCCCGCATCGAGGTGACTCCCGTTCAGTGGGCTTGGCTGTCCCTGTCTCCGCAGACCCTCGAAAGACTTTTCGGCCGGGCCGGAGAGGAGCGCTGCCGACCGCCTTTGACGAACCCTCACCCGCCCGCATCCGAATCCTCGAAGTTCGGATCCGGACCGAGCCACTCAATGTGCCGAAGCCGAGCATCTTCTCCGTCGAGAAAACCGTGGCGATTCATCTGAACAACCCGGCTGCGCAAAACTTCCACGAGCGGCTCCAGCTCGCGGGTCACCCGGCCGTAGATTTCGGGCGGTGGATAGTTGCTGGTGAACAGCGTCGGCAGACCGGCCGTAAACCGGGCGTTGATAATGCGGAACATTTTATCCAATGTGAATTCGCTCGGCCTCTCCTGGGCGAATTCGTCGATCGCCAAGACGGGCACTCGACAGTAGGTCTCAAGAATCGGCTCCACGTCGCGCCCGGCGGCGATCCAACTGCGCAACCGGTCAAAAATGGCATCGGCTCGAATGAAGATGTTGGGCACCCCGCGCTCATCCAGGCGGTTGACGATCGCCAACAGGAGGTGGGTCTTGCCCACTCCGGGAGGTCCGAAAATGTACAAGCCCTTGGCTGGCTCGTCGGGAACGACCCGTTCGGCGAACTCCACCGCAGCCCGGTACAGAGCCGGAAAGCGCCGCTTTTGCTCTTCGGGAAAATTCTCGAAGGTATAACGGCGGTCCTGTTCCGTCTTGCCCGAGAAACTCTCCAGGGATTTGGCCCGGCGCCGCTCCACCCAATCCAAATAGGGTTTACAAAATCCCGTCCGGACGGTCAACTCTCCTTCGTATACGTCCAGCCGGTCCCTCATGCCCCGGGCATCTCCCTGTTTGCCGCACGATTCGTATCCCCGGCAGTCTCCGCAGATGCGTTCCTGTTGAAGATAGGACAGCAACATGGCGCTCGCCCGTTGTACGGCCTCGGGCTTGACGCCCCGCTCCCTCAAAAGGGGGATCCGTTCGTAAAAGAACGCGGGCTCAAATTTTTCCTCCCCGTCTCGGGACCGCCGGGAAGACAGGAACGCCCCTATCGATTCCATCCCGCATCCTCTCCCTCATCCGTCCGGCCTTCCCCACCGCCGATACCTGTCCCGACGCCCGGGCCCGGCACACCCGCAGATCAGGGAGGCGTGACGTCGAGCACTTCGGGTCGCAGAGCGTCGACCGTCGAAACACACACTCCCCGGTCGTCCGGGCAAAGGACCATCCACGTGGCCTCCACCCCGGCTCGCCGCCACGTCTCGACCATCGCCGGTCCCACCGGTCCTTCGGAACCGTTGCGACAAAAGGCGATCAGAGTGGGACCCGAACCGCTCAACGCCACGCCCGCGGCCCCTGCAGCGCGACCAGCCGCGGCCGCCTCCGCCATTCCCGGCACCAGCGGCATGCGATACGGTTCATGCAGGACGTCTTCCATCACCGCACCCATGGTGTCCACGTCCCCGGTGGCTAAGGCCGCCACCAACAGACTGGCGCGGTTGACGTTGTGCACGGCGTCGCGAAAGGACACCGCACCGGGCAAAACCTTCCGGGATTCCTTCGTGGGCAATGGAAAATCGGGAACCACCACGACACACACGAGATCCTTCGGAACCGGCAATTTGACGTAACGCGTCTTCCCGTTCACCACGCCGGAGACGACGATGCCTCCCAACAAAGCGGGAGCCACGTTGTCCGGATGTCCTTCCAGAGTAACCGCCAGATCGAGCAGCTGGTCCTCCGTGAAAGGTCGATTACACAATTCGTTGGCCGCCACAAGCCCACCCACGATTGCCGCGGCACTGCTTCCCAGTCCCCGGGTGACGGGCACGGCGTTGTGCAGCCGCAGCGCCAACCCCGGGCGGCGCTTGCCCAACTGGTCGAAGACACACTGAACCGCCTTGTAGATCACATTTTCAGAAGTCGGGGGCACCATCTCCACCCCCACCCCGGTCACTTCGAATTCCAACCCCTGGTCGATCACGTCCAGTTCAATCTCGTTATACAACTGCAGCGCCATTCCCAGGCTGTCGAAACCCGGACCGAGGTTCGCCGTCGTCGCCGGCACCCGCACTCTCACCGTCACCGTCGGTCACCTACTCCAATGTGAATTTGCGACCGGCTTCTGTCCAGTCCGGGTCATACCGCTCCGAGAGACTGGGCGTCGGGCCGCAAAATCGCTTCGACGACGGCCTTCTCCGTCGCCGCCACCGCCATGGGGGCCTCGGACCGCCCGGGGGCATGGTGAAGAGCCGTGTCGGGATCCTTCAATCCATTCCCCGTCAATACGCAGACCGCCGTCATGCCCGGTCCGACTTTCCCTTGCGCCCTCGCTTTGAGAAGCCCTGCCACCGAAGCGGCAGATGCCGGTTCACAGAACACGCCCTCAGCGGCGATCAACCGGTACGCATCCAAAATTTGTTCGTCGGTCACAAAATCCATTGCCCCACCCGACTGCTGAACCGCTTGCACCGCCCCCTCCCAACTGGCGGGGTTGCCGATCCGAATGGCCGTGGCCACAGTCTCGGGATTCGGAATCGGGCGACCCTTGACAATCGCTGCAGCCCCTTCCGCTTCAAATCCGAACATCCGCGGGCGACGCCGGGTGCGGCGGTGCATGTGGTATTCCACAAATCCCTTCCAGTAGGCCGTGATGTTTCCGGCGTTGCCCACCGGGATCGCCAACACATCCGGGGCCTCTCCCAGATCGTCGCACACCTCGAAAGCGGCCGTCTTTTGTCCCTCGATCCGAAACGGATTGACCGAGTTCACCAACGTCACCGGATGACTCTCCGCCACCCGGCGAACAATCGCCAGGGCCTCGTCGAAATTGCCGTCTATGGCGATCACCCGAGCCCCGTACATATACGCTTGGGCCAGTTTTCCTTGGGCGACCTTTCCGTTCGGTACGATGACCACCGCTTTCATTCCCGCGCGGGCGGCGTACGCCGCCGCCGAGGCGGAGGTATTGCCCGTCGAGGCGCAGATCAACACCCGGGCTCCGTCCTCTTTGGCCTTGGTCACAGCCATCGCCATACCGCGATCTTTAAAGGAACCGGTGGGGTTCAATCCTTCATATTTCAACCACACATCCAGCCCCGTTTCCTTCGACAACTTTTTGGCGTAGATCAGAGGCGTATTCCCTTCCTGCAAACTGACCGGTTCCGTATCCTTGCCAACCGGTAAAAACTCCCGGTATTCCTCGACAATGCCCCGCCACATGAGCACCGATCTCCTTCCTCACCCTCATGGACTGTACCCGACGATTTCCGCCTTGCGGACTCCCGATATCCGGGCCAACCGTTCCACTAACCCGTCGACGGACCCCGCCAAGCCGGAGACGTCCACCATGACCGTCACCAACGCCGCCTGGTGGACGGGCATTCCCTGGTTGATGGTGATCACATTGCCCCCCTCTTCCGCGATGGCGTTGAGAACCATCGAAAGGACCCCTTTCCGGTGCTCGAGGATCATCGACAGGGTCACCACTTTGTCCCGGCCTTCCTCGTCATATAAGAACACGGAGTCCCGGTATTTGTAGAACGCGCTCCGGCTCAGGCCGATCCTTTCCACCGCCTCGTGGACCGTCTCCGCCTCACCGCGGGCCAACATGTGTTTGACCCGGACCGTCTTCAACATGGCTTCCGGGAGAATGTCCTCGGCCACCAGGTAAAAACGCCGCCCCTGCTTCCGGTCCACCTCCGTCACCCCGCGATGTTTACTGGACACGGAATCGATTCCTTCTCCAGTAGACAGTATACCATCCGCCAAAGAGGGTGACAAGAAGCCGTTCTCGGACCGCCCCGAGGTTTACACGGCGGCCGCAGCCGGCGGAACCCCCGCCGAGTCGGTGCGGCCGTCTCCGGCTTTTCGCCGCAGGACTTGGGGGCGAACTTTCGGCCCGACGGGCGTGTTCCGGGCGATGAACACGTCGTACCACAGCAAAAACATCAACACAGTCCACAATTTGCGAGCGTAATCCCCCCGTCCCTCGCGGTGGTCTTCCAGACGGCTCAACAGCCACTCCCGGTCGAAAAACTCTCCGGCCGCTCCGTCGGCCAACCGTTCCCGAGCCCACTCGTACAACTCGCCCCTCAACCACACCCGGGTCGGAACGGGGAATCCGAGTTTTTTTCGGGTCACGACGGCTTCGGGCAAAATTCCGCGCACAGCCTCCCTCAAAACGTATTTCGTCGTGCCTTCCAACAGGCGCAGGTCCGTGGGAATGCGCCGGGCCACTTCAAACACCCGCCGGTCTAAAAACGGAACCCGCAGTTCCAAAGAGTTGGCCATCGTCATTTTGTCGGCCTTCATTAAGATGTCTCCCGGCAGCCACGTGTGCAGATCGATCATCTGCATCTGCGTAACCTCGTCCAAATGGGCCGCGAGGTCGTATACCGGACCCGTGATTTCCCGGGCGTCGCACGGCGGTTCGGGGCGGAGTGTGACAAAGCGCCGTTTTTCCTCTTCGTCAAAAATAAACGCATTCCCCACATACCGCTCGGAAAGGGATTTCGAGCCGCGAAGCAAGAAACCTCGCCCCTTCATACCCGCCGGAAGGCTCTTCGCCCACTGTCCGAGGTTTTTGCGCAACTCGTCCGGTATGTAGCGGAACACTTGGAGAGACAGCGGTTCCCGGTAAATGGTGTATCCCCCGAACAATTCATCGGCGCCTTCCCCGGAAAGGACGACAGTCACCTCGGAGGAAGCCAGTTCCGCCACAAAATACAGCGCCACCGCCGAGGGATCGGCCACCGGTTCATCCTGGTGATAAGCCAAGTCCGATAGGACTTCGGAATAGGTTTTGGCCGAAACGACGACGTCCCGGTGCTCCGTCCCCAATATTCTCGCCGTTTCCCGGGCGAACTGGATTTCGCTGAGCCCGCCGGCCCCTTCGAACCCCACCGTAAAGGTTTTAACCTGGTGTTCCAGCTCCTTCAACAACGCCACAATGGTGCTGGAATCCACCCCGCTGGAGAGAAATGCACCCCGGGGAACATCGCTGTTCATGTGCACCTTTACCGAATCCCGCAACGCCTCCCGGACCTCTTCGACAAATGCCGGCAGGGGGCGAGTCTCCGGCTCGAACATCGCCTGCCAGTACCGCTCCAGCCGCATCTGGCCTTCCCGCCAGAGGAGCCTGTGGGCAGGGGGCAGTTTGAGAATGCCTTCAAACATCGTATGGGGATCGGGTACGTACTGAAACGTCAAATAGCTCCACAGGGATTCTATACGTACTTTCCGCACCACACCGGGAAACTCCAAAATGCCTTTGATCTCCGAGGCAAACACGAGACCTTCCGGTGTCGGGGAATAGTACAGGGGTTTGATGCCGAAAGGATCCCTCGCCAGCAAAAGCTGCCTCCGGCGTCCGTCCCAGATGGCAAAGGCGAACATGCCCCGCAAGCGGTCTACCAGCCGTTCGCCGCATTCTTCATAAAGGTGGACGAGAACCTCCGTGTCGGTACCCGTCTTAAAACGATGCCCCCGCTGCACCAGGTCGGCCCGCAACTCGGCGTAGTTATAAATTTCCCCGTTGAAGACAACCCAAACCGTCCCGTCTTCATTGGACAGCGGTTGATGCCCGCCCGCCACGTCGATGATGGCCAGCCTCCGAAAACCCAATCCGACCCCGTCGGCAAAGTAGTATCCCTCGTCATCGGGGCCGCGATGGACCAACTGGGCGGCCATCCTCTGAACGACATCCCGATCCACCGGCCGACCGTCGACCGCCGCCACCCCGCAAATCCCACACACCGTCTCATCCCCGCTTTCCCTGGTATTCCGCTCAGATTGTCTTTTCCGGATTCCGTCCGCCGGCCTCAGGCAATTCCAACCGGCGGATGATTTCGTCGACCACCTGGTCCACCGTCCGGTCGCTCGTGTCCACCACGAGATCCGCCCACTCATACATTCCCCGGCGCTCCTTTAACAACTGCCGGATCCGCTCCGCCGCGTCAACCGCGGAGCCCAAAAGCGGGCGGCTGGCTTCGGAACCCGTCAGGCGGCGCAAAAGGACCTCTTCCCTGGCAAACAAAAAGATGGTCGTCCCGCTGTTCCGCATGATCTCCGTGTTCCGCACCCGGAGTACGATCCCGCCGCCGGTTGCGATCACCCAGCCGCTCCGGCCGGCAAGATCGAGCAAAACCGCTTGTTCCAAATCCCGAAAATACAATTCCCCGCCCTTGGCAAACAGAGAGGGGATGTCCATCCCTTCTCTCCGCGCGATTTCCTCGTCGGTGTCGACAAAGGGGCGGCCGAGACGCTCCGCAAGCCGGCGGCCCACCGAACTCTTGCCGCTGCCCATAAATCCGATCAGATACAAATTGGACACGGCCTTCCCTCCCTCCCTATCCTACCACAGTTGCACCGGACCTTTAAGGCGTCGCCGCCGCGCCTCCTTCTTTCCACGCCAAGGGCGTGCGGTTCCGCACATCCGCTTCGACCCGCAAAGACCGTCGAATCCCATCTTTCAACGTGCCGGTGGACACGACGATCAACCGACCGTTTTCTTCAAATACCGAAATATCCACTTCGGACGTTCCGACGCGAAACCGCTCCCATCCAACCCAATTCGGTTCCCCGGCCCACTTTTGTTTCACCCAATACCACCCCAATTCGGCCGCCCGGTCCGCCTCATCGACGCGGACCTGCCGCAAAACCTGGATCAAGTGGAAGTGCATCTGCCGAGCCAAGAGGCAGGCGGCGACCTGGAACACCAAAAACGCCGTTAGAAGAGCCACCGATACCCATCCAGCCTCACGAGCTCCCCCGGCTCTTGAGCGATCCTTCTTCTCGGCCTCCCTCACGGCCTTCGCGGTACAACGAACAGCGACACGGGTTCTTCGGTCCAGGGATGAGTCCACCACGTCCGAATCCAGACCCCTTTCCCTTCTTCGCGAAATTCCGCTTTTCGCACCCCGTTGGCCAACACCACGGCTCCCGCCCCGTCCACACTTTGCAAAAGTTGTCCCTGCGCATTGAGGCGAACCGAAAGAATGCGCCCGGCCCCGTCGGTCCACCGCAACATTCCCGGCTCGACAGCCAATCCGGCGGCGTCGTGAAGTTCCCGGCTCAGGCGAACGGCACACCGCCTCCATTGAATTTCAGATTCCGACAAAGCGGAAAGCACAGGGGTATCCCGGAGATAAAGCCGGTACCATTGTCCCACCCCGATCATCACGGACGAAGCGATCAACATCCCGATCAGGAACTCCGCCAGGGCATACCCTCCGGCCGAAACCTTGTCGGGCCCGCTCCAGCGGTTACGGACCGCAAGCACCCGTCCACGCCAATTCCCGATGTCCTCCAACCCCCTCCCAGGACACCACGAGGGTTTGGATGGGGACTCCGTACCAATCCCCCTGTGGAATTCGCTCAATTCGATAGACCGTTCCGTCCCGGATTTCGACCCGACGCTCGCCGCCGGGTCGAATCCGGCTTTGTTCCCACTCGTTCACGGCCACCAACCGCGCGTTGCTCCATTCCCGGGCCTCCCGCTCGTCCTTTCGGGCCGACACGGTCATCGTCCCGGCGGATGCGGCGAGGGAAGCGGCCAGGACCAGGGACAATAGGGCGTCCACGAGGGCAAAGCCGTCACGGTTCAAATACGGTCACCACGCCGCTGTCGAGATATTGTCGCACCGCAACCCGATCGCCGAACCGGTTGACCAATTGGATCGTCATACCGGCTGCACCAGATCCTTGCGGAAGAAATCGCACGGTGGAAATCGGAAGGGGAAAAACACCGTACCGGTACCGAACCCCCTCCGGACTGTGTACCATCCGTACCCGTTCGGTGCCCCGGTACACCGTGTAGTCGGGTTGATACCGGAAAAACCTCATCTCGTAATATACCCCCTCGGACTCGGCCAGGGACTGGCATTCCCGCAAATCTTCAGCTATACGACGAGCCGCCGACCACAATTCCCAATAGGCGAACATCCGGGCCCCCACCGGCGCTGCGACTAAAGTGGCGGCGCCGGCAAGCGCCAGCACCGCCGCCATTTCCAAAAGGGTAAACCCGAAATTCCTTACTCTCCCAACGCACCGTGAACGGAACACGACACTTTCCACTGCCCTCCCGCATCCTGACGGATTTCGTAATCGCCGCCTGCCGGACACTTCGGCCGGCTGTCCAACAGGCCGGCATCCACCAATTCTTGCAAGATCTCTCCCGACGTACCGGTAGGCGCCCGTCGCTGGACCAACTGAAACTGGACCAACTCTTGGCGAATCAAACGCTGGTTGCTTTCACAACCGGTTCTCTGGGCGCTTTCTCCGGCAGCCCGCAAATTCGGTGCAGCCAGGGAAATCAATATACCGATAATCGCCAGACACACCAACAGTTCGACTAAAGTGAATCCCCGTTCCCGCTGCCGGGCCCGCGCCCGGAACGGCCGTTCGTCCGGAAGTTTCACCACGATGTCAGGGCACCACCTTTCCTATAATGCGAATCGTCGGCAGATAAAACAAAACGAATAATGCGAGGGCCAACAGTCCCGCGGCGAGGGTGAGGGCGGGTTCCATCCAGCGGACGAGCCGCTCGGCCCTCCGCATTCTCCTGGTCCTGGATCGCTCCGCGAGAACCAGCAACACCGCATCCAGCCTCCCCAGGCGCAAACCCATTTCCGTGACGGCGCGCAATTCTTCCGAGCACAGCGGCCACTCCTCCAGGGCCTCCGGCAACGTTCGACCGGCCAACATCCGGTCCCGAACAAACCGCGCAGCCGCCGCTACGCGGCCTCCGCAGAAGGACAAATGCCGAAGCGCATCGTCCAGAGAGAGGCCGGCCTCTAAGAGGGTCCCCACGCCGTGGGCCCATTCGGACGTAAACGCTTCCATCCGCCCTCTGCGCAGAAAACCCGGTTCGCGCCCCCTCCTCTTCATCCCCCGGAACATTCCCAGTGCCGCCGTGATCGCCACCATCGCAAGCACCGCCCATCCCCCGGGGCCGATCGACCATCCGCGAAATTCGACTGCTTCTTGTCCGATGCCGAGGGTGCCGTAAAAAGCGGTCAAACTCGGTACGACCACCGCGAGAAACAACACCGCCACCGCCGCCGTCAACCCCGTTACGGCCAGCGGATACGCCAATTGGGACCGGATTTGCGCGCGGTGCAAATGAAGGCGGCGCGCCTCCCGGGCGATCAAGGCCATCATGCCCGCCAGGTCGCCCGTTTCTTCCCCGAGGCGCACCAAGGGCAACCACAAAGGATAACAACCGCTGGACGCGTACAGCGCGGACAAGGGCTTCCCCTCCCTCAGCGATTCTCCCCACCGTTCCACCAACCGGGCCACCGGCGGCTTTCGGTGCTTCCGCACGACATCCAGCGCGGCATCCAAGGAAAGCCCCGTTTCGGCAAAACGAGACCAATCTTCCCATAAGTCGGCCCACTCCTCCAAGGAAATGCCGGTTTTACCCTTCTTCGACCATTTCGCAAACTTCGCCGCCACCATCCGGATCTTCGATCACCCCCTGGAACCTGCCCGAAGGACGCCGGCGTCCCTCTTCCTCCCGTCCGTCCCCCCTTCCCTGAAGCACCGTCAAATGATACAGCACCTCGAACCCCACCCTTCCCCGGCCCGCACATCGAGGACACCGCTCCGGCTGCCGGGGTGTCGCGACGCCGCCGGCGGCATTCCCCCGGCGCCGCCGGCGGCAAAGAGGGCACCCCTTTGGCCGCAGCCGCTGGGTTAACACGGCGGCCAAACTGCCGGAGAGTTCTCCCGGCGTCACTCCCCACCGGTACAACCGTTGCCAAACATCCCCGGGACCGCGGGCGTGGATGGTGGCCACCACACGGCACCCCGACAAGGCGCCGTGGACAGCCGCCCAAGCGGCGTCTGCGTCGCGGATTTCCCCAATCGCCAGAGCGCTCGGATCCTGGCGAAGTCCCGCCGCCAGGGCCCGCCGGTAATCGAAGCCTCGAGCAGGTCTGAGTTCCACTTGGTGGGCCCCGGAGATTTCCCGTTCCACGGGATCCTCAAAGGTGACTACGCATTCCCCCCGCCGCACCCACTCGGCGACCACCCGGTACAGGGAAGTGGTCTTGCCGCTGCCGGTCGGCCCCGCGACCAGGAATAGGCCGTGGGGTGCCTCTAGACACCGCAGCCACCGATCCCAAACCGAATCCTCCGCCCGGCCTTCCGGCCCCGATTCCAGCCCGGCACCGGCCGCCCACGGAGAATGAATCCGCACGACCAGCCGTTCACCCCGCACCGTCGGAAGCGTGGCCACCCGCATGGCGACCTCCCGCCCCCCGACCGCCAGCCGCAGACCTCCGTCTTGAGGTACGCGTTTCTCGGCGATATCCATGCGAGCCAACAACTTGATCCGCTGCGCCGCCTCCATGCCCGTTCGAAGATCCCAGCGCGCCGCTGGACGCAACTCACCGGAAACGCGAAATCGGATGGACCACCCTTCCGGATCCGGGTCAAAATGAACGTCCGAAGCCCCCGCCTTCACCGCTCGCTCCCATAGCTCATCCAAAATCCGGGAACACCCTTCTCCCATATCTCCCCCATCCCTCCCCATCGAACTTCGCCATCCTCTTTCTCCGCGAATCGGCCGAAACCTTTCCAGCCCGGTTCAAATCCGCCCCCAAAATCCTGAAATCACGAAAAAGGGGGCGCCGGTTCAGAGCTGCCCCCGTCCCCCTTCCGACTCCGCCCACCGGACCCCCGAAGGCCACTGCCGCGCTTCCTCCGCCAGCCGTTCCCGCCTGCGGCGAGGAGCGATATATACCCACGCCGGAACGGCTGGTTCCCACCGGCCGCGTTTCCCGGTCCATGTCCACAGACGAACGCGTTCATATTCGTTGTCCGGATTTCCTCTCCCTTCGAACCCCTCGAGCGCGTCCAAGCGCCTCAGCGCCTCCCCCGCCGGAGCGACGAGGTAGAGTTCGCCGACGACCCAACCCGCCGGAAAAGGATCGAGCATCGGATAGCCTTCGGAAAGAATGTAAATCCTCCCTCGCACCGCCGCAGGACTGCCCCGACAAACGTACGGAGCCAGCCACTCGTGATTGCGCTCTCCGCCCATCAGGGTCCCGTAAACAAACACCCATGCCGATCCCGTTTCTCTCGCATTCATTCGCCGTTTGCCCCCCTGTACGGTATAATAGATGGCATATAGAGAGGCGAAGCCGGTAGGAGGTTGGCCATGGATTCCCTTGTAAAGCGAATTTTGCAATTGTTGCAAGAAAATAGTCGCCTCCCCAAGGAAGCGATTGCAGACATGCTGGGTGTCTCCCGAAACGAGGTGGCCGCAGCCGTCGATCAATTGGAGAAAAATGGAATCATCGTCGGGTACTCGGCCGTCATCAATTGGGAAAAAGCCGGATACGACCAAGTCACCGCGATGATCGACGTCAAAGTCACCCCGCAGCGGGATGCCGGATTCGACGCCATCGCCGAGCGCATCTACCGTTTTCCCGAAGTCAAGTCGGTGTATTTGATGTCCGGCGCCTATGACCTGTCCGTCGTGGTAGAAGGGCGCACGATGAAAGAGGTCGCCCGGTTCGTCGCGGAAAAACTATCCACCCTCGAACACGTCGTCTCCACCACAACCCACTTTATTTTAAAGAAATATAAGCAAGACGGCGTGATTTTCGACGACCGAGAAGGGGATCAACGGTTGGTGATTACTCCATGAAATCGATCCGGGATCGTCTGTCTCCCGTCGTTCGGGCCATTCCTCCCTCCGGGATCCGCCGTTTCTTCGATTTGGCCGCCGGCACAGAAGGAGTGATTTCCCTCGGGGTGGGGGAGCCGGACTTCGTCACCCCGTGGCGTTTCCGGGATGCCTGTGTCGATGCGCTGGAAAGGGGGTATACCACCTACACGTCCAATCGCGGGCTCCCTGCTCTCCGCCGCGCCGTTTCGGATTACTTGGAGCGGCGATTCGGGGTTTCGTACCATCCGGACACGGAGATCCTGGTGACGGTCGGCGCCAGCGAAGGAATCGACGTGGCGCTGCGGGCCGTACTGTCGCCGGGGGACGAGGTGCTGATCCCGGAACCCTGTTACGTGTCTTACGGCCCGTGCGTTCAATTGGCCGGCGGAGTACCCGTATACGTCCCCACTCGGGCGGAAGACCGGTTTAAATTGCGGGCGGATACGTTGGAACGTTTCATAACACCTAAGACCAAAGTCCTGTTGTTAAGCTATCCGAACAACCCGACCGGAGCGACCTTGACCCGGCAAGACCTCGAGCAAATCCGTTCGATCGTCCTAAAACACGACCTTTTGGTGATCACCGACGAGATTTACGCCGAATTGAGTTATGTGACGCCCCATTGCAGCTTCGCCTCCCTCCCGAACATGCGGGATCGCACCGTATTGTTGACGGGCATGTCCAAGGCATACGCGATGACCGGTTGGCGCGTCGGTTTCGCCTGCGGGCCGAAGGACTGGATCAGCGCGATGGTCAAGATCCACCAGTACACCATCCTGTGTGCTCCGATCATGAGCCAGATGGCGGCGGTGGAAGCCCTGACCAAAGGAGACCGGGAACGGGACCACATGGTGTCCGTGTACGAGGAGCGGAGGCGGTTGGTGGTCAGCGCCTTCCGTCAAATGGGCCTGTCCTGCCACGAACCGGAGGGCGCCTTTTACGCCTTTCCTTCCATCCGATCCACCGGCATTCCGGACGATGTCTTCGCCGAAGAACTGCTAAAAAGGGCGAAGGTTGCGGTGGTTCCTGGAAGAGTGTTCGGACCCGGGGGAGAAGGTCACATTCGCTGTTCGTACGCCACATCGGTGGACCAGTTATTGACCGCCTTCGAACGGATTCAGTCGTTTTTAGACCGGCTCGACGAAGTGCGGGAACACCGGCTCGCCCGCGTCGAGTCCGGCCAAATCGGCAACCGGTGACGGTTGCACAACAAAGGCGGCTCCCTTCTGAAGAAGGGAAGCCGCCTTTTTTGCGGGCCAAAGACCAAAAGGGCCGGACGAGGCGGAAACATCAGCCCGCTGCAGGCACCTCTTCGGCCGGCAAGGACACCGTGGCCAGGCCCGCCTCCACCATCCAAAAACACGAGAGCAGATACGCCACCACCGATTCGGCTCCCTGGTTGCTGTTGAAGCCGCCGGGGTACAGCCCGTCTCGGCACCCGCCGGTGTCGGGATCGTAGAGCGGAATTCCCTCCGAATTCAGACCGAGAAACCACCGGAAACTCTTTTCCGCTCCTTCCGCATCCTCCCGACGCCCCAAGATCCGCCAGGCCGTCGTGTACGCAAACACCATGGCCCCTGCGTCCACGGGCTGCTGATCGTACAAGGCCCGACGGCCGCCCCGCGGGTACCACCCTTGATTCCCGACAATTTCTAAATAATCTCCACTCAACAGGGTCTCCGTCAAAAAGTCCAAAGCATCCCGGGCGATTCGGAGCCCCTCTTCGGAACCGATCAACGTGGCTCCTTTTAGGAGAGCGGCGGGCAACACACCGTTGGAGTAGGTCAGGGCTTCGTCGAACCAATGCCATTTCGGCCCATGGTGCCGTCGATAGGCGGCCACGAGTCGGTTGACGAGCAATTCCAACAGCGGCCGGACATCCCCCGGCAAAAATCCCCCTTCCAAGGCTGCACATAGCCCCAAGAGCGCAAAGGCTTGGCCGCGGACGAAAGACAGGGCGCCGACGTGGGAAACGGCCCGTTCAAAGGCCTTTGCCGCTACCCGTCCGTAGTACGTATTCGACTGTCCCTTCACCGTTTCTCCAAGGGCCCACAGCGCCCTCCCAAAGCTGTCCTCCGAGCCGATTTCCTCCAGGAACCGGCGGTCATACCCTACGAAGTTCCGGAAACGCCCGTCCGGCCGCTGAGTGTACACCAGGAACGCGAGGTACCGGTCGGCGAGTCGCCCCAACCGTCCCCACCACTCAGCGCATTCGGGGCGACTTTGCAATCCGAGGGCGACGATCAACGCCCGGGCGTTGTCGTCGGTGGTGTAACCGGTTGCAAAATCGGGAACCGCCCCCACGGCGTGTTGAATCATGCCGGTCGAGTCGGTCATCCTCTCCATATGGTCCAACCGGATATCGACCGTCAGCACAGGGCCCATCCCGATTCACCTCGCTGTCATCGGATGTGCCTGCTCCATCACCTGGTCGGTGAGCGCCGCATATTGGCGCCCGATCTGCGGCCAGGTGAGCGCCGAGCCAAAAGCTCGGGCCTTTGCTTCGCAGGCCTGTCTGCGCAGGGGATTGTCCAACAATTCGATCACAGCCTCCGCCATCGCGGCCGGATCGCGGAAGGGCACGAGGATGCCCGCTCCCTGACCCAACAGCTCTTCTGCGTACCAATACGGCGTCGAAATCACCGCTCGCCCGAGACCGACGGCGTACGTCAGCGTTCCACTGCAAATTTGCTCCTGATTTGGATACGGTGTGATGAACACGTCGGAAGCCCACAGATAATTCAGCAATTCTTCCCGTTCGAGGTACCGGTTTACAAACTGCACATGGTCGGCCAGCCCGAGGCGGTTGACCATCTCCTCCAGACTTTCCCGGTACCGCTCCCCACTGGCGCGCACCACATCCGGATGGGTGCCGCCGAGGATGAGATAAACCGCGTTCGGACATTGCCGGACCACGTCGGGCATCGCCGCAATGACCGTTTCGATTCCCTTTCCGGGGCTCAACAGTCCAAAGGTCGACAGCACCCGGCGTCCCTTCAATTGCAACCGTTCCTTCATCTCCTCCCGGGACAAGGCCGGACGGTACGACGGCACTCCGTGGCGGATCAACCGAATCCGCGATTCAGGAACTCCGTACACTTCCTGCAACAACATCTTGGCCTTTTCCGCCATCACCACGACCGCCGTGCTGCGCGCACAGATTTCCGACAAGATCTGCTTCTGCCCTCGGCTAGGGGACTTTAGAACGGTGTGCAAGGTGGTGATCACCGGCAACCGGATTTCGTCCAACAGCCGTAGCAAGTACCGACCGTCCGGACCCCCGAAGATACCGTACTCATGTTGCACACAGACCGCGTCTGCCGACGACGATCCGATCATCCTCCCCACGCGGGTATAATCCCGCGGGCGTTGGTCTCGGATCACCCAGGTGGCGCCGGAAGGCGCTTCCTCCTCCTGAGCTTCCCGAACCATCGCCGCCACCATGACCTCGGTGCCAGCCTGGGCCAAAGCTTCTGCGAGATCGGCGGTAAACGACGCGATGCCGCAACGTCTGGGCGGATAGGTGCCAATGAGGGCCACACGCCGGTGTTTCCTCATGTGGCTGTCACCTCCGTCGGTTTACAGTTCCTGGGCCACGGTTTGAGCTGTCACAACCCGGTCGATAAACTTGGCGGCCGGCGGAACCTGGGTCCCGTCCCCGACCACACTCCCGATCAACTGCGCACCCGCACCAACTTGCACACCGCTCCACAATACACTGTCTCGCACCGTCGCCCCCGAAGCGATGCGAACTCCCTTTCCAATCACCGCAAAGGGTCCTACAGTGGCTCCGGGCAGGATTTCAGCCCCGGGTCCAATGATCGCCGGCGCCACGATGCGAGCGCCCGAATGAATCCGCGACGTGCCGTCCACGGCGATTCCGTCTTCCGGAACCTTACAGCCGGGCAGCAAAGCAGTCCGGGACAAAAGATGGCGGTGCAGCAACAAGTATTTCTCCGGCGTTCCCATGTCGATCCAGTAACTCTCCGAATTGAATGCGTACATCCGCTTGCCTCGTTCGAGCAACCGGGGGAACACTTCCCGTTCGATCGACAGCGGCGTCCGCAACGGGAACCATTCGAGGACGGTCGGTTCCAACACATACATCCCCGCATTTATGTAATGTGTGGTGACCTCCTCTAAAGATGGTTTTTCCAAAAAACGCCGGATTCTTCCGTGCTCGTCGGTTTCGACCAGACCATACGGGGTCGGGTCTTCCACCCAAGTCGTGGCAATGGTGACCAAAGCGTTTCGCTCTAAGTGGAAGTGAATCAGCGCGGAAATGTTCAAGTCGGTCACAATGTCGGCATTGCAAACGAGGAAGGTGTCATCGAAGTGGTGTTTCGCCTGGACAATGGCTCCGCCGGTTCCGAGAAGCGTCTCCTCTTGAACATAGGCGATGCGGATGCCGAGATCCGAGCCGTCACGGAAGTAATCCGCGATCTCCTGTCCACAATATCCGAGGGTGATGACGACTTCGTTAATGCCGTGTTGACGAAGGAGGAGCAACAGGTGTTCCAGTTGAGGACGGTTGGCGACAGGGACCATCGGCTTCGGCAAATTCTCCGTGAGCGGCCGCAAACGCGTTCCTTTCCCACCAGCCAGAACCAACGCTTTCACACCATCTCGACCTCCCTGTTTGATCGGGTTCAGCCGAACCGTTGCGACGCACGGGCCGCCTCACCGCGTCCCCGCGAAGACCTATGAAGCTGTAATGCGAACCATTCGTAGACGATGAGTCGTGTGCAGTATCCGGTTCGGCCATCCCCCGATCGTAAATGTAATATGTGTCTTTATCCTAACATAAACTCCGCCTTTAGGCGAGGGCCGGAATGAGGGCCAATCCGCCGAAAAAGGCAATTTTAACCGAATAGCCACAAGGATGTCTGCTTCTCATACTGTTAGCACTCAATATTAATGAGTGCTAACAGAAGGAACGGAAACAAGGAGGGTCATCCGGCCAGCCGCCTTCGCAGAGGTAAGGGGACGGGGCAAAAGCAGGTGGTCGCCGCGATGCAGCGCCCAGGACCGATCGCCGTACACCAGTCGCCCTTCCCCCTCGAGCACGCTGAGCAGGACAAAGACATCGCGCTGCGGAAAGGCCGTCATCCCATTCACCTTCCATTTTTCCACGGAAAAGGCATCGCAGAACAGCAGGTGGTCGATCTCCGCTCCTTCCCGCCCGGAGCGCGCCCGTCCCGGCCGCCGGAGTGGCGGAGACGGACAGCGGGTGACCGCCAAGGCGTCCGCGAGATGGAGTTCCCGTTTTCGGCCGCCGGTGTCCACGCGGTCGTAATCGTAAACCCGGTACGTCGTATCGGAACTCTGCTGGATTTCTAAAACCAACAACCCCCTTCCCAGGGCATGCAGGGTCCCGCTTGGAACGAAGATAAAATCGCCCGCACGGACGTTCACGCGGACGAGCAGATCGTCCCACCGCCCGCTTTCCATCATCTGCTTGAGCACTTCCCGGTCCCGAGCCCGGTGGCCGTATACGATGCAGGCTCCCGGCTCGGCGTCGAGGACATACCAACATTCCGTCTTGCCCCAGTCGCCCCGGAGACGGGCGTAGGCGTCGTCGGGATGGACCTGTACCGAAAGATCGTCGGCCGCATCGATGACCTTCACCAGCAAGGGAAACCGTTCCCAGGCCACATCGCCGAACCAGTGGGGATATTCCCTCATGATCTCTGCGATTCTCCGTCCCGCCAAAGGGCCGTCCGCCACGGGACTCGGCCCGTGGTCGTGATCCGAGATCACCCAAGCTTCCCCCGTCCGGTCCGACGGGATCTGGTACCCGAGGCTTCTCAACCGGGAGCCACCCCAAATCCTTTCCTTAAACACCGGATGAAATCGAAGCGGATACGCGTCCATCAAATTCCCCCTTTCTCCCGGAAAGGCCGGCTCAGGCCACCGTTCCGGCCGCCGGACGGGCCATCGCCGACAGGGCCTCCGCCAGACCGAGCGCCTCCACCCCCGCCTCGAGGGAGACCGGCGTTTCCCGACGTCCCTCCCGCAGCGCGGCCAACAAATCCTCCATACAGGACCGGACGGCCCGCCGGTACAACTCCTGACGGTCCGGAAAGACCACCGTCAACCGGTTTCCTTCTCGCTCCACCCGGGCCGGTCCACTCCCTTCGTCTCCCGCAAAAAGGGTTTCGACTTCGGGTGCAACGCCCCCATCCATCCGCATTTCGAGGCGTTCGGGAATCCACCCCTGCAACAGGGCGTACCCGCCCGAGAACACAAATCCGGTTTGGGTCCGCTCTCCGTCTCCGGGGCGTGTAAAGCCGTGATAATAAGTCGCCGGCACCCGCCACTCGGTCCCGTCCCGGTCCGGACCCCGATGCTCGACCACCGCCAGCACGCGGTCTTCCGCCGTCCATCCCCCCGGACGCGGCGACTCCCATACGCGGGCCAACACCGGCTTCCAGTTGCCGCCCAGGATAAACCGAACCATGTCGAAAAAATGAACACCGTGTTCGATCAAAATCCCTCCGCTGCGCCGCCGGTCCCAAAACCAGTGGTCCGCGGGAAGCTCCCCGCCCGCCCAGTTCTCCATCTGAACGTGCTCGGGCCTGCCCAACAAGCCTTTGTGGACCAGCGCCCGAAGGCCGCGCACCAACGGATTGTATCGCATGACAAAATCGATCGTCGCGGGCGTTCCGCGGTCCGCCGCCTCCGCCGCCGTCCGCCTCAAGGATTCGGCCGACAAATCCCCGGGCTTCTCCAAAAACAAGGCCGCTCCTCTCTCCAGCGCGGACCTCGCGGCCTCCCCCTGAAGATCCGGCGGCGTGGCCACCACCACGAGATCGACGGGATCTTCCAAGGCGCGCTGCCACGGCCCTTCCACCGCGCGCGGCGCCCCTTCCGGAAGCCCCCGCGCGGACCTGGCTTCCTTCCAGGCGAAAACCCCCGCCTCGGCGGAAGAACGCCGGCGGGAGGATACCCACCTCAATTCCAACTCCGGAATCGAAGAGACGGACTCCAGCACAAACCGGCCAAAGGCGCCGGGACCGATGAGTCCGAACCTAACCATGGCATCCCCTCCCTCCGATTCCATTATACAAAGATTTTCTTTTTCCAAGCAGTTCGCGTCAGGAGAAATTCCGGGCGGCCCTTTTCCGGAGGACCCGTCCGGACTGAAGACGCTGCCCCGGAGCCCCCGTGGCGATCCCGTCCCTTGCGGAATCGAAAAAGAGGTATACACTATACAAAAGAGAGAATGATGTTCCATCCTAGCGGGAGGCGATTCTGTGCCTACATTATTCGACCCCTTTACTTTTAAGAACTTAACGCTGCGGAATCGGATCGTCATGCCCCCGATGTGCCAGTACTCGGTGTGGGCCAAAGACGGAAAACCCAATGATTGGCATTTCGTTCACTACACGAGCCGGGCCATCGGCGGAGCCGGACTCATCATCATTGAGATGACCGATGTGGAACCCGACGGCCGGATCACCGACTATGACCTCGGCCTGTGGTCCGACGACCACATTCCCGCCTTCCGGCGAATTGTCGATTCTTGCCACACCTACGGCAGCAAGGTGGCCATCCAAATCGGCCACGCGGGCCGTAAGGCCCAGGACGCACCGGTGCCCGTGGCGCCGTCGCCCGTGCCCTTTGCGGAAGGATTCAAGACCCCCCGGGAGTTGACCACGGAAGAAGTTCGGGCCATGGTGGCCAAATTCGAAGCAGCCTTTCGCAGGGCGGTGGCGGCGGGCGTAGACGCCGTTGAAATCCACGGGGCCCACGGATATCTCATTCATCAATTCCATTCGCCTCTGACCAACCGCCGAACAGACGCGTACGGGAAGGATAAAATGCGATTCGGCGTGGAAGTCGTCGAGGCGGCCCGGCGGGTCGTTCCCGAATCCATGCCCGTGCTGATGCGGATTTCAGCGGTGGAATACGCGGAAGGGGGATACGGTCTCGATTACGCCCTGGAATTCTGCCGCCGGTACAAAGAGGCGGGAGTCGATATTTTCCACGTATCCTCCGGCGGCGAATCGCCGGCCGGGCCCGCCAATGCCGGGCCGGGATACCAGGTGGAGTTCGCCCATGCTGTGAAAACGGCTCTGAACGTCCCCGTGATCGCCGTAGGCCGCCTGGAGGACCCCCGACTGGCCGATCGCGTCATCCGGGAGGGCAAAGCCGACTTGGCGGCCGTGGCGCGCGGCATGTTGCGGAACCCCTACTGGGCCGATGAAGCCAGTCTGCTGTTGAAGGGTGAACCTTTGACCCCCAAAGCCTACCGCCGCGCCTACACGCTGCCCCGCTGACAAAAAGGCGGATCGCTCGCCTTGCGATCCGCCCGCTTTAACGCGGTTGCTCCAGCCCGCCTTCGCTCCCGTCGTCGATCAGTTCGAACTCGAACTCGCCGATCCGCACGGTGTCGCCGTCCTCGGCGCCTGCTTGTCGCACCGCCTCTTCCACGCCCATGATCCGCAGAATCCGCGCCAATCTTCGAACCGCCTCTTCTTGGGAGAGGTTCGTCCGCTTTACCGCCTTTTCCACCCGTTCGCCGCGTACGACGAACACATCCCCTTCCCGTTGGACTACAAAACCCGGTTCTTCCTCAAGCCGGAACACCGGACGGTCGGGATCCGCATCCATCGGAGGGGGAGGCGGTTGGCGGTCGAGAATATCCGCCGCGGCGTACATCAATTCCCGCACTCCCCGGCCGCTGGCGGCGGAAATCGGAAAAACCGGAATATCGCCGACTCGACTGCAGAACTCCGCCAGGCGCAATTCGGCTCCCGGCAGGTCCATTTTGTTGGCGGCGATCAACTGCGGGCGCTCCAGGAGCCGGGGGTCGTAGAGGCGGAGCTCCTCGTTGATCTGGACCCAATCTTCATAGGGATCCCTCCCCTCGGCCCCAGAGATATCTACCACATGAATGATGACACGAGTCCGTTCGATGTGCCGGAGAAACTGATGGCCCAGTCCTCTGCCGGAATGAGCCCCTTCGATCAACCCCGGCAAATCGGCGAGGACAAAACTCCGCCCGTCTCCGACGTCCACCACTCCCAAGTTCGGCGATAAGGTGGTAAAGGGATAGTCGGCAATCTTAGGCTTGGCGGCCGTGACCGAGGCCAACAACGTCGACTTGCCGACGCTCGGCAATCCCACGAGACCGACATCCGCCAACACTTTCAATTCCAGGACGATCCACCGCTCCTCACCGGGCTCCCCTTTCTCCGCCATGTGGGGAGCCTTGTTCTGGGGCGTGGCAAATCGGGTATTCCCCCGGCCGCCCCGGCCGCCCCGGGCCACCACGAGCCGTTGCCCGGGCCGGACCAAATCCCCCAGCACCCGCCCGGTGTCCCGATCCCGTACCACCGTGCCGGGAGGCACGCGCAGAATCAGATCATCCGCCGATTTTCCGTGTTGGTTTTTCGGTTTGCCGTGCTCGCCCCGCGGAGCCTTGAAATGGCGCTGATAACGAAAATCCATTAATGTCCGCAGCCCTTCGTCCACCTCCAAGACCACGTCGCCGCCCCGGCCGCCGTCTCCGCCGGCCGGTCCCCCGAGAGGTACGTATTTTTCGCGCCGAAAGGATACGATGCCGTTTCCTCCGTCTCCTCCCTTGACGTAAATCGTCGCCGTATCAATCCACATCCGCCCCGTCCCTCCCCATGTCCGGCCCTTGCTCCGGCGAAACGATCTCGACGGAAAAGGAAAGGCTCTCCTGTCCCCGTCTCTTCGCGCGCCCCCCGATCCCCAGGCAAACGGCCGCCGGACTATCTCTTCCCTCTCCGGCAGTCCGTTCCGCCAAATGCCGGCGGAGGAGAGGTTCCACCTCTTCCACCGCCACCCAAGGCACGTCTTCATCGGCTGCCCCTCGCCAGTCGACGGACAGATGGGGGAATTCGCACAGTGTCCGCAGCATCAGGCCGCTCCTGTGCGGGTGAGCGGCATCCGTCGCCCGGGATTGGGCCTCGGCCGAAACCGTCACCCGATCCACCACCGCCTGCACGCGATCCCACCGGCCCATTTGGGCGTACCCCCGGACCAGTTGCCATTCATTGAGCCAATGGTGCCGGAGGCTTTGCACCGCCTGAATCCAGACGATTTCCCGGCGGCGCAAGATCTCGTCGATGCGGCTATGCTCCCGCCTTTCGCTATGTAGGATTCCCCTTCGACTGCACCACAGCACCCAGACGGCGGATGCCGCCGACGCGCCCAGCCACAGGGCCGCGCTGCGGAAATCCGGCCGGTTCCAAAACCAGGCGACGGTCCAAAGACCCCAGGACACCAGCCACGTGTAACCCATCCGCATCCCTCCCCGCCACACCATTCGACGCCGGCCGTCAATCTCCTGTCGGCCCGGATCGAACCCTTGTTCCCCGGGAGGGCATAAGAAAGACGCCCGCATTGCGCCGGGCGTCTCGCAGCCGGTTGATTTCGGATCCTGGTCGGACCGCCGCTGATCTCGACCGAAAACGCGAACTTCACGCCTCGGCCGCCTCTTGAACGGGATACACGCTGACCTTCTTGCGGTCGCGGCCCATCCGCTCAAATTTCACCAATCCGTCGATTTTGGCAAACAGGGTGTCGTCGCCCCCGCGGCCGACGTTCATGCCGGGATAGATCTTCGTCCCCCGTTGCCGAACGAGAATGCTTCCGGCCGTAACGAATTGACCATCGTACCGCTTGACTCCCAAGCGCTTAGCGATGCTGTCCCGGCCGTTGCGGGTGCTTCCGACTCCTTTCTTTTGGGCGAAAAATTGCAGATCCCACTTCAACATCCCTTCCACCTCCCTTTTACCTGGCCGGACACCACGACATGGTCTTTGTAGCGCTCCGCCGTTTGCCACAAACCGAAGACGCAACTTTCCAAGAGGAGTTGAACCCGCTCTGCGACGTCCTCGGGAAGATCTTCCGGTACCTGGAGGTCCAAATAGCCGTTGCGGGCCTGAAACGGCAGGGCCACGCCCAACAATCCCCGACAGCTGTTGACGACGTTGAGGGTGAGGGCGGAGACCGCCGCGCACACAATATCCTGGCCGGCTTCGGACCAACCCGCGTGTCCGCTCACCTTCAGGCGCCGGATCTTCTCCTCCGGGTCCCGTTCCACCCTGACTCGAATCAAGCTTCAATCGCCTCAATGCGCACCTTGGTCCACGGCTGGCGGTGACCGCGCTTCCGCCGGTAATTTTTCTTCGGCTTATATTTGAATACGATGATCTTCTTCGCTTTTCCCTGTTTCAGGACGGTTCCCTTGACCTTGGCGCCTTCGACCAGGGGCCGTCCCACCACGACGCCGTCTTCTTTCCCCACGAGCAAAACTTCGCCGAACTCCACCGTAGCGCCCTCTTCCAAGGGCAGCTTTTCCACGTATACGACGTCCCCGACCTGGACGCGGTACTGTTTCCCGCCCGTCTGTACGATTGCGTACATGCCCACACCTCCTCACACCCAGACTCACTGTCCCCAGGTACCCGCATCCAGCCGGCGGAGGTTTCCGACCCGGGACACGTGGTTGTGGTGCACAC
>JASBVN010000007.1 GCA_029961045.1 Alicyclobacillaceae bacterium | reverse complement strand
TCCAGGCCACCCGTTCCAGCACCGAATGTTGGGTGAGATTTTGCAGCCTTGCTTGGAGCGCGCGGATTTTTCGACCCAGTGTCCGGATGAGTGCCGTAGCCGCTTCGGGGGATTTCAGAACGATGCGCTCGAACTCCTCGCGGGGTAGGGCGAAGAGTTGGGTGTCCCGGATTGCCTGGGCGTGGGCCGGGTATGCCGTTTCATCGAAAAATCCGGTGTGGGGGAACATTTCGCCCGCCCCCAAAACGGCCAGAATCTGTTCCCGCCCCTCTACATCATAGGTATAAATCTTGACAAGTCCGCGCACGAGGAAAAATACTCGGTCTAAGGAGTCGCCTTGATGGAAAATCATGGTCCGCGAGGGGACGGCGACCGACCGGCCCAGACTTTCGACGGTACGCCGCTGTTCCGGAGGCAATTCGGCGATCAGGGGGATGAATGGCGCATCCATCGTCGTCACCGCCTTTTGCTTCCACCTTACCGGAAAAATTTTCGGGAGACAAGGGAGGGCGGGTTGCGGGCGGTGTGACGGGGGTCACGGAGTCCGGGAAGTCATTCGGGTATGCTCAAATCGGACGGACGAGGATGCCGGGAGGGAGAGGAGGGACGGCGGATGAAATCGGAAGGGCCTTTTGGAACGGGGGTGGCGGCCGATCCTCTGGCGCCCCGTTTCCGCATCACCCGGGTGTACATGGTGACGGGGCTGGCCTTTCTCGGTCCGGCCTGGTTGTGCCTGGTCCGGGCAGCGGGGGCGGCGGCCGCGGGGAGGTGGTCGGATCCGTATTTGCTGTCGGCCGTTCATCTGTTTGCCGTCGGGTTCCTCCTGACCGTTGCGCACGGGGCGATGCTCCAGATTGCGCCCGTCGCCTTCCAGGGGCGGCTGTACTCCATCGGCCTCGGCTATGTGGAATATGTCCTGATGATTCTGGGTACTGCCGCCTTCCCCGCCGGGTTTCTCTCGGGGCGGTGGGCGCTCGTTGCTGCGGGCGGTTGCCTTGTGTTGTCTTCCTTTTTAATTTTGCTTTGGAACCTGGGAAAAACGGCCAGAACGATGAAGAAGCGGGCGGAGGCCCTTTCGATTGCTCCGGTGTTTCTGTTTCTCCTGGCGGCCGTCTTTCTGGGGATCGGGATGGCGGTGGGGCGACCAGCCGCGGGACCGTCTACCCTGTCTTTGCACGTGCTGTCGGGTCTGGCGGGGTGGTTTACCACGCTGATTCTCGTGCTCAGTCCGCGTCTGATGAGCGTTTTCGTCTCCTCCCGGTACTCCGGCCTGCGCCGTAGCCGTTCCGCCGCGCTGTTGTATATCGGGGCTGCGGCGGCGGGGCTGGGGACGGCGCTGGACCGGGCTCCAGGGGCGCAGGCGGCGGTATGGGCCGGTTGGCTTTTGTATGCGTTCGGATACGGGTGGGTGCTGTGGGATCTCTTTTTGCATTTCAGGCACCGGCGGCGTCGCGAAGTGGAACGGGTGATCCGGTGGATTCACGGCGGGCTGTATGCCGGCTTCCCGATGTTAGGAGCCTTGGTCTTTGCGGTGGAATTTACCGGAGAACGGTGGGCCCTCGCCGGCCTCCTGTTGTTCGCGTTCGGCTTTCTCCAGTGGATCGTCGCCGCCTACGCGGCGAAAATCCTGCCGTTTTTGCGCTGGATGGCCCGGTACGGCCACGGGAGCGTGCGGAGGGGACCGGGGGTGCGGGAGATGTTGCCCGAGGGCCTCGCCGCCGCTGCCTTGGTCGCCTTTGCGGCCGGCGGTCTCCTGACGGCCCTGGGAACCGGATTTGGAGAGGCGCGGCTCGCTGGGACGGGCGCATCCGCCGGTTTGGCCGGGTGGGCGCTTTATGTGTGGACCATGGTACGGGTGTACCGGAAATAACCAAGCGGTGTCACACAATGGCCGACTTCTGTTCAGGTTTTTCTCATCTTTGATCGCCGTTCTGTCACGCCTTGGCCTCATTTGCAAGATAGACTGGAGGTAGAAAACGGGAGAAGCGCAAAGGCGCCGGGAGGGATTCGAATATGCTCGGATTGACCAGTTTGCTGGCGGAACAACCGGCTTTCGGCGACGGCCTCCGCTATGTGGAGGGTGCGAAGGAAACGAAGACGGGCGTGCGCCCCGGGGCGGGTCCCGTTGTGGTTTGGGAAGTGACCCGGACGTGCAATCTCCAGTGCCAGCATTGTTACGCCAATGCCGGTCCGAGGCGATTTAACGGCGAGATGACGACGGAGGAAGGCAAGCGGTTCATCGACGATCTGGCGGCATTCCGCGTTCCGGTGCTGCTGGTGTCGGGAGGGGAGCCCCTTTCCCGTCCGGACGTTTTGGAGTTGATGGAATACGCCGTGGGGAAGGGGATTCGCGTCACCCTGTCCACCAACGGTACCTTGATCACGCCCGAGGTGGCGCGGGAACTGAAACGGATCGGCGTGGGGTACGTGGGGATCAGCATCGACGGCACGCCCGACATCCACGACCGGGTGCGGCGCCGGGCCGGAGCTTTTGCCCGGGCGATGCGCGGGGTGTACCATTGCGCCGAGGCCGGAATCCGGGTGGGGATGCGGTTTACCGTTCACAAGGACAACGTTCGGAGCCTCCCCTTTATTTTGCAGCTGTTGGAAGACGAACCCTTCGACCGGGCGTGTTTTTATCATTTGGTGTACAGCGGGCGGGGGGCGGCGGAACAGGATGTGGCGCCGCCGGTCACCCGGGAAGTGGTCGGCCGGCTCATCGACCAGGTCGAAGAATGGCGGCTCCGGGGGATCGACAAAGAGATTCTCACGGTGGACAACCACGCGGACGGGGCCTATCTCTACTTGCGCATGCGGGCGCGGGACCCCCTGCGGGCCGAGGCCATCCGCCGGCGCCTGCGCATGAACGGCGGGAACCGCTCCGGGATGGCCATCTGTCACGTGGATTACAAGGGAAATGTGCATCCGGACCAGTTTACCCAACACTATACGTTCGGCAACGTGCGGGAGCGCCCCTTCGGAGAGATCTGGTCCGACGAGAGCCACGACATCCTCGCCGGGCTGCGGAATCGGAGGGAACGGATTCACGGGAGGTGCCGCGGATGCGCCTTCTTCGACATTTGCGGCGGGAACTTCCGTACCCGCGCCGAGGCGGTGTACGGGGATTTTTGGGCCTCCGACCCGGCCTGTTACCTGTCGGACGAGGAAATCCGCAATCCGGTGTGAAGGAGGGATTTCGATGGCGGGCGGCGGGCGGGCCGCCGAAGGCCCGGATTTTG
This sequence comes from Alicyclobacillaceae bacterium, assembly GCA_029961045.1. Taxonomy (GTDB): domain Bacteria; phylum Bacillota; class Bacilli; order Kyrpidiales; family Kyrpidiaceae; genus JASBVN01. Next base: position 11,125 of record JASBVN010000007.1, on the reverse strand, counting down.
CTCATACCCCCTTCTTGGTGATCTGGGAGGTCACCCGCGCGTGCCGCCTGCGGTGCCTGCATTGTCGGGCGAACGCCCAGTATCGCCGGGATCCGCGGGAATTGTCGACGGAGGAGGGTTTTCGCCTCCTCGACGAATTGGCGGAATGGGGGGCCCCCCTGGTGGTGCTCACCGGAGGCGATCCCTTTGAACGGGAAGACCTATTCGATTTGGTGCGGCGGGCCTCCGGGCGGGGAGTGCGGATCTCGGTCACTCCCAGTGCCACGCCGCGGGTCACCCGGGAAGCGTTGTTCGGCCTCAAGGAGGCCGGCGCGATGCGGGTGGCCGTCAGCGTCGACGGCGCCCGTCCCGAGGTGCACGATCATTTCCGCGGTACGCGGGGTTCCTTTGAGGAAACCTTGCGAATTTTAACCGCTGTTCGGGCGGTGGGCCTCGAACTGCAGATCAATACGACGGTGTCCCGGTACAACGCCGGGGAACTGGAGGATTTGGCGCGTTTCGTAGAGCAGTGGGGGGCCGTGCTGTGGAGCGTCTTCTTTCTGGTGCCGACCGGAAGGGGGCGCCGGGAGGACGCCGTCGATCCTTCCGTCCAGGAAGAGATTTATCACTGGCTGGTGGAACTGAGCGAACGGTCGCCCTTTGACATCAAGACGACAGCCGCCCAGCCGTACCGGCGGGTGCTGATCCAAAGGCGGCTCGCGCGGGGGAGACGGCTGAATCAGGAAGGATTGGGAATCCAGGAAGTGTCCCGGGCGATTTTCGGCGGCTCGGGCCGGGCGCCCCGGGGGGTCAATGATGGAAACGGGCTGGTGTTTGTCTCCCACACCGGGGATGTATATCCAAGCGGCTTCCTGCCCCTAAAGGCGGGGAATGTGCGGGAGGCGCCGCTTCGGGACATCTACCGCGAATCGCCGTTGTTGCGAGCTTTGCGCGACCCCGATCGTTATAAGGGAAAGTGCGGCCTTTGTGAGTACCGGTACCTGTGCGGCGGCTCACGCGCACGGGCGTACGCCCTGACTGGAGATGCCCTCGAAAGCGATCCCAGTTGCCCGTGGGTTCCGGTCCGCCTTCGGCAAGGGCGTGCGGCGGAAACGGGCGGACCGTGAATCGCGTTTCGCGGCCGGCCGGCGCGCCGCCGGAGGAACTCCCACTGTTATATCCAAAAGGAGGGAAACGCGGGTGGACGTATTGGAGGCGATCCGACGGCGGCGGGAAATCACTCGCTTTCAAGACCAGCCCGTCGAGGAGGCCGCCCTCGAAGCGGTGATAGAGGCCGGTTATCTGGCTCCTGCCGGGAACCATCTGGTGTCGAGAGAACTGATTGTCGTCCGCGATCCGGACGTTCTACGGGTTTTGGCGCAAACGACGCCGTACATGCCTTGGCTGTCGCAGGCGCCGGCGGGTATTGCGGTGACCGGGCTGCCCGGCGTGAGCAAATACTGGTTGCAGGACGCGTCCATCGCCTGCGGGTTTATGTGGCTGGCTGCCGTGGAACAGGGGCTGGGTTTGGCGTTCGGGGCGGTCTACCATTCCGAGGATGCGGAAGAATCCGCCCGGAGGGAAGAACATGTGAGGAGGACGCTGGGTATTCCCGCCGACCGGAGGGTGGTGGCGATTCTGGGGATCGGTTATCCGGCTTCCGAACCCGGTGTGAAAGAACTCCACGACAAGGGGCGGGTGGTGTATGAGGGGCGGTTCGGTTTCCCTTGGAAGGCGAAAACGCCTGTGGAGAACACGTAAGTTCCGGGTCGGCAGATCTGTGCGTGATCAGGCAGCCGACGGCGTGCCCGCCGGCTTTTTTTTTTTTGCGCGATTCTGAGCTTTTCTTTCCGAAGAAACACAGAACGAGAAAGAAAAGTGACATATATTTTTACATAAACAGTTGGGAGACCAGGGGCCGGGTGGTGCCGGATGGAGCCCCTTCTGTTCAACCGGCCGAACAAACGGGCTCTCTTTTCTACGATTCGTAAACGAAAACCCGAGATTATTGTCAATAACGAACGAAAATATGCTTGACATGTTACGAAAAATAAATTAATGTGAAATCAAAGGCATGTGATTTTATATAACGAAACTATAACGCAACAGGATCCTTTAGACTCGGCGAAAGGAGGAGGAAAGAGATGAAATCCTCGGAAGAATGTCTCGCGCAAGGCGTGCGCTACGCCCTGATCTCCTTTGTCGAATTGAACGGTTTTAGCCGGGCGAAGCTCGTTCCGGCATCTGCCCTCGATGCGGTGATGGAACGGGGAGCCGGGTTTGCCGGATTTGCCGCCGGGGAAATCGGGCAGGGACCGCATGATCCCGACCTCGAGGCGGTGCCCGACCCCGCTTCGGCCTACCGGATTCCCTGGCGCGAAGAGGTCTGCTGGTTTGCGTCCGACCTGTACGTAGAGGGCCGGCCGTGGCCTTATTGTCCGCGTACGGCGGCCAAGCGGGTGTTTCAGGCGGCCCGCGAGAAGGGATACCGGCTGATGGTGGGGATGGAGCCGGAATTTTTTCTCCTTCGGAAAGACGAACATGGCCGGTTGGTTCCGGCGGACCCCTTGGACACGGCGGCTAAGCCCTGCTACAATCAACAGGCTATTTTCAGAAATATCGGTTTTATTACTCGGCTGGTGGAGGCGATGAACCGCCTCGGGTGGGGAGTCTATCAGTGCGATCACGAAGACGCCAACGGCCAATTCGAAATCAATTGGACGTACACCGAGGCGTTGGAGCAGGCGGACCGGCTGATTTTCGCCCGATTTCTGATCCGCTCGCTGGCGGAAGAGGAGGGTTGGATCGCGACGTTCATGCCGAAGCCCTTTTCGCAGTTGACGGGCAACGGGGCCCATTGCCACTTGAGCCTGTGGGACGAGCACACCGGCCGGAACCTCTTTTTGGCCGGAAAAGGAGAGGGGGATGGAGCGGGTTTGACCGACACCGCCCGCTGGTTTATCGGCGGCCTGCTCGCCCACGCCCGGGCGCTGGCGGCGTTTACGGCTCCGACGGTCAATTCCTACAAGCGGTTGTGGGCCCCTACCACCGCCTCGGGGGCGACTTGGGCTCCGGTGTTCGTGGCCTACGGCGGAAACAACCGGACGGTGATGCTGCGCGTGCCGGGCGAAGGAAGGGTGGAGTACCGGGCCGTAGACGGCGCCGTAAATCCATATTTGGCCCTGGCTGCCATTCTGGCGGCCGGGCTGGACGGCATCGAACGGCAGATCGATCCGGGCCCCCTTTTCTCCGGCAATGCTTACGCCTTGACGGGCGCGGAGGCGGCCGGACGGGGGATCGCGACCCTTCCGCGGACTTTGAAAGAGGCGCTGGATGCCCTCCGCTCCGACGGCGTGTTGGCGGAGGCGCTGGGGCCGGATTTGGTGGCTTTGTATATCGAAGTGAAGGAGAGGGAGTGGACGGAATATCTCGCGAGGGTGTCCGAGTGGGAAATCGAACGCTATCTGCATTTGGGGTGAGCGGGTGGGATGAGCGGCGGAGGATATTCAATCCGCCGCCTTCTCTTCCCGGTTTTCTTGCAGATCCCGGGCCACCCGGCCGATCGTCAGCCCGCCCCGCTCGACGGGCGAGGACAGCACCACCATCGTTTCGGCTCTCTGGAATCCGTAGACTTGGTCGATCTTGGTCAACAAAATGCGTTCTAAATCCTGGTTGTCGCGGGCGCGAATTTTGACGAGATAGTCGTACCGCCCCGTGACCACGTGGACTTCTTCGACTTCGGGAATGTTTTTGAGGTCTTCAATCGTCCGGTACGCGGCCGCTCCCTGGACCGCCATGAGGCCCACGACGGCGGTGACCCGGTAGCCTAAGGCGGCGGGGTTTAACCGGGCGCGAAATCCCTCGATGACGCCGCGTTGGGTGAGCCGGCGGATCCGTTCGTGGACGGTGACCCGCGAAACTCCCGCGTGGTTGGCCAGCTCCTGATAGGAGAGGCGCCCGTCTTTTTCCAGCATTTCTAAAATCATCAAATCCAAGGCGTCCAGTTTGACCGGCGGCAAAGCTATCCCCTCACTTTCCCTCCCTAAGTGTAAACGAAAAGTGGACACGAAAACACAAGGCGTAGGAAAACGGATGGAGAACGCCTGGGATTTTGGATGGACAAATCGACAACAAACTAGCGAATTTCTGTTTACATATGTCAAAGAAAATGGTATATTAACCGTACGAAACGACATATTCAATTCAAAAGAGGTGACGTTTTGTGTGCGGGATAGTGGGTTACCTGAACAGGAGGGGATCGTCGGGGGCGGCCGAGGTGCTGTACCGCATGCTGGGATTCCTCGAGCGGCGCGGCCCGGATGCGGCGGGACTGGCGGTCTTCGGCGGGGGCGCGGCCCGGGCCGGTTGGGCTGTGCGGGTTTTGCTGTCTGGGCCGGACCGGGACGGCGACGAGGAAACCCTGCGGGAATTTGTCCGGCGTAACGTTCCACTGAGAGAGGTTCGCCGGGAAGGACCCTATGTGGTCTTGGAACTGGCCGACCAGCCGGATTGGGGGACGTTGGGAGACGTGGTGGAGGACGGGACGCTGCGCGGTCGGGCTTCGATCGTCTACGCCGGGTCGGAAGGCGATCTGTGGAAGGCCGTCGGACCGGTGGAGGGGCTGCGGGGATTTGTCGCTTCCCGACCCGGGGCCGGGCACGGAATCGGGCACACCCGAATGGCGACGGAGAGCCGGGAGGATCTGATCAACGCCCAACCCTTTGCGGCCAAAAACATGCCCGATCTGGCGGCGGTCCACAACGGCCACATCACCAACCACCTCGAATGGAAACGCCGGTTGGAACGGCGGGGTTACCGGTTTACGGCGGAAAGCGATTCCGAGGTCATCCCGGCCTGTCTCGCCGAATGGATCCGGGAGGGGGCTACCCTCGAAGAGGCCTTGCGGGAGGCCCTGCGGGCCTTTGACGGGAGTTTCACCATCCTCGCGGCCGACGGCCGGTCGGTGGGCGTGGTGCGCGACCGGTTTGCCACCAAGCCTCTGGTGATCGCGGAGACGGAGGACTTTGTAGCCGTGGCCAACGAAACGACGGCGGTGGCGCCGCTGCTCGGCGAAGGAGTACACGTCTATGAACCGTCGGCGGGGGAGGTGCGCGTATGGTCCGGATCGACTGCCGCCTGAAACCGGCTGTGGAATTGAATCGGGAGATCCGGTTGGCGGCGGAACGCGGGGAAGGGGAAGTGCACTTGATCCATCCCGAAGGGAGGCACAATTTGGCGGTGGGAATTCTGGCGCCGGTCCGCGTGGTCGTCTGCGGCACGGCCGGTTACTACTGCGGCGGACTGTGCGACGGCGTCGAGTTGGAGGTTCACGGCGACGCCGGATGGGGCCTCGGCGAAAATTTAATGTCCGGCCGGATCGTCGTTCACGGGAACGCCGGGAGTGCCGCCGGTGCCTCCATGCGAGGCGGCTTCATCCGGGTGGAGGGACGGGCCGGGCCCCGCGCCGGGATCAGCATGAAGGGGGGCGTACTCGTCGTAGAAGGCGATGTCGGGGCCATGTCGGGGTTCATGATGCAAAAGGGGACGATGATCGTCTGCGGGGATGCCGGCGAAGGTCTCGGGGATTCCATGTACGAAGGCGCCATCCTGGTGGCGGGGCGGATTCAGGCGCTGGGAAACGACGCGGTCGCGGGCGATCCCGAGCCCGGGGATCTGGACCTCATCCGGAAAGCCGGATTGGATCCCGGTTTGGATTGGAAACGCGTGGTTTCCGGAAAAAGACTCTGGCATTTCGACAAAAAGGAGTGGGACCTATGGAAGATCGCCCTCTGACGCGGTCCAGCGGTCTGTGGAGGCCGGAGGTGATCGAAGACATCCAGGTGAAGGCCGCTTTGGGCCGCTACCGGATCCGCGGCTTCGGCACCATGCGCCGCGTTCCGTCTTTTGAGGATTTAGTCTTTCTCCCGGCCGGCCTCACCCGGGTCCCCTTGGAGGGATACCGGGAGCGGTGCGAAACCCGGACCGTCATCGGGACGCGGTTCGCCAAGGAACCCCTGATCCTTTCGGCGCCCGTTTTAATCAGCGGGATGAGTTTCGGTGCCTTGAGCAGGAATGCCAAAATCGCGCTGGCCAAAGCGGCGACCCGGGTGGGAATCAGCACCACGACGGGAGACGGCGGAATGACCGATTTTGAGCGGGAATACTCTGAAAAGCTCATCGTTCAGGTGTTGCCGAGCCGTTACGGACTGGATCCCCGCCACCTCCGGTCGGCGGAGGGCGTCGAGATCGTCGTGGGGCAAGGGGCCAAACCGGGGACGGGCGGCCTGTTGCTGGGGCAAAAGATGTCTTCCGCCGTGGCCCGGATGCGGGATTTGCCGGAAGGCGTCGATCAGCGCAGCGCCGTCCGTCACCCCGATTGGATCGGTCCGGACGATTTGGGGATCAAAATTGAAGAACTGCGGTGCGTCACCGAGGGGCGGGTGCCGGTCATCGTTAAACTCGGGGCGACCCGGGTTTATGAGGATGTGAAATTGGCGATCAAAGCCGGGGCAGACGCGGTGCTGGTCGACGGGATGGAAGGGGGGACCGCCGCCTCTCCGGATCCCTTGATGGACCATACCGGAATCCCAACCCTCGCGGCGGTGACGGAAGCCCGCCGGGCGATTCGCGACATGGGGGTCGAGGGGGAGGTTCAGTTGATTATCGCCGGAGGGATCCGAAACGGCGTGGACGTCGCGAAGGCTTTGGCCTTGGGGGCGGATGCCGCGGCGATTGGAACCGCCGCCTTGATCGCCCTCAACTGCAACCGCCCGATTTACGCGGACGATTACCGGGCGATCGGCGCCGAGCCTTACGCCTGTCGCCACTGTCACACGGGGCTGTGTCCCGTGGGCATCGCCACCCAGGAGCCGGAGCTGGAGGCTCGCCTCGATCCGGAAGAGGGGGCGGACAGGGTGGCCAATTTTCTGTTTTCCATGATTCAAGAGATCCAGCTCTTTGCCCGGGCATGCGGCAAGTCGAACGTCCACAACTTGGATAAAGAAGATTTGCGGGCCCTGACCGTGGAGGCGGCGGCCATGGCCAAGGTCCCGCTGGCGGGAACGGAGTGGATTCCCGGTGTGGAGTGAACGCGGAGCACAGCAGACGACGCACGGCGGTCGGACGGCGGATGTGGTGATCGTGGGCGCCGGGCTCATGGGTTTGAGCACCGCCCGGGCTCTGGCGGAACGGAGCGCCGGGCGGATCCTCGTTTTGGAGCGGGATGTCGTCGGCGCGGGAGCCACCGGCAAATCGAGCGGCGTGCTGCGCTGCCATTACGGCCACCCGGTCTTGGCCCACCTGGCGTGGAAGAGCTTGGAGACCTTTCGCCGCGCCGAAGAAATCCTGGGGGACGACGTGGGTTACCGCTCCGCCGGTTATTTAGTGGGGGTGGGCCCCGACAACCTCGAGGCTTTGAGGGCCAACATCCGGATGTTGCAGGAATTGGGCATCGATACGAGGTTCGTCGCTCCGGAGGAGGCCCGCGGTCTGTGGCCGCACATGGATGTAGGAGATTTTGCCGGATTCGCCTACGAGCCTCTCGGGGGGTACGCCGATCCCGTTCTCACGGCGCAGGCGTACGCCCGGCGGGCTCGGGAAGCGGGTGTGCGGATCGTACAAGGGTGTGCGGTGGACCGGATTCTGCTCTCACCGGACGGGAGTCGCGCGGTGGGGGTCGAGTCGCCTGCGCTGGGGCGGGTGTACGCCCCGGTGATCGTGGCGGCCGCGGGAGTTTGGACGGGTGTGCTGGCGAGGACGGCGGGGATCGCCGTGCCCGTGCGGGCGCAGAGAGAACAACTGTTGCTGATCGATCCCGGATTGCCCCTCGGTCCGGTTCCGGTCTATTCCGATTTGGTGAACCTGCAATATGGACGTCCGGAGGGAAGCGGCCGTCTGTTGGTGGGCAACAGCGACCATTCCCGGCCGGAGTTCGTCGATCCGGACCATTACCGGGGCGGTGTAGACGATCACTACGTCCAGGAGGCGGTGGAGAAATTCATGCGGCGGTTTCCCTCCCTCGGACGGGCGAGGCTGGTGACGGGCTATTCCGGGGCGTACGAAGTCACTCCGGATTACAATCCCGTGATGGGGCCGTCTCCCGTCGAAGGGCTGTATCTGTGCGCCGGTTTCAGCGGTCACGGGTTCAAATTGACGCCGGCTGTCGGAGAACTCATGGCCTCCTGTATTTTGGAGGGGCACAGCGGCGACCCGGCGGTGGATTTGTCTCTCTTTCGGTTGAGCCGTTTTGAGGAAGGGGACTTGCTGGTCAGTCTGCATCCTTACCGGGGAGCCGGGCAACTTCGATAGGGGTGGAAAGGCCGGGCAGGAGGGCCGGAAAGGGCCGCCGGCCCGCCGGTGGACGCGCCCGGGTCCCCCGGAAGGAATTTGCCGCCGGATGACGAAAATAAATTAGGGTAAACCGACCATTTGGATGGTCCGGCGGAAGGGGGATGCGGATTGCACAGTCGAGATTTGTTCGATTTGACGGGGCGGGTGGCGATCATCACCGGCGGCGGCCGCGGTCTCGGGCGGGAAATCGCCTTGGGATACGCAGAGATGGGAGCGGACGTGGTGCTGTGTTCCCGGCGGGTGGAAAATTGCCACCAGGTCGCCGAAGAGGTCCGGGCGCTGGGGCGTCGGGCCCTGCCGGTGGCTTGCGACGTGGCAAACCCCGACGACGTCCGGCGGGTGGTGGACGAAACACTGAATACATTCGGAAAAATTGATATTCTTGTCAACAACAGCGGTACTTCGTGGGGGGCTCCCGCGCTGGAGATGCCGCTGGAGGCCTGGCACAAGGTCATGGAGACCAATGTGACCGGGACGTTCCTGATGTCCCAAGCGGTGGCCCGGCACATGATCGAGCGGGGCGAAGGAGGGCGGATCATCAACATCGCCTCGGTGGCGGGGCTGGTGGGGTCGCCGCCAGAAGTTCTCGATGCGGTGGGCTACAGCGCCAGCAAAGGGGCGGTCGTCAACTTGACCCGGGATCTGGCCGTCAAATGGGCGCGGTACAATATTTTGGTCAACGCGATTGCTCCCGGCTTTTTCCCGACGAAGATGAGCAAGGTCGTGATCGAGCGCAACGGCGAGGAGATCCTGCGGGGGACGCCGCTGAAGCGGTTCGGCCGGGAAGGCGAATTGAAAGGGGTCGCGATTTTCCTGGCCTCGGCGGCATCCAGCTACATCACGGGACAAATCCTCGCCGTGGACGGCGGAGCGAGCGCCCAGTGACGGACGCCCCGTGGGGCGGAGCGAGAAAGCTTCGGAGAAACGGACGAGACCCAGAATGCTCAAGATAAAAAATATCGAGGAGTGGAAAGGCCGTATGCCGATTGAAGCCGTAAATCGGATCGCCGTCGTCGGATCGGGGGCCATGGGAAGTCAGATTGCGGCGGTGTGCGCCTTGGCGGGATATCCCGTGCGGATTCAAGACATCAGCGAAGAAAGTTTGTCAAAGGCGCGGAAGGTTTTGACAGAACAATTGGAAAAGCGTGTCGAAAAAGGAAAATGGACCAGGGAACAGGTCGACGGCGCGTGGAGCCGGATGACCTTTACCACCGATCTCGAGGAAGCGGTCCGGGATGCGGACTTCGTGATCGAAGCCATCATCGAGAAGGTGGACGCCAAGCGGGAACTGTTTGCCCGCCTGGACGAACTGGCGCCGGCTCACGCCGTGCTGGCGACGAACAGCTCGACCATCGTCAGTTCCAAAATCGCCGGCGCGACCAGGCGGCCGTCTCAAGTTTGCAATATGCACTTTTTCAATCCGGCTCTCGTGATGGAATTGGTGGAGGTGGTGATGAACCCGGATACCTCCGAAGATACCGCCCAGACCACCATGGAATTGGCCAGGCGGATCGGCAAAACGCCGATTTTGCTGCGGAAGGAAATTTCGGGGTTTGTGGCGAATCGCCTGCTGATGGCTCTTTTCAGAGAGGCCCTCCACCTGTACGAGCAGGGCATCGCCGATTTCCGGGACATCGATTTGGCGGCCACCAAGGCGCTGAATCATCCGATGGGCCCGTTCACGCTGATGGATTTCACCGGCTTGGATGTCAATTATTATGTCATGCAGCAGCAATATGCCGAAACGGGCGATCCGAACTTGAAACCTCCTAAAATCCTTCAGGAGAAATTTGAAAAAGGCGAATACGGGCGGAAGACGGGAAAGGGTTTCTATGCGTATTCGTAACGGTTGCAGGGGGATGCCGGACGGCATATACTAGAAACGGGAGAATCGATGGTGATGGAGCTCACCGACGGCTGCCTCGGGCAGATGATGGCTCCTACTGACGCCGGTCAGTAGGAGTTTGTCTTTTATATTGGGGAGGGCGTTCGCGCCGCTCCCGGGCGAAAGGGGCGTTGGCGGGATGATGTGGTGGGCGTTGGCGGCGGGTGGGGCGCTTGGGGCGTTGTGCCGGTACGCCCTGTCGCTCCATCAGGCCGGAGACGGCTGGCCGTGGGCGACGTGCCTGATCAATTGGTCCGGCGCCTATGGGCTCGCCTTGTTTTTGACCCTCGCGCTTGAACGGTGGTCATTGCCCGCCGCGCTGCGGATCGGGTTCGGGACCGGTTTTATCGGCGCCTACACCACTTTTTCGACCTTGGTCTTGGAAACGTGGCGCCTGGTTTTGGTCGGGCGGTTCCTGGAAGCGGCGGTGTACGTCCATCTCAGCGTCGCCGGGGGCTTGTTCCTTGCGTATCTCGGCCGGCGGACGGCGCTCCGTTGGATCGGCGGAGGGGAAGGGCGGTGACCTGGCTTTGGGTGATTCTCGGCGGCGTGGTGGGCACTTGGGCGCGGTTTGCCGTAGGGGCCTGGGTGGCTCGCCGGTGGACGCCCCTGTTTCCATACGGCACGTGGTTGATCAATTTGAGCGGCTCGCTGTTTCTCGGGTGGCTGTACGCGCAAGTCTCCCTTCACAGGATTTCCGAAGATTGGTATGCGGCGGCCGGGAGCGGGTTTTGCGGGGCCTACACGACGTTTTCGACATTTTGTTATGAAACCCTCGTGCTGTGGCGGGAGGGAAGCCGTGCCCTCGCGATCTGGTATGTCCTGGGTTCCCTTTACGGCGGTCTGGTTGCGGGATGGTTCGGGTTGTGGCTCGGGACGCGTTTTTTCTGATCCGAGGACCGGGCGGAGCGG
>JASBVN010000006.1 GCA_029961045.1 Alicyclobacillaceae bacterium | reverse complement strand
GGCAGATGCCGGCAGCCCGACACGAGGCAAAAATGGTGGATTCTCGCCAACGTGTCGGTGGGCGTTTTCATGGCGACTTTGGACGGAAGCATCGCCAACGTGGGCTTGCCTACGATTGCCGGGACCTTCCACGTGTCCGTGGGCGTTGTGCAGTGGGTGGTGACGGCGTATTTGTTGACGATTTGCGCCATGTTGCCCATCGTGGGGAAGCTGTCCGACTTGCTCGGGCGGGGACGGCTTTACAACGCCGGCTTTTTGATCTTTGCCATCGGTTCTGCCCTGTGTGGGTTGTCCGGATCCGTCGGGATGTTGATCGGGATGCGGGTGCTCCAGGCGGTCGGAGCTTCGCTGCTCATGGCCAACAGCCAGGGGATTGTCGCCACGACCTTCGGCCCCCGGGAGAGGGGGAGGGCCATGGGCATCACCGGGACCATGGTGTCCTTGGGTTCTCTGAGCGGGCCGGCGGTGGGAGGGGTGCTCATCGACCGGTTTGGGTGGCCGGCGATTTTTTGGGTAAATGTTCCCATCGGTTTGGCGGGCTTTGTGGCCGGGCTGTTGCTCCTTCCGGAACGGCGGGCCGGGGGAACCCGGGAACCATTCGATCTGCTCGGCTCAGGGCTGTTTGTAGTCGGTATCACCGCCTTGCTGTACACGGTGTCCAGGGCGGAGGCCCGGGGATGGACTTCCCCGCAAACCCTCGGGGAATTGGCCGCGTCTGTGGCGGTCCTCGTCCTCTTCTATCTTTGGGAAACGCGGACCGATCACCCGATGCTGGACTTTTCGCTGTACCGGATTCGGATGTTTTTGACAGGCAGTGTGGCGGCCTTTTTGTCTTTTGTGTCCCTGTTTTGCGTCAACATCATGATGCCATTTTTCCTGCAAAATGTGATGCACTGCCCGCCGGATATCACCGGCTACGTGATGGCGGCCTATCCGTTGACCATGGCGGTGGTGGCGCCGGTGGCCGGGTGGTTATCCGACCGCATCGGACCCTATGTGCTGACCACGGGTGGACTGGCTCTGAACACGGTAGGCTTTGTGTCCTTAAATCTATTGTCTCCTTGGGCCAGTCCTTGGGCGGTAGCGGCGCATCTGGCGATTTTCGGCGTCGGCCACGGGATGTTTCAGTCTCCGAACAACGCCAGCCTCATGGGGGCGGTCCCTCGGTCCCGGGTCGGCTTGGCCGGAGGACTGAATGCTTTGACCCGGAATTTGGGGATGGTATTTGGCATTTCTTTGTCTGTATCCCTGTTTTCGTACCGGTTGCACGGGATCACGGGCGAGTCGGAGAGATGGGGGCATGCGGTCCCCCCGGCGGAGGCTTTCATGGCCGCTCTTCACACCGTCTTTTGGGCGGCCGCAGGGGTTTGTGCCCTGGGTGCCGTGATATCGTCCCTGCGGGACCGGTCCGGGAAAACTTGGCCGGGTTGAGCGGCGGCGTGAGGGGGCGTGCGGAGCGGAAGTGTTGTTCATTTTTTGTTAATTTTTATAGTCTAAGGTAGCAGTTATAATAAAAAAATAAGTCAAAGAAAGACTCTGGAATTCTTTATGAGCGAAAACACGAAAGAAGGTGGAACCGGGTATGTCCATATTCCCCATTCGCTCTTCCTTTGAGACGTTGAACCCGTACGAGATTGTCCAAAAGCAGATCGAACAAGCGGCGCTTCATCTGGGGATTCCGCGCAGTGCCATTGAGATCCTCAAGCGTCCCAAGCGCGTCCTCACCGTCCATTTTCCGGTTAAGATGGACGACGGCACGGTGCGGGTGTTCGAAGGATACCGCTCCCAACACAACGACGCCATTGGGCCGGCCAAGGGCGGGATTCGTTTTCATCCGAACGTCACCCTGGACGAGGTCAAGGCCTTGTCCATGTGGATGACCTTCAAATGCGGTGTCGTCGGCCTTCCCTACGGCGGTGGGAAGGGAGGCGTCGTCGTCGATCCCCGAGAGCTGAGCGAAGGGGAATTGGAACGGTTGAGCCGCGCCTATTTTGAAGCGATCGCCCCCATCGTCGGCCCCGATAAAGACATTCCGGCCCCGGACGTCTACACCAATTCTCAGATCATGGGGTGGATGATGGATACCTACAGCCGTCTCCACGGCGCCTTCACTCCGGGTGTGATCACCGGAAAGCCCCTGATCATCGGCGGTTCCCTGGGACGGAACACGGCCACCGCCCGCGGCTGTGTGTACATCATTTTTGAAGCGATGAACGATTGCGGCAAATCCTTAAAAGGAGCGACGGTGGCAATCCAGGGGTTCGGCAACGCCGGGAGAATCGCGGCGGACCTCCTCAGCTCCGCCGGGTGCAAAATTGTGGCGGTCAGCGATTCGCAGGGAGCCCTTTACGATCCCGCGGGACTGGACCTGAAAAAGGTCGAAGAGGCGAAGGACGCCGGCAACATCCTCGCTTATGGCGATGCTTTCCGCCTCGAACCGGAAAAACTTCTCGAATTGGACGTGGACATCCTGATCCCCGCAGCGCTGGAAAATGTCATCACATCCGCCAACGCGGAACGGGTCAAGGCCGGGATTGTCGCTGAATTGGCCAACGGTCCGACGACGCCGGAGGCGGACCGCATTCTCAACGAGAAGGGTGTCCTGGTGATTCCCGACATTCTCGCCAACGCAGGCGGGGTGACGGTGTCGTATTTCGAATGGGTGCAAAACCTGATGCACTACTATTGGACCGAAGAAGAAGTGAACCAAAAGCTGAACCAGACCATGGTGGCCGCCTACCGCAACGTACGCCGGACGGCGCAGGAACACGGAACCGATCTTCGCACGGCGGCATTCATCATCTCCATTCAGCGGGTTTACCAGGCCATGAAGGCGCGGGGATGGGTCTCATAGCAAGGAGACCGCCTGAATCGATTGCAGTTTGCCGGTGTCCGAGCTCCAGGGAGACTGGCGCAATGGGCGGGGATGGTGGCGCCGCCGGCCTAGGAGGCCCTGCCCCCTTGGCCGTGCGGGCGCTGCCGGACCGGCTTGATCCACCGCATGCGGGGTGGGACTCCGGGCATTTGATCGATGGGAAAGGGGATGTCGGCGATGGTCATTCGCGACCCGGTGCACGGCGATATTTTGTTGAGTTCCTGGGCGGCTCGGGTGATCGACACCCCCGAATTCCAGCGTCTGCGGGGCATCCGCCAACTCGGGACGGCGTATCTGGTCTATCCCGGGTGTCACCACACCCGGTTTGAACACTCCCTCGGAACTTACTGGATCGCCAAAAACCTCCTGGAGCGATTGGCCGCGTCGGGAGCGGACGCCGCGGGAGGAGAGGACGAGAGGGAGGCGATCGCCTTGGCGGCTCTGCTGCACGACGTCGCGCACGTTCCCTTCGGTCACACCTTGGAGGACGAGTGGCTGTTGTTTCCCCGGCACGACGATGGCAGCCGCCTGCGGGAGGTGTTCTCCGGCCGGCTTGGGGATGTTCTGGAGGAAATAGGAGTCCTGGATCGGGTGTGGGACCTCTTGGATCCGCGGAGTTCGCTTCCGGCTCCGTGGCCCCGGGAGATCGTGTCGGGCACCGTGGACGCAGACCTTTTCGACTATGTACGGCGGGATGCGCAGTTCGCAGGGCTCCGGCTCGATTACGACGACCGGTTGCTGTCGAATTTTGTCGTCGCCGAGGGCCGCTTGGCCCTCAATCTCGTCAAGGGCGGTCGGGAACGGGCGGACGTGCGGTCGGAATTTTTCCATATGCTTCATATGCGCTATGTACTGACGGAACGGCTGTATTATCACCACGCCAAAATCGCTTCTTCGGCGATGATCGCCCGGATGGTGGAGTGGGCGGCTGAAGAGGGGCGGATTACGGAAAGGGAGTTGTTGCGGTGTGATGACGCCGGGCTGCTGGAGCGGTTGCGCCGGGCGGCTGAAAGGGACGTGCGGCTGGGGAAGATGTTGGACCGCCTGGCGCGCCGGGATTTGTTCAAGCGGGGGGTAGAGGTGTACGCCGGAGACGTCGGGGAGGAGCGGCGGATCCGGTGGGCGGCGACCTGGAGAAATCCGGCGGCCAGGCGGGCGATGGAGAGGTGGATCGCCCGGAGGATCGGATGCGCCGAGGACGACGTGATCCTCTATTGCCAGGCGGAGACGTTCATGAAAGAGGTGGAAGCCCTCTGTCTGACCGCCGAAGGCCTTAAACCCCTCGGGCGAGCGAATCTGAGCACCGAGCTGGAAGTCCGGTTGCTCGAACAAAAATACCGGGACTTGTGGCGGTTGTACGTTTTGGTACCGGCGGCGAAGCGGGAGGCGTGCCGGGCGCACAGGGAGGCGATCCTGGAGGCGCTGGACGCTTCTCCCGACCAGTTGTGACGCGCGGCGCTCCTTACGACCGGCCCGCCGCGCGCACTTGGGCGTCGTACACCATCCGCGATACGGTGGAGAGGACCCGGGCGGCGGTGCTTTGATCGATGTCCCGGCTGAACAAGCTGATCACGTAGGGACGCCCGGGCAGGAAGACGATCCCGACGTCGTGCCACTGATCGGTCCAGTTCCCGATTTTGTGGGCCACGGGGACGTCGGGCGGCAGTTTGGCCGGAATGCGGTCGTTGAAATCGGTGTGTTCGAGGTCGTCGAGCAAGGGGGCCGCCGTGTCGGGGTGCTGGTTTGCAAATTCGTACAGTTTAGCGGCATAAAGGGCCATGTCCGCCGCCGTGGTGACGTTTTTTCCGTCGACCACCTGTTTTCCGCCCAATTGAGCCATGAAGGATTTGACATTGTCGATTCCCAAATAATCCAAGAGCATGTTGGTCGCCACGTTGTCGCTGGCCACGATGGAGGCTTGGGACAATTCCCGAATGGTGTATTGGCTTCCGAAAGGGGTACTTGCGATCCAGCCCGTTCCTTCCTCATAATCGGACGCCTCATACGTCAACTTCGTGGCCGGGTCGATTTTTCCTTGAGCGATCTGGGTGTACAGATACAAATTCAGCGGGAGCTTAAAGGTGCTTGCCGCGTAGAAAACGCGATCCCCGTCGATGTCCATGCGGGCTCCCGAGGCGAGATCGATCACCACTACGCCGTACGTTCCCGGTTGGGCGGCCAAATAAGAGGCAACGGCTTGACGGAGTTCCTGATAGTCCGGCGCGGTCTGGGGCACGCCCTCGGACCGGACCCAGTTCGAGGCGACTTTTCCTCCTTCGAATCCGGCCCAACCGAGCAAAAGCGCCGCGATCAACAGCCGAAGCAGGCGGCGTCTCCGGCGCTTCCGGGTTGTCCTGTGACGGGCCGGCACAAAAGGTTCCCCAGGGCGATACGGTGTGTACATCTTGGTCCCTTCTTTATCGGGTGTTGCGATCCTGTGCGAACTGGTATCATTGTATCATGGAACCGGCCGGGACGGGACGAAGGCGGGAGGGGTAGCGGATGAGTGCCTATTATTTGACCTACCTGTTGGCCGACGGAACGACCGCCGGTGCGCGGTTCGCCTCCGAGGACGACCGGGACGGTTGTCAAATCTCCCTCGATCTGTACCGAGCCCATCTCGGTCCGGTGGACGAGGGGGTGTTTGCCCGAATGGTGGAGCGACACGGAGGAGTGGTCCTCCGGGCCGGCGGGAAGTAGAGGCCGGCCGGACGCCCGGAACCGAATTCTGGAGAAAGGGGAGCCTGTTGTGGAAGGATCATCGCGCGGGCCGACGCCCGATCACCGCGCTCCGCGGAAACGCCGGACGGCCGGCCGGGGACGGCCGCCTCATCCGGAAGGGCCCCGGTCCTCTTCCCGGAGGGAATCGCGCCGGAAACACGGCGGACCGCCTTCTCCCAGGGACAGGAGGAGAGCGGTTCCTGCACCGCCGGCTGGGCCGGAGGTGGAATTGGCCGTCGGCCAGCGGGTGAAGTATTTGGGGCGAGTCAGGCGATACCGTTACCGGGTGGGCGTCATAGAGCAAGTGTTGGGAGACAACGAATATCTCGTCAATATCCAACACGATCTCATCTGGACCTATGGTTCGTATTTGGAGCCGACCGACGAACCGCCCTTTTTCAAATAGACGACACAGGAAACCCAAAACGGTTCCGGGTCGAAACGGGAGTGAAACGAGCGATGGCGGAATTGAATTGGTCCCTTGAGGCGGTGCGGGACGAAATGCCGGCCGTTCGCAAATGGATTTATTTCAACACCGGTACGACGGGCCCCATGCCGCTGAGAACGGTGCGGGCGATGGAAGAGGAATTCGCTCTGGAGGCGCGGGAGGGCCGGATCGATCCCGCCGTCCAAAGGCGCGCGGAGGAAATCAAGCGGGAGCTGCGCCGGGAATGGGCGGAGTTGGTCGGGGCACCGGCGGAATCGATCGCCTTGACCCAAAATACCACCGAAGGTGTCGGCTTGGCGCTGATGGGGTTGGAGTGGAACGAGGGCGACGAGATCATCACCACCAACCTGGAACATTCCGGGGTGGTGATGCCGCTGCATCTCCTGTCGGTTCGCCGTGGGGTTCGCGTCCGGTTTCTGTCCCTTGGCGCCGGAGAAGCGGACATGCTGGAGGCCTTGGAACGGGCGTGGACGCCGAAGACTCGCATGATCGCCTTTTCCCATGTTTCATATCAAACGGGGGCGGTCTTGCCGATGGAAGAGGTGGCCGCCTGGGCCCGGAGCCGGGGAATTTGGACGTTGGTGGACGGGGCGCAGGGAGTGGGGGCGCTTCCCCTGCAGTTGGAGCGTTCCGGAGTCGATTTCTATGCGATGCCCGGCCAGAAGTGGCTGTGCGGGCCGGAGGGATGTGGAGCGCTGTACATCTCCCCCGGGCGTTTAGATGAAGTGCGACCGACCCTTGTGGGGTGGGCCGGACTGCGGCAGATGGGGCCGTGGCCGGAGATCCGCTATCATGAGGATGCGCGGAAGTTTGAGGTGGCCACCACTTCGGTGCCCCTGTTCCGGGGCATGTTGACCAGTTTGCACTTCGGCCGCGAACTCGGGCGGGAGGCGATCTACGCCCGGATTCGCGCGATGGCCGGCCGGTTGCGCGAGCGGTTGCGGGAGGTGCCGGGAGTGGAGGTGGTGACCCCGCCGGCCCACGCGGGATTGATCACGTTCGGGATCCGCGACAGGCGCCCGGAAGAGGTGCTGGGCGGGTTCCGGGAGGCGGGCGTGCTCATGCGGACCATTCCCGGCACTCCCTGGGTGCGGGCCTCGGTGGGATTTTTCAACACCGAGGAAGAACTGGATCGGGTCGTTCACATCTTGGAACAATGGCGGTAAGGGGAGGGCAGTCCCTCCCCTTTTTTGCGGTTTGGAGACGCGGATCAGTAGGCGACGGCGGTCGCGCTTGCTCCGGCTCCATACCCGTAGCCGTCTCCCGGCGCGATGAGGAAGAACAAAACAAAGATAATGAGGAACACGACGGCCCAGCGGGTCGCTGGCCCAAATGCGCCCCAGAACATCGCGGTTCACCTCCTCGTTGTACTGTATGTTGTACTGTATAGAGATGCAGGAGATGACAAGGGGTTGTGGACTTCTCACCCATCCGGGAAAAATGTGCGGGTGTGTTGGTGAATTCCGGCATGAGCCGGCCGGAGGAAGGAAATACTTTTTTCAGACCATGAAGAGCGAAGCGGCGTTGAGGAGGTCGCGGCGCAATGGGATTTGCGATTGTCGGTGCTTGGAATTCGGCGGAAGACCGCTTTGTAGAAGCGCTAGAAAGGGAAATGGGCCGGCGCGGCATGTCCTCCGGCCGGGCGGAGGAAGGAGAATCTTCGGTGGTTTTCCACATCCTCGATCCCCGGGCTCCGGTTCCTTACCGCCGGCGTTCTCAGGGTGTATACGTGGTCTCGGTGGTTTTTGTGGACCACTGGCCGGACGATCTGTTGCGGTTTGGGTACCCCCTGCTCGTCCGGTCCTTGGGCAATCTCCTGTTGATCGCGTCCCCGGACCCCGCCCGTTGCAGGGCGGCGTTTGTGACTTTGGAGCAGGGACATTATCCGGTGGAGGAGCCGGAAGGGGAGAATCCGGACCGATTCGAGCGGTGGATTTCTCGTGTGGTGGACCGGCTGTGGCCCCTGGCCACTTCCAAACTGGTGATCAACAACCGGTTTGTGCCCGATCTGCCGGAGCATCTGTGGCAAGGGGACGCGGTGACCGAGCAATTGTTCCGGGCGGGAAAGCGGTTGCGTGAATGGGATCTTCTCCCAGCTCCCTTTCCGATGGAAAAATGGCTTTCCCCCCGAGACCGGCGCCACATTCATCATTTGTTCGGCATCGGCGGTTTGAGTTACGGCAACTTGAGCGCCCGTTGCGGGGATTTGGGATTCTGGATGAGCGCCAGCGGCATCGACAAAGGGGCCATGACGACGGTGGGCGAACACGTGCTGTTGGTCAGAGGATACGATGAGCAGCGCAACGAAATGGTGCTCTCGGTTCCACCCGGCGTCAAGCCGAGGCGGGTTTCGGTGGATGCCATCGAACATTGGATGATTTACCGGGATCATCCGGAGGTGGGCGCCATTGTACATGTTCACGGCTGGATGGAGGGGGTTCAAGCCACCCAGGTCAACTATCCCTGCGGTACTCTTCAGCTCGCCCAGGAAGTGGCTCGATTGGTGCGGGAGTCTCCGGATCCCTCCCGGGCGGTGATCGGCCTGCGCAATCACGGATTGACCGTCACAG
This sequence comes from Alicyclobacillaceae bacterium, assembly GCA_029961045.1. Taxonomy (GTDB): domain Bacteria; phylum Bacillota; class Bacilli; order Kyrpidiales; family Kyrpidiaceae; genus JASBVN01. Next base: position 91,859 of record JASBVN010000006.1, on the reverse strand, counting down.
GACCGGATCTAGACGATATTTTCGAACGCCTCGACGGCAAAATCCTCCGGCATGTACCGATGACGTGACGGGCGGGATCCGAATGCGGAGCGGATGCGGGGGCCGGATGCCCGGACGGCGGGGCGGGGAAAACCCGCCCCGGCTTTGCATGGTGTGCGGGAGGCCGGCGGGGGACGAAATGCCGTTGTGTTGGGAGGAAGAATGTATGAGGCGGTTTGCCGAGATGTTTTTGAACGGGTTTTCGGCCCGCCGGGAGGGAGATGCCGGTGGGGCGCTATAGCGGGGAAGTGGCGGCGGTGGTGGGGGCTTCCCGGGGAATTGGCCGGGCCGTCGCCGAGCGGTTGGCTGCCCGAGGGGCGAGGGTGTTGTTGATCGCCCGGGACGAGCGGGCTCTGGCCGAACTGGCCGGAGAGTTGCCCGGAACGGGCCACCGGGCGGTGGCGGCGGACGTCGCCGATCCCCGGGCGGGCATGCGGTTGGCCCGGGAAGTGCAAGAATGGTCCGGAAGGCTGGATATCCTCGTCTACAGCGCCGGCGTGCTGCCCCTCGGGCCGGCGCTGACTTTGGAGGAAGAAGTCGCCCGGGAGGCGATGGAAGTCAACTTTTGGGGGGCGGTTCGGACGGTGAGAAGCCTCTGGCCCGCCATGCGGATGGGCGGCAGAAAATCGGTGATTTTGATTTCCTCTCTGGCCACCCATATGGTTCTCCCATTTTTTTTCGCCTACGCCGGGAGCAAAATGGCTCTGCGGGCTTTTGCCGGAGCGCTCAGGCAGGAATGGGCTGCTGAAGGTTTTCACGTCGGGGTGGTATCGCCGGGGCCGGTGAACACCGGGATGGTGGAGGGAAAGCTGCACACGCCCTTGTACCGCATTCCCCGGTGGATGCCCGTCTTGGAAGCCCGGGAGGTGGCCCGGGCGGTTGATCGGGCGATTTACCGGCGCCGCAAGGAGACGGTGGTTCCCGGCTGGTTGGCCCCTTTGGCCCGGCTGGGGGCGGCCCGGCCGGCCTGGGTGGAAACGGCGTACCGGTGGATGGTTCCCGATGCGCGGCGGGATGTCCCGGACCTTGTCACAAGTTGTTCCCAGTTTAATCAAAATCATTCTGAATTTGAGAGAAATTAACGTAGTCCAACATGGTTGATTATGGTATATTTGTTAGTGTGGAATTTCCACATATGTAGAGACTTTTCTTTTCTTTTAGGAGGGATGGAGGATTATGTCAGGGGAGCAAATGATCGATCGCGTCGCCTCGGGCCGGGAAGAAAGGAACGGCAAGCCGTCGCTCGGTCAGAAGATCCGCCAGGTCCGGCGGTCGCGCGGCATGACCCAGCAAGCCCTGGCGGACGGCATTGTCACCGTGAGCATGATTAGCCAAATCGAGTCGGATAAGGCGATGCCCTCTTACAAGGTTCTGCGGGCATTGGCGGACAGACTGGAGATGCCGCTCGAGTATTTTCTGTCCGATTTGGCTTCCCAAACCCGCCAGAACGCCCTCTATAAGCTGGCCCAAGGCAAGATGGCGGCCGGGGCGCACGATCAAGCCGTTGCCGTGTTCCGGGAATTGCTCGAAATCGAGGACTTGTACATTCCTCGGTGGAAGATTCAGATGGATCTTGCCGATTGCTACATGCAGGGAGAACAGTGGGAGCGGGCGGAGGGGATTTTGGAGGACGTACTGGGAGATCTCCTGGAGCGGGAAGAACGCCGAGAAGCGGTGCGCTGCCTCGACCGGCTGGCTCAGGTGCGCTTGCGGCGGGGGAGGCTTTCCTTGGCCGTGTACCACTGGGAAAAGGCTTGCGAGTTGATGGCCGGGGATGCGGAGTTGTTCGGCCCCCTCTTCGCGGAAGTGTATTATCATCTGGGGATCGGGTACGCCCGGGCGGGGCAATTGGAGCAGGCTGCATCATCCTTGGCGAAGGCCTTTTATGCGGCGCAAAAGGAACGGAATCCCGAGGAGACGGCGAGGGTGTCCCTGCACTTGGCCGAAGTCCTCCACGCCATGGGCGACGACGCCAAAGCGTGCCAATACGCCGAACGGGCCATGTCTCTGTTTGAACATGTGCGTCACCGGAAGCTGTACCTCGATATCAAATCCCGGTATGCCCAGTATTATGGCGCGACCGGCCGGATCCAGGATTCTCTCTATATGTTGCAGGAGTGCGCCGACGAATATCATGCCTCCGGGCAGTTGGATGAATGGGTGCGGGTCCATCTTCAGATTGCCCTTTTGTGGTACCGGCACGGCCGCGCGGACGAGGCCGAACGGGCTTGTATCCTGGCCCTTGAACGGGTGCGTCCCGGCAGCGACGACGAAGCGGAATTGCGCTGTTTGTATGCCAAGCTTTTGGTGGACCGGGGAGACGTCGAAGGAGCCGTCAGTCAGATGGAGACGGCAGTCGTTATCTGGCGGGAAGCCGGACAGGTCGAGAAACTTTCGGAAAGTTACGCAGATCTGGTGGAATGGTATCGCCGGAGAGGCGATTACGTCCGGGCCGAGGCGGCGCTGCGCAACGGACTGACAACGATTCGCCGGCAGAGGAAAATGTTTTTAGAAATGGGATGACGTCCGGGCCGCCGGGCGGCACGGAATGTTTGCGGAGGGGCGCCCCGGTCCCGGAAACGGGGCGGCTCTCCTTCTTAATCTGTACAAAATCCCGGCTCCTTGCTAGAATGAGGAGAAGTCTACGGGACCGGCTGAAAACGGTCATAGTCGAAATGGGGGAGAGTGGAACGGCAGTGCGCAGTGACATGATCAAGCGCGGAGTCGACAAGGCGCCCCACCGCAGCCTGCTGAAGGCCACCGGGGTGCGGGACGAAGACTTTGATAAGCCGTTTATCGGCATTTGCAATTCCTTCGTCGAAATTGTCCCGGGACATGTTCACCTTCAGGAATTCGGCCGCCTCATCAAGGAGGCGGTCCGGGAAGCGGGAGGCGTCCCGTTCGAGTTCAATACCATCGGCGTGGACGACGGCATCGCGATGGGCCACATCGGGATGCGCTATTCCCTTCCGAGCCGGGAGATCATCGCCGACGCGGTGGAGACGATGGCGATGGCCCACTGGTTCGACGGACTCATCTGTATTCCCAATTGCGACAAAATTACTCCCGGGATGTTGATGGCCGCCGTACGGGTCAACATTCCCACCATTTTTATCAGCGGTGGACCCATGGCGGCGGGACGCACCCCTACCGGAAAGACGGTGGACCTCATTTCGGTGTTCGAAGGGGTCGGTGCATACCAGTCCGGCCAGATTACGTTGGAAGAGTTGAAAGAACTCGAGGATTACGGGTGTCCGGGCTGCGGTTCGTGTTCGGGAATGTTCACGGCCAATTCCATGAACTGTCTCGCTGAAGCCCTGGGCATGGCGTTGCCCGGAAACGGTTCAATTCTTGCCAAAACCCCCGAGCGGGAGGCCCTCGCCCGGAGAGCGGCCCGGCAGATTTTGGAGCTCGTCCGCCGGGATATCAAGCCCCGGGACATCGTCACGGTGGAGTCTTTGGACAACGCCTTCGCCCTGGACATGGCCATGGGCGGTTCGACCAACACGGTGTTGCACACGATGGCCATCGCCCACGAGGCCGGGATCGATTATCCGCTGTCCCGAATCGACGAGATTTCCCGGCGAACGCCCCACCTGTGCAAGGTGAGCCCGGCGTCCCACTGGCACATGGAGGATGTGGACCGGGCGGGCGGGGTGTCCGCCATTTTGAAAGAACTCAGCCGGATCGACGGGTTGCTCCATTTGGATGCCCTTACGGTGACGGGCAAAACCCTCGGCGAGAACATCGCCGATGCGCAGATCCGCGATCCCGAGGTGATTCGGCCCCTGGAGCGGGCCTACAGTCCGGTGGGAGGGTTGGCCATCCTCTACGGCAACCTGGCGCCGAACGGAGCGGTGATCAAGTCGGGAGCGGTGGACGAATCCGTTACGCGGTTCGAAGGACCGGCCGTTATCTTCAATTCCCAGGATGAAGCCTTCGAAGGCATCATGTCCGGCAAAATTAAAGAAGGGGACGTGGTGGTCATCCGGTACGAAGGGCCGAAGGGCGGGCCGGGGATGCCCGAAATGCTCGCTCCGACGTCTGCGCTGGCCGGGATGGGGCTCGGCGCGAAGGTGGCGCTGATTACCGACGGGCGGTTTTCGGGCGGTTCGCGGGGGATCAGCGTCGGCCATATCTCTCCGGAGGCCGCGGAGGGCGGGCCCATCGCCCTCTTGGAAGACGGCGACATCGTGATCATCGATATCCCGAACCGCCGCCTCGAGGTGAAGCTCAGCGACGAGGAACTGGCGGCCCGGCGGGCCAAGTGGCGGGCGCCGGAACCCAAAGTGCGAAGCGGGTATTTGGCCCGGTATGCCAAGCTCGTCACTTCGGCCAACACCGGTGCGGTCCTCAAGCTGGACTGATCGAGTTACGGAGCCGGCTGGTACGGGACCGCAGGCGGTTGGGGAAGAGCGGGTTGGCCTTCCAAATAGAGATGGACGGTTTCCCCGATGACCACCGATCGAACCCGGACGGTCCAGGCGTGTCCGTCCACCTGGACCGTCCGGCCGTCCACTAAGCCCGTGATGAGGTCGGGATGTTCCTCCAGGCTGTCGATGGACTTACCGATGAGCGATTTCATTTGATCCTTTCCGAAACGGATGATGGCGATTTCCGCAAAATGGTCGTCGGTTCGGGCGACGACCCGGACGGCGCGCACCCGGCGTTCCGCATTCTGTTGATTGAGTTTGTCCCTCAAGCCGTTTAACTCGTCCGTCAACCGGTCGTTTTGGATTTTGGATTGCTCCAGGGCGTAGTGCAGGTGTTCCATGGCGCGGTTGGTGACCAACATCCATCCCGCCGCTCCCGTGAGGGCGCCGAGGAGAAAGAGGGCCGCCGCCCGGAGATCCCTCACGTCTTAACCCCCGTCGCCGCTTTCAGAACGAGATACGCCGTGTGGCTTCCCAGGAAAGCGGCAATGAGATAAGTGAACTGTTTCGCCACGGGCGACAATTGTCCCCCCAGTACCCCCGTTTCGATGACCCGGAGCGTATCGATGGTGCCTCCGAGCGCGCTCACCAGTCCCCAAATCTTGAGATGATCTGCAAGCCGCATCATCGTGGTGCCCGGCGGCAGATGAAACAGGATGGCGGCCGCGCCGCCGGCCAGGGATCCGCCCAGGACGATCCCGAAGGCGACGAAAAAGTCGAGCACGACCGTGCTTGTGAACCGGTCCATTTCCGTCCCTCCCTCGTCCATACCTATGGGGGCGGGCCGGCGGATATGTCCCGGTATTGTCTCTCGTTCCGTTCCGGGTCTTTTGGTCCGGTGAACCGTTTTGTAACGCGTCCCGAAATAGGACTTATGTACCAATATTCTTATTGATGTGCGAATTATTAAACGCATCCGGGAAATTTTTTAGTACAATCGTCTCATGTTCCATTCGGGATTGTTCTTTTACAATGCAAATACAAGATTTGTCGGATTTCGTCGAGACGGACGCGAACGAAGGCCCTTTGTGTCGGAAGGCGCGTATCGGTTCGGGGTACCGGCTTTCGGCTGCGGGCGGAAAAGTCGCGGCAGCAACGCGGAAAAGGAAAAACCGAGAAAAGTAAAAAGAAAAAAAAGAAAAAGAAAGACAAAGAGAAAGAAGAAAGACCAGTCCACGGGACAAAGGACGCCGACGAAAAGACGACAGGATCCCGTGCGCCGAAACCGAATAGGGACGGTTCCGCCGTTGTTTCCTCTTTGTTTTCGAAAAAGAGGGAATTGGCGGTTGGGACCGGTACGCGAGAGAAACATTCATGGTCAATGAATTGGGTCAATGGGGTAAGGGGGACGTACGATGGATGAATTGACGGCTCTCGCGTGTCGGGCTAAGTCGGATGCGGACGCCTTTTCGGAACTCGTCCAGCGGTTGAATCCGCTGTTGGGAGGGTTGGCCCAACGGTACTGGATTCCCTACGAGACCGACGACGAGGTGGCCCAGGTGTTGCGCATCGAGTTGTGGAACGCGGTGCGCTCCTTCCGCGACGGCCACGTTCCGTTTCTTCCCTTCGCCAAGATGTTTGTAGAAAACCGCATGAAGACGATGATGAAACGAAGGGTGTACGGAGCGAAGTACATGTTTATGAACCAAATGAAGCGGGTGGAGGAGCGGGGGCCGTTGAACGACCAAGGGGAACCGTTGCCCGCGACCCTGCCCGCAGTGGAGGAGGACGTGATTCACGAATTGGTCCTCAAGGCGGCAAGGGAGCGGTTGTATGAACTGTTGGAGCAATTGTTGACCGATTTGGAGCGCGAATGTTTTGTGCGCCGATACATATACGAACAATCCTACCGGGAAATTTCCGAGGAGTTGGACCTGATCAGTGTCAAGGCGGTCGACAATGCGATTGCCCGGGTAAAAAAGAAAATGATGAATCATCCCGCAGTGGTGGAGTTGTGGAACACCCTCGCGGGGTGAATACCGTTTGGTTGCGGACGTTCCGGAATGCTTGGCGGGCTGCCCCGTGGGGGGCGGCCCGCTTGCTTTACAGCGACTTGGAGGGGTACTCTACAATGTATACGGGCACATCCCGTTTTACGCCGAATTGCCGGGCTTTGGCGAGGTCGTTCATGTAGACATCGATCCGGAAGCCCCGGATGGCCCCACCGGTGTCTTCCGCCACCCGGTAGCCGATTCCTTCGATGTACAGTTTCGTTCCGATGGGAATGACATTCGGGTCGACTGCGACGGTGCGGCCGTCGGTGGCCACTTTCCCGCTCGAAGTGATTCCGTAGCCCGGGTCGCCGGGGGATTTGCCCGTAGACTCCGGTCCGGCCGTGTAAGCGGTCAAAGTGCAGTAGAAGACGGCCAAGGGACTGGCGGGTCGTCCCGCCGCCGGCACGGATTTTTCGGTTGTAGAGGTTCCCGCGTCCGCTGGAGCCGGGATGACGAGCGTCTGCCCGCTCCTCAAAAGCCGAGGATCTTCGATTCCGTTGGCCGCTTGGACCGCCGCCGGGTCGACTCCGAACCTCTTGGCGATCCGATAGATGGTTTCACCGGGTTGAACCTGCACGGTATAAGAGGGAGACGGACCTCCGCCGTCCGGGAAACCTCCGCGGGATTCCAAGGCCTTTCGGTCTCCGGAGGCTCCCTCCGTCCACCGGGTCGGTGTTCGGTCGGAGTCGAATACGGCAAAGGGGTTGTCGATCCAGTAGGCCCCGGCATGGGGGATTTGCACCGCGGCGAACGCGATGATCGCTCCCACCCACACCGCCGGCCGGATGCGAAACATTTGGAATCTCTCACCTCTCCATCGTACCGGTTGATTTTATCCTGGCCCGGGATGAGAAATTTTAAACATACCAGGAAATTACCGGCGCGATGGGTTGTGTGATAGGCGGTAGGCAAAGGCGATATGGTATAAAGGAATGGAAAGGAGAGGTCCGTTCATGGCGTTGCAGGCGCACAGCCCCGAAGATTTGAAAAGGATGTTGGAGAGGATCGACGGCCGCGGCTATCCGGCCTACCGCGACCTTGAAGGGGAATACCGGTTTCCGACTTTCGTCCTGACGGTGGAACACGTTCAGTCCGATCCCTTTGCGCCTCCCTCGCGCTTTCGAATCGACATTCCCCTCCAGACGACCGGCATACCCGAGGAGTTGTACGCGGATCCGGTACGCCGGACCGCGGTGGAGGATTTCATTCTCCGGACGGCAGCTCAAAATCTGCGGGGCTGGCGGCAGAAGCGGGGGAGCGGCAAGAGCGGGCTCATCGAGATCCTGGAACCGACCCAAGTGGTGTTGCCGCGCAGTGCAGTGGAAATTGGTGCCAAGGCGTTGACCGTGCGGTTTGTGGTCGGCCTTCCGGCGCGGGGTCGCACCGTCTTGGGACGCCAGGCAGCGGAGATGTTGTTGGAGGATATACCGTCTTGGGTGGAGTCCAGTTTTTTCTGGAAGGCGATGAATCATCAAAAGGCGCGGGAACACGTGGCCCTGGCGGTGGATCAAGACGCCCTGCGCCGCTGGATGTCTGCCGAGGGGTTGGTGGCTTTTGTCGGCGACGGTTCGATCCTGCCCCGGGAAAGCGGGCAGAGCGACCTTCCCCTGCGCCAAGGGGCCATTCCGTTTCAATCTCCGCCTTCTCTTCGCCGGGAAGTGCGGCTTCCCAGCGGCCGTATGGTCGCAGGGATGGCCGTTCCGAAGGGGATTACCCTAATTTGTGGAGGAGGGTATCACGGAAAAAGCACGTTGTTGCGTGCTTTGGAACAGGGAGTGTACAATCACATCGCCGGGGACGGCCGGGAGTGGGTGCTCACCGACCCCACTGCCGTCAAAATCCGGGCTGAAGACGGCCGGTGGGTGCGGGGGGTTAACATCAGCCCCTTTATTAACAACCTGCCGTACGGGAAATCGACTCGCCGGTTTACAACCGAATCCGCCAGCGGGGCCACCTCCCAGGCGGCCAACATCATGGAGGCCGTCGAGATGGGGGCGCGGGTGTTGCTGATCGACGAAGACACCAGTGCGACCAACTTCATGATTCGCGATGCCCGGATGCAGGCACTGGTCGCCAAGGAGCACGAGCCGATCACCCCCTTTATCGACCGGGCCCGACAATTGTTGGAGGAATGGGGCGTATCGACGGTATTGGTCGTGGGCGGGGCAGGCGATTATTTGGATATCGCCGATCGCGTCATCGCAATGGAAAGTTACATACCGAAAGACGTGACCGGCGAGGCCCGCCGGATCATGGAACGGATGCCATCCAACCGGAAGGCGGAGACGGCCGGTCCGCTTCCGGAAAAACCGGCCCGTGTGATTCGCGGCCTGGGCCACCGTCCGAAGCCGGGCGAGAAATGGAAGGTCGAAGCAAAGGATCTCCATCTCATTTTGTACGGCCGGGAGCGGGTGTTGCTGCATGCGGTTGAGCAGTTGGCGGAAATGGGGCAAACCCGCGCGATTGCGGCTTGCCTGCGGCTGCTGTCCGAACGGGCGGACGGCCGAAAGAACTTGGCGGAATTGGTGAGAGAGTTGTTCCGGGAAGTGGAATCGCGGGGATTCTCGGCCTGGTCCGGTTCCCGCGGATGTCCGGGCACCTATGCTTTACCGCGGCCCTATGAGGTGGCGGCGGCGGTGAACCGGTTGGAGGGGCTTCAGATTAAGGAGGAGTAGGAATGGCGATTCGGTCCAAACTTCGCGTCCGTTTTTGCGAGACGGACGCGATGGGTCACGTGAACAATGTCAGTTATTTCATGTATTTAGAACAGGGAAGAACCGAGCTGATGCGCGAGTTGTCCAGCGTGGTCGGGAAAAACATTTCCGTGATCCTGGCTTCGGCCAAATGCGACTTCCGGGCACAGGCCTATTTCGACCAAGAACTGGAGGTCGTCACGGCGGTCCGCCGTCTCGGCACCTCCAGTATAACCCTCTCCCAGAAGATCGTGGACGCCGGAAGTGGAAACGTCGTAGCCGAAGGGGAAAGTGTGCTTGTCCATTTCGATCCGAAAACGCAGAGGCCCGTGCCCTTGACCGAGGAATGGCGGAAGGCTCTGAAGCGGCATCTCGCGGACGTCGAGGCTCCGGCCGGTTGAGGCCGGCGGTTGAAAGGGGTCCGGAATCTTGCGTCCGTGGGATGACCTGACCTATCTCGAAAAGATTTTCAAGACGTGCCGGCGATGCGGGTTGAGGGCCGGTTGCACTCAGGTGGTGGTGTCCCGGGGCGCCGTCGCACCCATCGTGCTTGTCGGGGAAGCGCCGGGGGCCGATGAAGACGCCCGGGGAAAGCCCTTTGTCGGCCGGGCGGGCCAGCTTCTCGACCGGATGCTGAAGGAAGCCGGTTTCGAGCCGGAGCGGCTGTACATCACCAACGCCGTCAAGTGCCGGCCTCCCAACAACCGGAAGCCCACGCCGGAGGAAATGGCCGCCTGCCGCCCGTATCTCATGGCCCAACTGGCGGCGATCCGTCCGGCGATCGTCGTCGCCCTCGGCGCGACCGCCATTGAATCGATGTTGGGGCGGGCGATTCCCGTCGGGAGAGCCTCGACCCGGTGGTACCGGGTGCGGCACCGGGAGCACTGTTTTTGGGTCGCCCCTTGTTACCACCCATCGGCGATCTTGCGCGATCCCAGACGGTATTCCCACGCGGTGGAAAGATTTGTCGAAATTAGGGAACGCGCGGCGGCTCTGGGATGTCCCATTTCAGGCTGAGTTCCGGGTTGCCCGTCCCTCACGGGAGGGGCTGCTTGCCGGAGCCGTGTTGCGCGTGCAACAGGTTCAACAGTTGCTGCCGGAATTCGGCGGACAAACGAACGTGCAGGGTCCCCGCCCCCGTTTCCACGGTTCCGGAGGGGCGGTGGATCCGCATCCGGAGGGCGACGATTTTGACCACTTCCGGGCCGGCGGGAGCCGTAACCCGCGTTTCGCCGCTGAGGCCGGCGTCCGGAAACGGTTCCTGCCCCCGGTGCTCGATGACTCCCAGAATGTCTTCGAGGGCGATGTGATACGCCAAATCTTCCTTTTGCAAGATGAACTCTTTGGTGGTGAGCTGGAATCCCGTGTTGCGGCGGACCTCCGTCCGCCGCAGTTCCCCCGCCAGTTGTTTGACCCGCCAGAGTTTTCTCACGGATTTTCCCCCTTCTTCCCGATGTCGAGGACGGCGCCCACCGCTTGTCCCATGCGGACCGGGGTTCCCGGTTTCACGTCGGGCAACCACCGCACGCGGTCCCGTTCAAAGAGGAGAATGACCGTCGAACCGAAGGAGAAGTAACCGATCTCGCTTCCCTTTGGAAGAGAATCCCTGCCGGAAAGTGTACAATCGAACCACTCTCGCCGGGTGAGCGGAGGATCCAGCAGTTCCGGGGCGTAGGTCAGGCGAACGCTTCCCACGATCACCGAACCGATCTCGACGAGGTACATGGGTCCGGCAGGGGTTTCGAAAGTGGTGATCCACCGTTCGTTGCGGGTGAACAATCCGGGTACCGTTTGGGTGCCAAAACGGTTGACGGGATACAGCGTACCCGGAACCCGGACGGCCCGAAGGGGGCGTCCCTCCAGAGGCATGTGGATTCGGTGATAATCGCGCGGGCTTAGATAAAAAGTCGCCCAACTGCCCCCTTCCAAGGGGTCCGTCGGAAAGCGGCTCCCCAACAAGTCCGCGACGCGGAAGGTCATGTTCTTCGCTTGAATCAAGGTTCCGCGGCGGATTTCCCCGATTCCGGCCACAACGCCGTCCACCGGAGCGATCACCACGCCTTCCCGGCTGTCGACCGGCCTGGCGCCCGGCCGCAACTCCCGGGTGAACAAGTCCTCCAGACTTCGATAACCGGCCGCCGGCCGCGCGGCGTCGCCGAGATCGACGCCGTAGCGGCGAATGTACCAAGGTATGAGCAAGCGACTGGCGGGATGGGCAAACAGGCGTCTCGCCGCGGCGGATAGGGCCCGCTTCGGAAGGACGTCCAGGGCCAGTCGGAGCAGTCGGACACGGCGATCCGTCACCGTCGGACGCCTCCTCCCAAAGAACTCATGAGAAGAATCATACGAAAAGTTGCAGCCCTTTGCAAGAAGCCCGGAGAGCCGGGGCGGCGGATCATCCAGGGGGTCGGTTCGGCCTTTCGCGCTGGAGTCCCCCGTTTTTGGGGATCAATTTCCCCGAATATTAAGGGATTGTTGAGTATTATTTGAACACAATATGATGATGTATGTAAATAATAACAATGAATAATTCAATCATGAAAGGGGGCTATTATCGGTTTTTGAGAAGGGAGGGCGGTGCCGGCAAAGACTTGGATGGGCGGGGCCAGATGGCCTTCTAAATGCAAAAAAAGAATAAAAAACAAAAATTTTATTATCAGTTTGGCGCGACATTTTTCCTGTGGTTCGACATGTTCCGACTTTCGACCCCCACAATTCGATCAGGGCATGCGAATGAACTACATATAGAGGATTTCCAAGGATAATATAAAAATCCATATGGGAGGGAGTAGGGAGTGAGGTCTCACCAAAGACGAAGAAAGGGATCCGCCTTTGTATGCGGCGCCCTGTCCCTCGTGCTCGCAGCCTCCACGGCAGTGGGCTGGGGAAGCCCGTCGGCCGGGGCGGCCGACGCCGATTTCTCGGGGTTCGGGTCGGCGAAAGCCGTCGAAATCAGCGTACTGTCCGGCTTGTCGCCCAATAACAACGCGCACCCCTTGCTGGACGGTCTTTTGGGAGGAGCCGGAGGGTTGCTCGGCGGGATTGTCTCCGGCGGCGGCAATCTCCTGTCCAATCTGACGGGCGGACTGCTGGGCGGACTCCTGGGAGGAGGCCAGTCAAACAACTCTTCCGGTCAACCGCCGTCCGGAAGCGGAAGCTCCGGTTCTTCGGGGCAGAACTCGGGTACTTCCGGACAAAATTCGCAAGGATTGTTGGGACTGGGCGGTACGACCGTGGAGGTGGGTGTCGCGAAGGCCTCCTTGGACAGCACGGTCCAGCCATCTGCCCGGAGTGAAGCCTTTCCCCTCGGAATCCAGCTGTTGGGTTCCGACGAAACGAAGCCGCTGAAGGCCCAGGCGTCGGCTCCGCCCGATTCCGAGGACAACGGCACGCTTCCATCCGTCGGCATATCCGGAGTGGTCGCCAAACTGCTGAACGTCCGCGCCAAGGCGCAGTGGGAGCAAGGATATCCCGCTTCGGAAGCGTCGGCTTCGACGGCCAATCTCGGTGTGCTGGGACTGCTGAATATCGGCGTCGCGGAAAGCGGAACCTCGGTCGTCACGGACGAAAACGGCGCGATGACCACCACGTCCCACATGCACTTGGCGGATGTTTCGGTGGCCGGGATCTTGAAGATCAACGCCCTGGATGTGACGGTTACCGCGACTGCCAACGGACAGGAAGGCGGGGCGAAAGCCTCGGCCGACGATGCGGTGGCGCGGCTGTCGATTCTCGGTATCCCCTATGAGATCCGCTCCGGTCAGGTGCTCAATATTCCCGGGGTGGTCAAGGTGGCACTGGGAGAGTCGGAGAAACAAGAGGACCCCAACGGCTTGTACGCATCCGTTTCCGGCAGCGGGTTGACGATCCAACTGTTGGGCGCCGTGTTCAACGGCGTGTCCCTGAAAATCGGGGCGGTCAGCGCCGAAGCCAAAGTGCCGGAGGGCGGTATTCCGTTTGGCTCGCCGTATAAGCTGTCGAAAGTGGCGCTCCAGGATTCGGTGGAACCCGGCGGGACCATCGAGTACCGGCTGGTGTACAACATCCTGAAGGACGTGCAGGGTGTTCAGATCGTCGATACTCTTCCCGAACACACCAAGTTCATCAGCGCCGATGGCGGGGGACGGTACGATTCTTCGAAAAATGCGGTGATTTGGGATCTCGGGGACCGGAGAAAAGACGACGGCGGCATTCTCACCCTCAAGGTGCAGGTCGATCCTCAGACACCCGAAGGCACCATCATCCGCAATACCGCTGTCATCTCCGCGCCCCAGCGGAAGCCGGTATCCTCTCAGACGGTGGAGGTTACCGTCGGGCCGAAGGTACACATTCCCTTTGTCGTCGGATTTCCGGACGGAACCTTCCGTCCCAACGAACCGGTGACCCGGGCTCAACTGGCCTCCATCACGGCTCACATCATGAAGCTGGAAGATTTGGCGAATCAGCCGAATCCCTTCGCGGACGTTTCGCCTGAACACTGGGCGCGGCGATATATTGCGGCGGTGACGGCCAAGCAATTGTTCCCGGTGTTCAAAGCCGGTTATTTCGAGCCGGAGCGGTGGGCGACCCGGGCGGAAGTGGCGTCGGTCATGGTGCGGATGCACGCGATCGCGCCGGTGGAATTCACGAAGTTGCCGGGGGGATCGCAGACGACGTTCACGGACGTGCCGACGAGCCACTGGGCGTACAACGACATCGAAACGGCGGTCCGGCTCGGGTTTTTGTCGGGGTATCCGGACGGGAGGTTCGGCCCGGATGAACCGGTGACCCGGGCGCAAGTGGTGGCGCTGATGTGCCGGGCGTTGGGCCGCGGTCCGCTGGTGGACGGAAAAATCCCTGTCCAGCGCCATTACCCGGATGTCGCGCCTCAAGACTGGTACTTCGGTTGGGTGGAAGAGGCCTCCTGGTACGGCCACAAAGGCGTGCACGTGGAAGGCCGCGGCGAAGCCCTGGACAGCTACCTCGAGAACGTCCGGGTGTGGTAAGCGGCCGGGAAGATCGAGGGCCTATCCTGTGATAGGTCCTCTTTTCCTTCCTTCATATTTTCAACACACACTTTCAGAACCCAATAAAATGTGTGGGCCGATCGGGCGTCCGTTCTACTGCCGGGGAGTGTCGCGCTTGTCGCCGGCAACTTCTCCGGCAGGAAGGGAGGGACGTTTAGAGGAACAGGGGAGCGGCCGGGGACTGTTGTCCCTCCATTTTTATAGAGGGAATCCACGGCCTCCCTTTGCTATGATATAATTGCAATATAATTATGGTATGAGGGAGAAATCTTGGAAGGCTCCCGGCGACTTGGGCCGTCCGGGATTTACCGCAAAAAGAGACGTGACAAAGAAGACGGGCGGATTCCGGCCGTTTTGTCTATACCGGGAGGGGGAAAGGGTGAGGACTGCAGGAAAATGCTTGGTCGGGGCCGGGGTGATCAGCGCGGCGGTCATCCTGTGGTCTCTATCGAGATCTCCCGCGGGGACGCCGGCGGTCGGCGACATCATCTCACTGCTCGTCTCTAAACAACGCAGCCACGACTCGATTGTCTCGGCGTTCGCGGGCGAATCCGCGGTCTCGTCGGCTGGTGCGGGTTCGGAAGACGTCCGTCATACTCCGGTAGAGGATGAGGAGCCGACAGGGCTCCCGGCGGGGTCGGAATCTGTCGAAGTGTCGCGTTTCTTGCAAAATTGGGCGGACGGATCGCCGGCGGTGCGGAAGGGCGGCGTCTCAGGGATCATGGATATCGCCGCAGTACGTCCCGCCCGAGGTGAACCGGTGGGACTCCCGTCGCGTTTTCTCGGCATGCCGCCGGAGTTGGCCCAGGACCGGGGGACGGCGGGAGAAGTCGGTGGGAAAAAGCCCGGCGGAAATGACGCCGGGGGCCGGTGGCCCGGCGGAGGAACGGATCGGGATCGGAGTTCGGACGGGACAAGCCGGAACCGCTCCCGCAGTCCGGAGCCGGAAGGTCTCCCCGAGCCGGCAAAGGATGGGCCGGAACGGAGGATGCAGGTGTTGAACCTCTCTGTGGGAAGCCTCTCTGTGTCCCTGGAAACGGTTGAAAAGAGCGCTGAAGGGCAACGGGGTTTGACCCAAACGGTACGGGCGATGGTCGAGCTTCCCGCAGGCGGCCAAAAACCGACTTGGTCCGGACGTCCGGAGAAATTGGACGAAGTGTTGGGCCGTACGGTGGAAAACGTCGTCACCCTGGTCGATCAACTGCTTCGGGATGGATCAGGATCCGGCGGATATCCTAAATAAGGGAGTCGATGGTTGGATCCCGATGGGTGGGGACTTGACCGGGAAGATGCCCGGCGAGTCCTTTTTTCATGGTATACTGGCTGTCGGAGCCCCGGGGAAATGTCTCGGGTTGTTGTGAATACAGTAAATTGACCCCGTGTTACGATCAAAAGGTGTGGACAGGATGAAAACGGAAATTAATGGATTGCAGTTGGCGTATGAAGATGCCGGCAAGGGGTTTCCGGTGGTTCTCCTGCACGGGTGGGGAGGGAGGGCGGAAAGCTTTCGCCCGGTCATCGACCGCCTGTCCGGGCGCCATCGCGTGTTGGCCCCCGATCTGCCGGGGTTCGGGGAAAGTCCTCCTCCGCCGGGCGACTGGGGAGTGGCCGATTACGCGGAAGCGGTTCTCCGGTTCATGGAACGGCTGGATCTTTCCAAGGTTCACCTCATCGGCCATTCGTTCGGGGGGCGGATCGGCATTTATTTAGCGGCCCACCATCCGGAACGGCTGGAAAAGATGGTTCTCGTGGATGCGGCGGGGATCCGTCCCAGGCGGGGATGGCGCTATTACGCCCGGGTGTATGCCTTTAAGACCTTGCGCGCCGCAGTGGAGCGGCTTCCCGGGGGACGAAAAGAGGCATGGCTCGAGCGGCTGTACACCCGGTTCGGCTCGAAGGACTACCGGGATGCCGGACCGATGAGAAGGGTCATGGTGCGCGTGGTCAACGAGGATTTGCGTCCGCTGTTGAGCAGGATTCCGGTTCCCACTCTCCTCATCTGGGGGGAAGAGGACCGAGATACTCCCTTGTGGATGGCGAAAATCATGGAACGCGAAATTCCCGACGCCGGTCTGGTGGTCCTGTCGGGCGCGGGGCATTTCAGCTATCTCGACCGGTTCCGCGATTTTTGCATGATTGTGGAACGGTTCTTTGAAGGGTGATGATCCTTGACGGCATGGTGGGCGGTCCTCGCAGCGGTCTCGGCGGTGACGGCGCTTTGGCGGGGCCGTTATATGTTGCACATGATGCAGTTGTCGGGTTACCGCAACGACCGGTATCTCCGGTGGTGGAGGCGGCGCGGCCGGTCCCTGGAGGAAATGCGGCTGGCCGCTCTGTGGGCGGTGTGGACACTGGCCGGTGCGGCATTCGGGTACGGGGTGTGGTGGGCCGCAGGCTGGCTGCTGGGGGCCGGCGGAGCGGCGTTCGCCGCCTACCGCGCGGCGCGGTTGCCGGCGAAGAAGCCGTTGGTTTGGACGCCGAGGGCCAGGCGGTTGTACGGCGCCTATGCGGTGTGGACGGTCGCGGCGGCGTTGTTGTCCGGGGTGTTCGGCGGATGGGGCGGTTTGGCGGCTGCCGCGGTGAATCTGTTTGCTCCGCCCCTGTGGATGATGGGAGCGGCCGCAACGACGGCTCCCTGGGAGCGCCGGGTGAACAACCGGTTTCTCCGCCGGGCTCGCGAGATCTTGCAACAACGGGACGATCTGGTCGTCATCGGAGTGACCGGGAGCTACGGAAAAACGAGCACCAAATTTATTCTTGGCACGATTTTGTCGGAAAAATACCGGGTGCTTGTGACTCCGGACAGTTATAACACGCCCATGGGGGTATGCCGGGTCATCAACGAGCAATTGAAACCGGAGCACGAGGTGTTGATTGTCGAGATGGGGGCCCGGCAACCGGGGGACATTCGGGAGTTGGCCGAACTGGCGCGCCCCCGGATCGGGGTCTTGACGGCGGTGGGAGCGACCCATCTCGAAACCTTCGGGAGCTTGGACGCGATTGCCAAGACAAAGTACGAACTGATCGAGGCGCTCCCGCCGGACGGACTTGCGGTGATGAACGCCGACAACGACTACTGCCGCCGCCTCGCGGCACAGACCCGGGGGGTTCGCGTGGCCCTCTACGGTCTGGAGGCGGAAGGAGTGCGGTTCGCGGCCCGAAACATCACCGTGTCGGAAGAAGGAACGGCGTTTGAGTTGGAGGATCGGGAGACCGGGGAAACGGTCCGCTGTCAAACCGATCTGCTCGGGCGGCATCAGGTGTTGAACATTCTCGGAGCGGCGACGGCGGCGCGGCACCTCGGCCTGACCATGCGGCAGATCGCCGCCGGTATCCGGCGCCTTCGCCCGGTTCCTCACCGGTTACAATTGATCCGTTCCGGAGGGGTGTACGTCATCGACGACGCATTTAACTCCAACCCCGACGGAACCCGGGTGGCCCTCGAGGTCCTAAGCGGATTTTCTGGGCGGAAAGTCGTGGTCACCCCCGGCATGATCGAGCTGGGGAGCGAGGAGGAACGGTACAACCGGGAATTCGGAAAACACATCGCCCGGGTGTGCGATTTCGCGATCCTGGTGGGGAGGGATCGCGCCGGTCCCATCGTCGGAGGACTGCGCGACTCCGGGTTTCCGGAGGATCGGATCCGGATCGTCGACTCTCTGGAGGAAGCGACCCGGGAGCTCCGGGCGGTGTTGAGGCCGGGGGATGTCGTGTTGTTTGAAAACGATTTGCCGGACAATTATACCCGGTAAGCCCATCGGGAGGTCATGGGAGTGAAAAAGCGAGTGGCCGTCATTTTCGGCGGTCGGTCGGTGGAGCACGAAGTGTCCATCGTCACCGCCCACCAAGTGATGCACCATTTGAGCCGGGACAAGTACGATTTGCTTCCGCTGTACATCGACAAGGAGGGGATATGGTGGACCGGCGAGGTCTTGACGAAACTCGAATCATTCCGGGCCTCCGGCCGGTCCAAATTATTGGAACAGGCGAGACGGGTCGTTCTTTTGCCCGTGCCGGGCGGCGGGGTGATGGAAGATCCGCGGTTTTTGCGGGGACTGTTTCGCAAGCCCGCCCAGTGGCCGGTGGACGTGGCCGTTTTGGCGATCCACGGGACCTTCGGCGAGGACGGCAGTCTTCAAGGGTTATTGGAAATGGCGGGAATCCCATATACCGGGCCAGGGGTTTTGGGCTCGGCCGTCGGGATGGACAAAATTCTCATGAAGGCCGTATTCCGGGCTCACGGGATTCCGGTGGTGGATTACCGGTGGATCTATCGCGACCGGTGGTACCGGAACCCCGACGAGGTCGCCGATGAAGTAGAGCGGGAGTTGGCCTATCCGGTTTTTGTAAAACCGTCGAACCTCGGGTCTTCCGTCGGCATCAGCCGGGTGGAGGACCGGGAGGGATTGATCCGGGCCGTGGACGTGGCGGCAGGATACGACCGGAAAATCATCATCGAGAAAGCCGTCCCTTCTCCCCGGGAAATTAACTGCGCCGTCCTCGGTGAAGGGGAGGAAGTCCGGGCTTCCGTGTGCGAAGAACCGGTCTCTTGGGAAGTCTTTTTGAGTTATGAGGACAAATATATCCGGGGGAATTTTACGAAAGGGCAAGCGGCGCGGAGGATTCCGGCCGACCTGCCCGAGGAGCTCGCCGAGCGGATCCGGGAACTGGCGTGCCGGGCGTTCCGGGCCATCGACGCAAAGGGTGTCGCCCGGGTCGACTGTCTGGTGGCGGAGGACGGAACCGTTTACGTCAATGAAATCAACACCATTCCTGGGTCCATGGCCTTTTACCTGTGGGAGCCTTCCGGAATATCGTTTTCGGATCTGTTGGACCGCTTGATCGATCAGGCGCTAGCCTCTCACCGCGACAAGAGCCGCAACATTTATTCGTACGATACGGATCTCATCGAACAGTTCGGTGCCGGCGCGAAAGTCGGGACCAAAGCGCCGCCGTCCGCCGGCGATCATGGACCTTAAAAAAATCGCGTCGAACCCGGCAGGACCTTCGCCGTTCGTGTCGAACCTCCCTATGGGTGCAACGAGAAGATCGGGAGGGGGAGGAGATTGCGAGAACGGCGTCATGTCCGGAAAAGAACGAGCCGGGTGGGGCGGTGGATCGGGATGGCCTGCCTGGCGGCGGCTTTGGCCGTTCCGCCGAATTCGGTGCGGGCGGAAAGCGCGGCGGTCTTTTCCGATGTTCATCCGGGCGATTGGTATTACGAAGCGGTGCAGGATCTGGCTTCCCGAGGCATCGTGAACGGAGCGGGAGGCCGTTTCGACCCGGGCCGCCTCGTCAATCGCGCGGAGCTGGCCAAGATGGTCGTGGTCGCCCTCGGCTACCGGTATACGGTGTTGCAGGGGACGGACCCGAAGCAGGTTTTCTCCTCGAAAGACGAAGCGGTCGCCTATGCGTCTCAGTTCGACCACGCGCTGGTGCGGGACAATCATAGCGGTGCGGTGGTTTGGCACAATTATCCCGACGCCGAGCGGGCGAGGCTGGAACAGGACAGCCGGCATGCCGATTTTGCCGATGTGCCCTATGGTACGTGGTATTGGCCGTATGTCGAAGGGGCCTGGGCGGCCAAGATCGTCCGGGGAACCGGACCGGGGCAGTTTTCTCCGGAAGCGCCGGTCCTGCGACAAGATATCGTCACGATGATCATGAAGGGATTGCGGTTCGACCGGAGCGACCCCGATGAAGGGGTTCTATCTCCCTTTGCAGACCGGGACCAAATTAGCCCGTATGCCGTTTCGCCTGTGGCAACGGCCGTTGCCCTCAAAATCTTGACCGGGGACGACCAAGGGCTGCTTCGCCCCCGGGAAGGGGCTACGCGCGCCCAAGCGGCGGCCATGATCCAAAGGATGCTTTTGATTCCGCCGGGCGACCGGTTTGTCCGGCAGAGCAAAACGGTCACCCGTCTGGAAGCGGTGCCCCGGGAGTTGAAGTTGGGCATCGGCCAGCGGCAGCCGGTGGCGGTTGTGGCCCTTCGGGACGACGGGGTTTCGGTTCCGGTCCAGTTGAACTGGAAGGTGGAAGGGGCCGTTGGATCGTTCGCCGACGGCGTATTTCAGGCCGGTTCTCAGCCCGGGCAGGGCGCCCTCGTCGGGAGCCTAACGACCTCCGACGGGCGGACGCTCAGCGTTCGCATTCCCGTGACCGTCGAGGCGGTCTCGCCGGTGCGCGTCGAGTTGTCCGCCGTTCCCTCGACGGAGCTTTTCCCGGGAAATAAAGCCCGGGTGCGGATTGTGCTGAAAGATTCCCACGGACAGTTGATCCCCGGCGAGGTGAACGTGGATGTCACCCTCTCCGATCCGGGGCGGGGATCCCTGGATGTCCAGCGCCGTACGATCGCCGGAGGAATGGGCGACCTCGGTACCTTTACTGCCGGGTACCAGCCTGGGCCGGTGGTCATTCGGGCCACGATTTCCCCGGAGAAAAATCCGGGATTGACCGGATCCGGCGACCTGACGTTGACGGTGCTCAAAGGCAATCTGCCCGTCCGGGGAAAAGGAGTCTGGGGGACCTGGGTGGAATGGGGAACCGCCGGATACGATCCTGATCGCATCATTCAACGGGCTAAGGAAGCGGGCGCGAATTATCTCTATCTCATTGTCCGGAATCAACCGGGGGAAGGGACGATCCGCCCCGAATCCAAGGCCATGTTGGATGCGATCATCCCCAGGGCCCATGCCAACGGGATTGCCGTCATCGGCTGCGTCTACCTGGTTGACGATCCGAAACTGGACACTGCCCGGATGCTGGCGGTGGCGCGGCATACGACGCCGACCGGCGAGAGGGTCGACGGATTGGCTGCCGACATCGAGGAATCTCCGACGGCGGAAACCATTGCCGCGACGATGGAACCGGTCCGGCAGGCTCTCGGAAGTGACTATCCGATCGTGGCGGTCACCTACCCTCCTTTCCTCGGCACGGCTTGGAAGAAGTCCGAGAACTATCCGTGGAGTTCGTTCGGGCGCTATTTTGATGTGATCAGCATTATGGATTATTGGCATTACCGGGACCGGGAATACACCCCCGAAGAGGTTCGCAGTGAAATTTTGAGCGAAGCTCAAGCAGCGGCGCGCCTGACAGGCCGTCCAGTGGAGGTCATCGGCCAGGCGTACCGGATGGATCATTCCGACGGAACGCCCTTCCAGACCGTGCCGACCGCAGCGGAAGTCACCGCGGCGATGCAAGCGGCGAAAGAAGCGGGAGCAGTGGCCTTCTCGCTCTACCGCTGGGATACCGCGACCCAAGAGGAAGTGAATGCCTTCCGGGCGTTTCCCTGGTGAGGCCGCCTGCAATCTTTTCCGTCCCTCGGGTCATACTGTACTCGAGTCCGATGGAGGAGGAGATGCGACGGTGAAGCGGAAGAGCATGCGGTTGGCGGCGGCTGGATTGGTGTGGGCGGCCGGACTTCTCGGCGGCGTGCCCGTCGGGCAAGCCGCACCGGCTGCGACACCGGGGGACGGTTCTCCGGCGGCTCACGGCGGGCATTGGGACGTCGATTGGGACGACATCCGCAGCAGCGTACGGCTGACCGACGAGCAGCGCAGGGCCCTTCACGACACGGTCCAGAAGGCCTATGAACAGGCCCTCAAACCCTATGCCAAGATCACGCCGGAACGGGCGGCGGAAGCGGCCCGCAAGGCCGAGCCGAAGGGCGCGGTCAAAAGGGTGAAATTGTACGCCGTTCACGGTTACTTGGTGTATGTGGTGCACCTGGCCAAAGAGAAGGAACGAGTTTTGATCGTCGTGGATGCTGGTGACGGTCGGATTTTGGTGCACAAAACGGCGCCGCAACCCTCCGGCGACCGGGACGATTGAGCCTCCGGTCCGGCAGGTGAAGCGGGGGATTTTTCCTGCGGGAGCGCGGGGGATCGGCGGGGTGCTCGTGAAGAGGAGCACTCCGCCGTCTTTTTTCGTAAACTGTGGTACAATCGTGATCGAGGCGCGGGGGCCGTTACAGAATAGGAGGACCGGCTTATATGAATGATGAACGGATGGATCGAATTTTGTTGGGACCGGGGCCGAGCGACTGTCATCCGGACGTGTTGCGGGCCATGGCGAGCCCCCTGTTGGGACACTTGGATCCCGCATTTCTAGCTATTATGAACGAGACGAGGGAGCGGTTGAGGGCGCTGTTCCAAACGCGCCATTCCTTGACACTGGCCATGTCGGGGACGGGGAGCGCCGGCATGGAGACCCTGATGGTCAACGCCCTGGAGCCCGGGGACAAGATCGTCGTGGGGATCAACGGGCTGTTCGGAGAACGCATGGCCGACGTCGCCGCCCGGACGGGAGCGGAAGTGATCCCGGTTCGGGCTCCTTGGGGGCGCATCCTCGAACCGGAACAGGTCCGGGATGTGCTCCGCGCCCATCGCCGGGTCAAGGCCTTGGCGGTGGTGCACGCCGAAACCTCAACCGGTGTGTGGCAGCCCTTAGAGGACCTGAGCCGGTTAGCCAGGGAGCACGAGGCGCTCTTCTTGGTGGATGCGGTCACCTCCTTGGGAGGTGTCCCGGTCCAAGTGGACGACTTCGGGGTGGACGGGTGTTATTCGGGAACGCAAAAGTGCTTGGGAGCACCTCCCGGACTTTCGCCGGTGACCCTTAGCCCTCGGTTCGAAGAGGTTTTGTCCAAGCGCAGGACCAAAGTCCAAAGTTGGTATCTCGATTTGACGATGATCCGGCAATATTGGGGGGAGGAACGTTTTTATCATCATACGGCACCGGTGACAATGGTGTACGCCCTTCACGCCGCTTTGGGGTTGATCCTAGAAGAGGGATTGGAACGCGTGTTTCGGCGCCACCTTCTGAACGGGCGGGCTCTTCAAGCCGGTCTGGAGGCGATGGGACTCAAACTGTTTGCCCAAGAGGGACACCGGCTCCCGCAATTGACAGCGGTATGGGTCCCGGAAGGCGTCCGGGATGAAGAAGTGCGTGGACGTCTCCTTCGGGAGTACGGGATCGAGATTGGAGGCGGACTGGGCGAAGTCAAGGGCCGCATCTGGCGCTTGGGCTTGATGGGGCACTCCAGCCGCCGGAGGAACGTCATGTTGCTGTTGGCGGCTTTGGAACAGATTTTGGGAGAAGCCGGACACCCCGTAGAACGCGGGGCTGCATGCGCTGCCGCAGAGGAGGTGTACCAAAAGTCCGCCTCTCCCGATGATCGTTGATCGTTGGCGGGGATGCGGGAGACCGCGTTCCCGCCTTTGTCTTCCGAGGTTTCAACGGGGTTCCGCCGGGGGATAAATGGTAATGGAACCTGTGAGAAGGGGGACCTCACCGATGGATGAACTCCGCGTGGCCGTCGTGTTCCAGGCCTGGACGGAGCGGGCTGCGTTGTTTGAGGCGATGCAGTCGTGGCGCCGCTGCGGGCTGTCCGTCGCCGCGTCCCACGGCGACGAAAGGGTCGTCTTCACATCGTGCAGCGCCGTGGGAGCCGTCCGGATCCGGGCAGAAGAGGGGATGGTGTCCGGGACTGCCGGTTTCTACGGGGACGCAGGGACACTGGGAGAACACGTCGCGGTGCGCGCCTTGCTCGACTTGCTGTACGCCGTCGGGGCGGCGGGCACCGTCCACGTGTCCTGGTCGGACGGAGCCCACGACATCCGGTTCACCCGCGGCCTGTTGTTTTGGGACGTCCTGGCCCGGACCGACTGGAAGGCTCGGACCGATTGGGAATTGGTGTTGGAACGGGAAACGTGGACCGGCCACGTTCACCGGAATCTGGATCGATTGGCGGAAGCCCTTTGGAGCGGAGATTTGGACGGGCGGCAAAAGGCGGTTGCACAACTGGCCCAGGCGGAACAACAGTTGCAGCGGATCCGCCAGGAATTGATCCGCCGCCGGACCGGGGTGGTCCTGAGCGGCCGTGGATCCGGTTAATGGTTCTCCGGGACTTGGGGGCAAAGTCTGTACGCCCCGGCCGTGGGCCGGGGTCCTTTTTTTTGTTATGATGGTCATGGGGGGATGTCCGGTGCGCCACTCGGTACTCGTCTTTGTCTGCGTCGACTCCCGACCGCCGATGGTCTTGTTGCTCCGCCGCATCCCTTCCCGGGGCGGGGTGTGGCAACCGGTGACCGGGCATGTGGAGGCAGGGGAAACGTCTCGCGAGGCGGCGGGACGGGAAGTGTGGGAAGAGACGGGGTGGAAACCGGACCGGCTGGTGGACACCGGATGGACCTGTTGCTTTGAACACCGGGGAGAAACATATTGCCATTCCGTGTGGATCGCCTTGGCTGAACAGGCATTTTTGCCCCGGCTGAGCGATGAACACTCGGAGGGGCGGTGGGTGGATCTCCTAGGGGCGGAACGGATGTTGTACTGGCCGGACAACCGGGCCATGCTGCGGCGCGTGAAAGATTGGTTCGATCACCGGCAAAGGGGGATGACCAGTGGGACTACTTGAAGGGAAAACTGCGCTGATTATGGGAGTAGCCAACGAACGGAGCATTGCGTGGGCGATCGCCCGAGCTTTTTTGGCGCACGGTGCGAGGCTGATCTTTACATATCAGGGAGAACGCCTGGAGCGGCGGGTGCGGGAACTCACCCGGGACGTCCCGGGGGCGCTGCTCTTTCCCTGCGACGTGACGAAAGACGGAGATTTGGACCGACTGTACGAATCGGTCCGGCAAGAGACGGACGCCCTGCACGTCCTCGTTCACAGCATTGCCTTTGCCAAATCCGAAGACCTGTCGGGCCTGTACGCGGAGACTTCCCGGGAAGGGTTTGCGGTGGCCCACGACATCAGCGTCTATTCTCTGGTGGCTGTGGTGCAGCGGTTGCGCCCACTTCTGTCGAAGGAGGGCGGCAGCGTCATCACGATGACGTATATGGGATCGGAACGCGTGATGCCCAATTACAACGTGATGGGGGTAGCCAAAGCCGCCTTGGAGGCGAGCGTCCGGTACTTGGCCAGCGAACTGGGCCCCGAAGGGATCCGGGTCAACGCCATTTCGGCGGGGCCGATTCGAACCTTGTCGGCGAAGGGCATTCGGGACTTCAACACCATTCTCAAAGTGGTGGAAGAAAAATCACCCCTTCGCCGCACGACGGATCCCGAAGAGGTCGGGGACACGGCGGTGTTTCTCGCCAGCCGGATGTCCCGCGGCATCACCGGTGAGGTGATCCACGTGGACGGCGGGTATCACATCATGGGGGTCTGAGGGTGTCGGGGTCACGACGGTGACCCCGGCGCGGTTTCGAAGTGTTTCAAAAAACCCTTGTTAAGCCATTCTCCTCCGTCGAGGGTGACGACTTCTCCCGTCATGAACCGGGCGTAATCGGAAACGATGTACGAAGCCAGCCGGGCGACGTCCCGGGGTTCCCCGAAGCAGTTGAGAGGAATGTCTCGTTTCAAGCTTTCTTCGATCTCCTTGGTCGGCCACAACTTTTCCGCCGCTCCGGTTCCCTCGATCGGCCCCGGGGCGATGGCGTTGACCCGGATTCCGTACCGGGCCCACTCGACGGCCAGTGTGCGGGTCATTGCCACGACGCCGGCTTTCGCGGCGGCGGAGTGTACCGTTCCCGGTCCCCCGGTCCACGCGTAGGTGGCGACGATGTTGAGGATATTGCCGCCTTTCCCTGCTGCGATCATCTCCCGCCCGACGGCCCGGGAACAGTAAAAGGTGCCGTTGAGCACGATGTTGACGACGGCATTCCACCCGTTGATCGACAATTGTTCCGCCGGGCAGACAAAATTGCCCGCAGCGTTGTTGACGAGAATGTCGATTTTGCCGAAAGCGCGTTTGGTTTCGGCGACCAGGCGGTCGACGTCTTCGGGCCGGCGGACGTCGCCGGGAACGGCGAGTACCCGGGCGCCGGGAACGCGGCTCAACAGGTCTTGGGCGGCGGCGTGCAGGCGTTCTTCGTTTCGGCCGGTGATCGTCACGAAAGCCCCGAGGCGGGCGAATTCCTCCGCCATGGCCTTGCCGAGGCCCGAACTTCCTCCGGTGACGACGGCCACGCGGTCTTGCAACGTACCCGGTTGGAGCATGGAGCGGCCTCCGTTTCTGTAGTTATTTTTTCTCTTTTTTGTGTTTTGTGGTCAAACCGGCGCCTGTAAGGGATATTCGATGGTGGCCCACTCTTTTCCTGCTGCACCGGACAGGCAAGCCGTTGACGGGAAGGGGACCGGATGCGTAAGATGGAGTTAGAGCTCCGATCGAACGCTCGCTCAGGCGCGAGGCGAGGGCGTGCGCGATGGGGAGGTGGAGGAAATGCCCGTGAGACCGAGTACGAGTAAACCCATTCCGACCGCCGTCAAAGACCCCCAGTTGGTGGAAGTGCGCAGGCAACAAATCGTCGATGCGGCGGTGGATCTGTTTATCAAAAAGGGGTTCCACCGGACGACGACTCGGGAAATCGCCCGGGAGAGCGGCATGAGCATCGGAGCGCTGTACGAATATGTGGAGTCCAAGGAAGACGTGCTGTATCTCGTGTGCGAGAACATTCACAATACCCTGGAGGCCCGGTTGCGGGACACCCTAAAGGAAGCCCAAAACGGTCGCGAAACGCTCCGCCTCGCCATTCGCCAATACCTGTACGTCATGGATGATATGCAGGATGACGTATTGCTGATTTACCAGGAAAGCAAATCCCTTCCGCCCGAATCCCTCCGTTACGTATTGAGGAAAGAAGAGCAGATCACGGGGATTTTTGAGGATATCTTGCGGCGCGGGTTGGAAGACGGGAGTCTGCAACTGGATCCACGGGCCGTGACGCTGATGGCCCACAACATCATCGTTTTGGGGCAGATGTGGGCGTTCCGGCGCTGGGTGTTGCGGCGCCATTACGACTTGGAGGACTATATTCGCGTTCAAACGTCCCTTTTGTTGAACGAACTCATGGATTCCGGCACTGGGGGCGAAGCGAGAGGGGAGACGGACGATGGAAACTGAAGTGTACCGTCCACGCCATAAGGTGCGTTTTGTCACGGCGGCCAGTTTGTTCGACGGCCACGATGCGTCGATCAACATCATGCGCCGCCTGCTGCAGTCCTCGGGAGCCGAAGTCATTCACCTCGGCCATAACCGGTCGGTGGAGGAGATTGTCGACGCCGCCATCCAAGAGGATGTTCAAGGTATCGCAGTGAGCTCCTACCAGGGCGGTCATATGGAATTCTTTAAATACATGTATGACCGGCTCCGGGAACGGGAAGCCGGGCACATCAAAATTTTCGGCGGCGGTGGGGGAGTGATCGTCCCCGACGAAATCCGGGAGTTGGAGGCGTACGGAATCGCGAAGATCTTTTCCCCGGAGGACGGCCGGCGGATGGGGTTGCAGGGCATGATCAACTATATGCTCCGGCAGACGGATTACCCCACCCCATCCCAGTTGGCGGAGGAAGGGGGGGAACTCACTCCCTTCGATGTGCGGCGCATCGCCCAGTGTATCACCCTGGCGGAACGCCGGGTCGAGGAAAAACGGCCCGAGTGGGAAGAGGTGTTTTCCCGGATCCGGGAGCGCGTCAGGCCGGTGCCGGTCATCGGCATCACCGGAAACGGGGGCGCGGGGAAAAGTTCCCTGACCGACGAATTGGTGCGGCGCTTTCTGAGGTCGTATCCCCGCAAAACGATCGCCATTCTGAGCATCGACCCGTCGAAACAGAAAACCGGCGGAGCGCTGTTGGGGGATCGCATCCGGATGAACGCCATTCACAGTCCCCGGGTGTACATGCGGAGTATGGCCACCCGCCGGTCGGGTTCGGAACTCAGCGGAGCGATTTACGATGCCCTGGCGGTGGTCAAGGCGGCCGGATTTGATCTTGTGATCGTCGAGACCAGCGGAATCGGACAGGGGGACGCCGCGGTCGTCGAAATCTCCGATATCAGCATCTATGTGATGACGAGCGAATTTGGCGCCCCGAGTCAGCTCGAAAAAATCGAAATGCTCGATTACGCCGATTTTGTAGTCATCAATAAATTTGACCGGAAAGGGTCGGAGGACGCCCTGCGGGATGTGCGCAAGCAATATCGCCGGAATCACAACCGATTTGACGTCTCCGACGAACAGCTTCCCGTTTTCGGGACCATCGCCAGCCAGTTTAATGATCCGGGCACGAACCGCTTTTTCCGGGCCCTTGCGGACCGGCTCCGGCAGAAGTACGGGGAGGAGTGGGCGATCGGCGAACCGCCCGGCGATCCGCAGATCCGGAAGCCGGCGATTATTCCGCCGGAGCGGAGCCATTACTTGGCGGAAATCGTCCACACGGTCCGGCGCTACAAACAATGGGTCGAAGAACAAGCGGCGATCGCGAGGAAGATTTACCGCCTCCAAGGGGCTCGGGAAGTGTTCGCCCAGCGGGCCCCGGAGGGCGAGCAGGCGGTACTGGAGCAGATCGACCGGCAGCTGGAACATTTTTGGAAGGAGCTCCATCCCGACTGCCGTCGGGCGCTGGAGGAGTGGCCCGAGTTAAAGGAACGGTACCGGCAGGACGAGCTGGTCGTGAAAGTGCGGGATCGGGAAATCCGCACTCCCCTGTACACGACCAGCCTATCCGGAACTCGCATCCCGAAAATCGCTCTGCCGCGGTATGAGGACTACGGCGATCTCCTGCGGTGGATGCTGCTGGAGAACGTGCCGGGATCGTTCCCTTACACCGCCGGGGTGTTCCCCCTCAAACGCACCGAAGAGGAACCGCGCCGGCAGTTCGCCGGGGAGGGAACGCCCGAGCGCACCAACCGCCGGTTCCACTATCTGTGCCAGAACGACGAGGCCAAGCGCTTGAGCACGGCCTTCGACAGCGTGACGCTGTACGGAGAGGATCCGGACGAACGGCCCGATATTTACGGCAAAGTCGGAGAAAGCGGCGTCAGCGTTTGCACCCTCGACGACATGAAGAAGCTGTATAAAGGATTCGACCTGTGTGCGCCGAACACCAGTGTGTCGATGACCATCAACGGCCCTGCGCCGATTCTGCTGGCGATGTTTTTGAATACCGCCATCGACCAGCAGGTGGACAAATTCAAAGAACAAACCGGGCGCGAGCCGACGCCGGAGGAGTACGAAGCGATCAAAGCCCGCACTCTGCGCACCGTGCGCGGGACGGTGCAGGCCGATATTTTAAAGGAAGATCAAGGCCAGAATACGTGCATCTTTTCCATCGATTTCGCTTTGCGGATGATGGGGGACATTCAAGAGTATTTTATTCAAAATCAAGTGCGGAATTACTATTCCGTGAGCATCAGCGGGTATCACATCGCCGAGGCCGGGGCCAATCCGATCACCCAACTCGCCTTCACCTTGGCCAATGCCTTCACGTATGTGGAATACTACCTGGCCCGGGGAATGAAAATCGACGATTTTGCGCCCAATTTGTCCTTTTTCTTCAGCAACGGAATGGATCCCGAATACAGCGTCATCGGCCGGGTGGCGCGGCGGATTTGGGCGACGGCGATCAAGTATAAATACGGCGGCAACGAGCGCAGCCAGAAGCTGAAATACCATATCCAAACTTCCGGCCGGTCCCTGCACGCGATGGAAATCGATTTCAACGACATCCGGACGACGCTGCAGGCCTTGATCGCCATCTACGACAACTGCAACTCCCTGCACACAAACGCCTATGACGAGGCGATCACCACCCCGACGGAGGAGTCCGTCCGCCGGGCGATGGCGATCCAGATGATTATCAACCGGGAGTTCGGTCTGGCGAAAAACGAGAATCCCCTCCAAGGTTCCTTCATCATCGAAGAATTGACCGACCTGGTGGAGGAGGCGGTTCTGGAGGAATTCTTGCGCCTCAACGACCGGGGCGGGGTGCTGGGGGCGATGGAAACCGGATATCAGCGGGGGAAAATCCAGGACGAGTCCCTCTATTACGAGCAGCTCAAACACAGCGGACAGTTGCCGATCATCGGGGTCAACACCTTCATCAATCCCAAGACCCTGGAGCCCGGTTACGAACCGCCGAAGATCGAGCTGGCCCGCGCGACCCGGGAGGAAAAGGAAGAACAGATTCGCAACCTCCGGGCTTTTCAAGAGCGAAACCGTGAAAAAGCCCCCGAGATGCTCCGGCGCCTCCAGAAGGTGGCCACGGAGGGCGGCAACATTTTCGCCGAATTGATGGAGACGGTCAAATACTGCAGCCTCGGCCAGATCACCCGGGCCCTTTACGAGGTAGGGGGCCAGTATCGGCGAAATATGTGAGTTTTCCGGTTGCGAGTCCTAGACGGGGCTCCTCGGGCGCATGCGAAGCGCCCGGGGGCTCTTCTTCTTTCCCTTTGTTTTCCCTTTGTTGTGGCCGGTCGTAGCCGCTTTTGCCTCCTTCCGTTTGTCGATTTTTGTGACCTACGGAAGGAAAATCCGCACCCCCATCGAATTATGCTATACTGGAGAAGAAACATGGGTGTCGGATCAGACTTCCGACTGTTTGGTTGAAGGAAAGCCGGTAAGGGGGTTCGAAGATGACCAGATCGATCAATCGGGTGGCGGTTTTGGGGGCCGGCGTCATGGGCGCGGCGATCGCCGCCCATTTGGCCAATGTCGGCCTACAAGTGGATTTGCTCGACATTGTGCCTCAGTCGCTCACCGACGAAGAACAGGCGAAGGGATTGACTCTGCGGGATCGGGCGGTCCGCAACCGCATCGCCCAACAGGGGTTGGAGCGGGCGTTAAAGGCCAAACCGGCGGCGTTTTTCAGCCGGCGGGGCGCCGAACGGATCACCGTGGGCAACTTGGACGACGACCTGGACCGGATTGCGCAGTGCGATTGGGTCATTGAAGTCATCGTTGAAAATCTCGAAGCCAAACGGGCGCTGTTGGAGCGGGTCGAGGCCCACTGGCGGCCCGGCATCATCGTCAGCTCGAACACCTCCGGCGTCTCCATCGCAAAAATGGCGGAAGGCCGGTCGGAAGCGTTCCAAGCCCATTTTCTCGGGACGCACTTTTTCAATCCGCCCCGTTACATGAAGTTGATGGAGATCATTCCGACGGAGAAAACCAACCCGGAGATCGTACAATTCATGTCTGATTTTTTCACCCGGGTTCTCGGCAAAGGCGTGGTTCTGGCCAAAGACACCCCGAATTTCATCGCCAACCGCCTGGGGACCTACGGTCTCTTGGTCACGGCTCGGATGATGCTGGAAGACGGCTACAGCATCGAGGAGGTAGACGCCGTCTTCGGTCCCGCGATGGGCCGGCCCAAGAGCGCGACATTCCGCACCCTTGACATCGTCGGCCTGGACACCTTTGTGCATGTGGCCGGGAACGTGCGCGACCACGTGGATTCGCCGGAGGAGCGGGCCGCGTTTGAGGTGCCGGAATTCATCAACGACATGGTCCGCCGGGGCTGGATCGGAGACAAGGCCGGGCAAGGTTTCTACAAACGGGTGAAAGGGGAGAAGGGCAAGGAAACGTGGGTGCTGGATCCCCGATCAATGGAGTACCGGCCGAAACAAGCGGTGGAGTATCCGTCTTTGACCAAGGCGAAACGCGCTCAAACCCCTGCGGACAAGATCCGGGCCCTGCTGTCGGAGGACGACCGGGCGTCCGCTTTGGCGTGGAAAGTCACGAAGAAGATGCTTCTGTACGCGGCGAGCAAAGTGCCGGAGATCGCCGACGACATCGTTGCCGTCGATCGGGCCATGAAGTGGGGTTTCAACTGGGAGATCGGGCCGTTTGAACTGTGGGATATGCTGGGCGTTCCGGAAACCGTCGAACGGATGCGGGCGGAAGGCGAGACGATTCCGCCTCTGGTCGAAAGGCTCTTGTCCGAAGGAAAGCGCACGTGGTACGACAGGCAGCCGGGCCGGATCGGCCACTTTGCCGTGACCGGGCAGTATCGCTATATCGACGAGCCGAAGGAGAAGATTTCCCTCCGGGCTTTGCGGGAACAGAAAAAAGTCGTGATGGAGAATTCCGGGGCGGCGCTGTACGATTTGGGAGACGGAGTTGCGTGCCTCGCGTTTCATTCTCCGCACAACGCCATCGGTCCGGACGTCGTGGAGATGATCTTCAAAGCCGCGGACGAAGTCTCGAGGAACTGGAAAGGATTGGTTATCGGAAACCAGGGCCAGAACTTCTGTGTGGGCGCGAACCTCTTGCTCATGCTCATGGCCGCCCAGCAGAAGGCTTGGGATCAGATCGACCAATCGGTGCGCCAATTCCAGGACGCCAACATGCGGCTCAAGTACCTGGACAAACCGGTGGTGGCCGCGCCCTTCGGCATGACCTTGGGAGGCGGCGCGGAGGTTTGCTTCGGAGCGTCCGTGGTGCAGGCTTCGGCGGAGACCTACATGGGGTTGGTCGAAGTCGGTGTCGGACTCATCCCCGGAGGCGGCGGCACCAAAGAAATGTTGTTGCGCAATCTCGAAAGCGTACCCGAAGGCGTCCAGGCCGATCTCCAGCCCTTTGTGAACCGGGCGTTTGAAACCGTGGCGATGGCAAAGGTCAGTACCAGTGCCGTAGAGGCTCAGGAATTGGGATACCTGCGGCCGGCGGACCGGATCACCGTCAACTCCGACCTGCTGCTGTACGACGCCAAACAGACGGTATTGCGGTTGGCGGAGGCGGGGTACCGTCCCCCGGCGCCGAAGAAAATCCCGGTCGTGGGCGAGACGGGATATTCCACGCTCATCATCGGAGCGTACACCATGCGCATGGCCGGGTACATCAGCGAACACGACGAGAAAATCGCCAAGAAATTGGCTTATGTGTTGTCCGGCGGCCGCGTTCCGGCGGGGACCGTCGTGACAGAACAGTATCTGCTCGATCTCGAACGCGAAGCGTTCCTGTCTTTGGTCGGCGAACCGAAGACCCAGGAGCGGATGATGTACATGTTGCAGCACAACAAACCGCTGCGGAACTGACCCGGTCTGTCGCCGGCGGGAAGGGTTTTTGCCTGCGCGGAGGCGGGTTGGGCGGGGGTTGGACATGTCCGGAACAACACGGGTAGAAAGAGAGGGAATGCGATGCGGGAAGCAGTGATCGTGTCGGGAGTGCGCACGGCGGTCGGCAAAGCGCCGAAGGGTACACTTCGCCACACGCGGCCGGAGGACCTCGGCGCCCTGGTGGTGGAAGAAGCCCTGCGCCGGGTGCCTCAGGTGGCGAAGGAAGAAGTCGAGGATGTCATCATCGGCTGTGCCATCCCCGAAGCGGAACAGGGGATGAATCTGGGGAGGATCGTCGCCCTGCGGGCGGGCCTGCCCACGTCGGTCCCCGGCCTGACGGTGAACCGGTTTTGCTCTTCCGGCCTGCAGACGATCGCCATGGCCGCCGAGCGGATCATGGCGGGTTTCGCCGATGTCATTGTGGCGGGCGGCGTGGAGAGCATGAGCATGGTGCCGATGACCGGTCACACCCTGCGGCCGAATCCCTATCTGGCGGAGCATTATCCGGAAGTCTACTTGTCCATGGGCCTGACGGCCGAACAAGTGGCCAAGCGCTACAACGTCAGCCGCGAAGATCAGGATGCTTTTGCCCTGCGGAGCCATCAACGGGCGGCGCGGGCGATCGCCGAAGGCAAGTTTAAAGACGAAATCGTTCCGGTCAGGGTCAAGCGCACTCACTTGACGGAAGACGGCCGGGTGGTCGAAGAGGAAATCGAATTCTCCGTGGACGAGGGCGTCCGCCCGAATACGTCGATGGAGGCTCTCGCCAACCTCAAACCCGTTTTTGCGAAGGACGGGACGGTGACGGCGGGAAATTCTTCCCAGACCAGCGACGGCGCCGCCGCCGTGGTGGTGATGTCGGCGGAACGGGCGGCGCAGCTGGGGCTCGAACCCAAGTTGATCTTCCGCAGCTTCGCCGTCGGCGGCGTCGATCCCGACATCATGGGGATCGGCCCGGTGGAAGCCGTTCCGAAAGCCTTGAAACTGGCCGGGTTGAAGCTGGACGACATCGACCTGTTTGAACTGAACGAGGCGTTTGCCTCCCAGTCCTTGGCCGTCATGCGCCAATTGGGCATGGACCCGGAAAAGACCAATGTCAACGGCGGAGCGATTGCCCTGGGTCATCCGCTGGGTTGCACCGGGGCGAAGCTGACGGTGTCCCTGATGAACGAAATGCACCGCCGGGGCAGCCGGTACGGAGTCGTGACCATGTGCATCGGCGGGGGAATGGGCGCCGCAGGCGTGTTCGAGCGTCCATGACCCCGGACACCCGCGATTTTTTCGGAGAGGAGAATGATTGAAATGGCGTTGCAGGAAAAAGTGAGAGGCGGCAGTTTTCTGGTCGGACCCGTGGATCCGGAGGCGGTGTTTACACCGGAAGACTTCACGGAAGAGCACCGGATGATCGCCAAAACCACTTATGATTTCTGCGTAAATGAAGTGGCGCCCCGGGACGAAGAAATCGAAGCGCAGAATTTCGAGTTGACGGTGCAGTTGCTGCGCAAGGCGGGCGAATTGGGGCTTTTGGGCGCCGACATCCCCGAAGCCTACGGAGGCCTGGAACTGGATAAAATCAGCTCCACCCTCATCACGGAAAACGTGACGTACGGGGGGGCTTTCGCCTTGTCGCACGGGGCCCATGTGGGCATCGGCACGCTGCCGATTGTTTACTTCGGCAACAAGGCGCAAAAAGAGAAATACCTGCCGAAACTCGCCACGGGCGAATGGATTGCGGCCTACGCCCTGACGGAGCCGACTTCCGGGTCGGATGCCCTCGGCGCCAAGACGACGGCCGTGCTGAATCCCGAAGGGACCCATTATATTCTGAACGGCACCAAGCAGTTCATTACCAACGCGGGATTTGCCGATGTGTTCGTGGTGTACGCCAAGGTGGACGGAGAGAAATTTACCGCGTTTATCGTGGAGCGTGGATTCCCGGGCGTATCCACCGGTCCCGAGGAAAAGAAGATGGGGATCAAGGGTTCGTCCACCCGGCAGTTGATTCTCGAAGACGTGCCGGTTCCGGTGGAGAACGTTTTGGGAGAAATCGGGAAGGGCCATCTCATTGCGTTTAACATCCTCAACATCGGGCGGTATAAGCTCGGGGCCGGATGCATGGGCACTTCCAAGATGGCGGTGGCCATGGCGGCCAAGTACGCCAAAGAACGCACCCAGTTCGGAAAGCCGTTGGCGGCGTTCCCGCTGATCCAGAACAAAATCGCGACGATGGCGCTGCGCACGTTTGCGGCGGAGTCGGTGGTCTACCGCACCGTGGGGCTGTTCGACGAACAACTGAAAGACTTCGACCTGACTCAGGATCAAGTCGGGATGCAAGCGGCAAACGCCATTGGGGAATACGCGCTCGAATGTTCGATCAACAAGGTGTTCTGCTCGGAGGTCCTGGATTACGTGGCGGACGAGAACGTCCAAGTGCACGGGGGATACGGTTTCATCGCCGAATACAAGGCGGAGCGCATCTACCGGGATTCCCGGATCAACCGGATCTTTGAAGGCACGAACGAGATCAACCGCCTTCTCATCCCGGGCATGTTGATGCGCAAGGTGATGAAAGGGGAGCTCCCGCTGTTGCAAAAGGCGCAACAACTGCAGGCGGAACTCATGTCCGGGGGAGGCGAGGCGGCTCCGGCGGACGGGTTCCTCGGAACGGAACGGCAGTTGGTCGAGCAGGCGAAAAAGGTCTTCTTGCTCGCGGCGGGGGCGGCGGTCCAGAAGTTCCAGGCCAAGCTGGAAGAACAGCAGGAAATCCTCAGCGGCTTAGCTGATCTCGTCATCGAAATTTTCGCCATGGAGAGCGCCGTATTGCGCGCGGTGAAGTTCGCGAAGGCCCAGGGTGAAGAGAAAGCCCGGCTGATGGCGAACATGGCCCGTTGCCAGGTCTACGAAGGCTTTGCCCGGATCGAAGCGACGGCGAAGGAGGTTCTGGCGGCCACCGAAGAGGGCCCCACTTTGAACATGATGCTGGCCGGGTTGCGCAGGTTGACCAAACACACTCCCATCAACTTGGCGGCAGTCAAGCGGGAGATCGCCGCACGGATCCTGGATGCCGAAAGATACGTGGTTCAGTGACCGGCCGGATGAGCCGGCAAGAAGAGGGCCGCGCCGCGGGTGCGGCCCTTTGTGTGTTGTGCGCTCTTGAGTTTACGGAAGCCGAAACACTCCGCCGACGGCCAACAGGCGGAGGCGATCCTCCGGCAGTCCGGTTTTCCGCCACCACTCCCGCAGGCGTTGGGGCGGCTCCAGTACATCTTCGGCCGACAGTTGATACGTCCCCCAGTGCATCGGTACGAAAAAGCGGGCCTTCAAGTCGAGAAAGGCCTGTCCTGCTTCCTCCGGATCCATGTGTTGCATCCGCATGAACCACCGCGGAGCGTACGCTCCGATGGGCAACAGGGCGGCGTCGAGCGAAAACCGTTCCCCGATTTCGCGAAAAACGGGGTGGTAGCCGGTGTCGCCGGCAAAATACAGGCGCCGAGAAGCGGAGATGACGAAGCCGCACCAGTGGCTCCTGTTCGTGTCCCACGGGGTTCGTTTGGACCAGTGTTGGGCCGGTACGGCGGTGACGGTCACAGGTGAAAACGGGAGAGTCTTCCACCAAGACAGCTCTTCCACCGGGGAATCGATCCGCTTGGCCAGCCATTTGCCCAGACCTTCGGGCACGACGACGAGGGGGCGGTCACGCCGGACGATTTTCCGGAGAGCCGGCAGGTCCAAGTGATCGTAATGGTTGTGTGAGATGCAGATGAGGTGGATGGAAGGCAGTTCCTCCGGGGCGAGTGCGGGCGGGACATATCGCCGGATTGGTCCGAGCCGCGGGCTGAAAACCGGATCGCACAACACATTGCATCCGTCTAGGTGCAACACAAAGGTACTGTGGCCGATCCAGAGCACAAAGCATTCCTTCGAGTTTTCAAAGATCCGGACATCCACTTCCTCCCGCGGGACCGGATCCCGCCACCGGGCCCACCTTTCGACGGGCCTTCCGGATCGGATCATCCAGCGCAACACGTCGGCAAAACCCTTGGTTTGTGCGGAAGGATCGAGATTCCGGTAGCGCATGCGGACCCCTCCTCCGGATTCCATGGTAGCACAACAGGTCCGCGAACGCCTAAGGCGTAGGCGAGCAACGGGCCATATCCTGTTCCATATAGGAAAGGAGGGGATGTGAATGGAACGCGGGTCCGAAACCGGCGCTGCGCCTCGGAGACCCCGAATCCCGTTTCCTGTTCACTGGAAATGGTGCCTGCGCTGGAAGGGACGGAGGGTGGAGGTTCGCACGGCGCGCGCGGTCTTGAGGGGGACTCTTCTGGACGTCCAGGAGCGGGGAATTTGGTTGCAGGTGGACGAAGTGGCCGGACTCTCTTCGCCTGTTCGGCCCGGACCGCTGAACGCGACCCGGAGGATCAATCCCTTTTTGCTGTTTATTCCCTTTGCCGCTTTGCTGGCTCTGTCGCCGCTGCTCTTTTCCGATCCGGCTCCGGGGCCGGGCGTTCCTTACGGACCTGGGCCCTATTCGGGCGGGTACGGAGGTGGCCACGGCTACGCAGGCGGTTATGGGGGCGGGTACGGAGGCGGATATGGCGCGGGATGGGGCGCTCCTCCTCCGGGACCGGGATATGGGAAGACCTGGATGTGGTGAGTGCGGGCAAATAAGAGTAGACAGCGCGGGCGCGAGGATGTATATTTATGACTATCATCGAATATTTATTCTGGTGCATGCTCGCGGGATGGGGGAATGGAACATGCAGTTGCGCAAGGCCGTCATGCAGGATGTGGAGGCCATTCACGGTCTGGTCGGATATTACGCCGCCCAGGGCCTGTTGCTTCCCCGTTCCCGTTTGTCCTTATATGAGTCGCTCCAATGTTTCACCGTCGCCGTGGAGGAGGACCGCCTCCTGGGAGTGGC
The DNA here is from genome assembly GCA_029961045.1 of Alicyclobacillaceae bacterium. Lineage (GTDB taxonomy): Bacteria > Bacillota > Bacilli > Kyrpidiales > Kyrpidiaceae > JASBVN01. The sequence goes on along the minus strand of JASBVN010000006.1, from coordinate 53,934 downwards.
GGGGCTTCATATTTTGTGGGCCGATCTGGCTGAGATCCGGTCCCTGGCTGTCGCCCCCGAAGCTACGGGGAGGGGGATCGGGAGAAAATTAGTGGAAACTCTGGTGGAGGAGGCCCGGAGCCTGGGGATTCCCCAAGTGTTGGCTTTGACGTACCAGCGCGCTTTTTTTGAGCGGTGCGGGTTTCATCCCGTGGAGAAGCATTCCCTTCCCCACAAGGTGTGGAAGGACTGCTTGAACTGCAGCAAATTTCCCAGTTGCGACGAGTTTGCCTACCTCCGGACGGTGCCGGTGGAACATTCCTCGCCCTTGCGCTTGCCGGCGTCTCTCTGTCCGGCTCCTCGTTGACGTCTGGAACGCATCCCGATACGCTAGGAGCGAGAAAGGGTGAGAGGGTGGGAGCATGAGAACGGCGTTGACCCTCTCCGCGGCGCTCCTGGCTGTTTTTTTGGCGTTTCCCTTTTTGGTCTTGATTTTTGTAGCGCCCTGGTTCCTCTACGGTTCGCGGCCTCCCTCGGGGATCGCCGGAGCTTTGGCGACCAGTTTGACGGCGGCGGCGGAGGCTGCCGGAGTGGGAATGGTCCTGGGAACGGCGGTGGGGTACCATCTCAGCCAGCACCGCTTCCCCGGGAAAGAGATCCTGGAACGTTTGATCCGGTTGCCGGCGTTGTTGCCCCATGCCGCAGTGGGAATGGCGCTCGTGGCCGCCTACGGGGGCCCGGGATCTTTTCCGCAGCCGGGAACCGCTGTGGTCTTGGCCTTGGTCTTTGTCAGCTTGCCGGTGGCCGTCGGCGAGGCCAAGGCCGCCTTCGACCGGGTGGAGCCGCGGTTCAAACAGGCCGCCCGGTGTCTCGGAGCGGGTTCTGGAAAGGTTTTTTGGACCGTGACGCTGCCGTTGGCCGCCGGCGACCTCGTGGGCGCTGCGGCGCTGACCTTCGGGCGCGCGTTCGGTGAATTCGCCGTTCCCCTTTTGTTCGCCCCCGACCCGGCGACGGCCAGCGTGGAGGTGTACCGGTTGTTTCGCGAAGGCCAGTTCGATCCGTCGGCAACTTTGGCGGTATGGACGATCCTGGTGAGTTTGATCAGTTACGGCCTATTTTTCGGGGTCCGGTTCCTGGTCGGGCATCGGCTGGGGAGGTCCGGCCGTTGAGTCTGCACGTTGAGAATTGGGTCGTCGAAACCGAATCGGGCTTTTGTCTCCGGGTGCCCCGTTTATCCCTTGAGACGGGTGAGATCGCGGTATTGCTCGGGGCGGCCGGGGCCGGAAAATCCCTGTTCTTCGAATCCCTCGCCGGATTCCACCGCCCGGCGGCGGGTTCCATTCGGGTCGGGGGAGAGGACGTTTCCCGGCTTCCTGCGGAACGCCGCCGCATCGGGATTTTGTTTCAGAGAGATGCTTTGTTTCCGCACATGACGGTCTACCGGAACGTGGCCTACGGGTGGAGGGGGGAAAAGAGAGCCCTGTCCGATCTGATGGAACGGGCGGGGATTCAGGACTATGGTCACTTGTACCCCCGTCAGTTGACTCCCTACCAACGTCAACAAGTTTCCCTGGCGAGGATTTTGGCCGGTGGAGCCCGGGTCGTATTGCTCGATGAGCCGACGGGAGAACTGGAGGAGACGCAGAAGGAGGAATGGCGTCGAAGGGCGGTCCGGTTGTTGCGGGAGGAAGGGGTCACCGCCCTGGTGGCCACCCGGGACCGGGAGGAGGCGCTCCGGTGGTCTTCCCGGATCGGGGTGCTGTACCGGGGGCGGCTCTTGCAAGAAGGGACGGCCGAGGAGTTGCTGAGCCGGCCGCAAAGCCGCGAAGTGGCGGATGCGATGGGAGCCGGGACCGTTTTCCCCGGCCGGGTCGCCCGTTGCCGGGATTCCTGGACGGCGGTGCGGATCTTTTCGGATTCGGGCTTTTTGGACTTGCTGGCCTGGAATCGGTGGCTTTATCGGGAATGGGAAGACGTTTGGGTGTTCCTGCCGGATGCGGCTTTGCGGCTGTGGCCCAGGCGGGATGGAGAACCGGAAGGTGTTCCGAATCGAATTTCTGCGGTGATCGCAGCCGTACACGCCGAGCGCTACGGGGTGCGGGTCGAATTGGACGCCCCCTTGTGCCTGTCGGTATTCATTCAGCAACGCGATTGGGAAAATTTGCGCCTCGGGTGTGGGGATCCGGTCTGGCTCACGATCGACCCGAACCGCCTGCATCTGGTTCCGCTACAACAATAGCCGGGTATCCTTTTTGACGCAGTTCGGCGGCCAGGGCGTCGGCCCGGCTTTTGTCGCGGAATGCTCCCACTTGAACCCGGTACCACATCGCCGGCGATGGGGCCGGTCCGGGCGGCGGAGCGGGTTGATTTTCTTTTGGTACAAGGTGCAGGGCATCGGCCAGGCCGGCGACGGCCGCCGCCGCGAATTGATCCTGAAATTCGGGGGACACGAGCAGGGACCGGTCCTTGGCGTTGTCGATGAACAATACTTCCAGGAGGACGGCGTCCATCACGGTTTCCCGGAGTACGGCCAAATCCGCTTCTTTCTTGCCTCGATCCGCCACCCCGAGTTTTTGGAGATAATGGGCGACGTGGTCGTGAAGGACGTCGCGAATGCGGGACGTTTGGGTATTTTCGAGACCGGGGTACACATAGTCCTCGTACCCTTCCCCTCCCCCGGCGTTGACGTGGACGGACAGGAAAAAAGACGCTCCCGCTTGGTTGGCCGTCCGGGCGCGCTCCGAAAGTCCGACGAACCGGTCATCGGCGCGGGTGTACAGGACTTCACATCGATATCCCTCCGAGAGTCGCCGGCCGATGTGTCGCGCGAGGGTGAGAGTGAGGTTTTTTTCGTACAGGGAGCCGTAGGTGGCGCCGGGGTCGGCGCCCCCGTGGCCCGGGTCGATACAAATGATCATGCCGTCCGCCCTCCTCGGTCCTGCGGGAGTTTTTTGTTCATCTATATGCAGGAGGGGGCGGATCCGTCAGACGAGGGTGCCGTCCCGATTCGCTCCGTCAGCGAGGCGGCCGGGACAGGGAGGCCGGAATGCGCAAGAGTTCGGGGATGGTGGCGAACCGGTACCCTTCTGCCCGCAGGGTCCGGATGATGCGGGGCAGAGCGTTGACTGTGCCGCTGAGGTCTTCCCCCTTTCCTCCCGCGCTGTGTTGTAACACGATGGCTCCCGGCGTGATGTGGCTCAAGACGTTGGTCGCCACCTGGTCGGCGTTTAGCCCCTTCCAATCCAATGAGTCGACCGACCAATCCACGATGCGGTAACCCATCCGGTGGAGCGTTTGAATCACCCGGTCGTCCACTGCTCCGTAAGGCGGGCGGGCGACGGCGGGATGCACTCCCGAGGCCCGGAAGACGGCCTCATCCGCCCGGATCATTTCATTCCGCAATTGGTCTTGCGGCAATTTGGTCAAATTGGCGTGGTCCCAGGTGTGGTTGCCCAGGGCGTGCCCCTCGGCCGCCATCCGGCGGACGATTTGGGGGTACTGTTGGGTTCGGGTGCCGACGAGAAAGAAGGTGGCGCGGACTTTTTCCCTCCGCAAAACGTCGAGGATGCGGGGAGTGTACACGGCATCCGGTCCATCGTCGAAACTCAAAGCGACGACTCGGGCGTTGCCCGGACCTCGCAACAGAAAAATTCCCGGATAACGGGACGAATAGTCGATGGAATGACGGACGGAGGAACGGCGGCCGGTGGACTCGGGGCCGTCCCGGAACTGTGAGGGGGCGGGGGAGCGTACGGCCGTTCCGCCCGTGTCCGGAGGCGGAGGAGCCGGTCGGCCCTGCGCGGATCCGCAGCCCGGAATCAGCAGCATCAAGGCGGATAGGGCGATGGAGATCAGGATTCGGCGACCCATGGGCTGATCCCTCCCATTTTTTGTACTTAGCGATTTCCATTCTCCGGCGTTTTATCCGCTCCGGTGCGAATGTCCTTTGGCTCTGCTGTCCGGTCTGGATTCGGGGATCCCGGCATATAGGAATGGAAGACAGGGACGAGGGGCCAAAGGGGTGATGCCTGTGAGAGGGCGGCGTTGGGAAGGAAAACTCGAGCGGAATGTGTCTCTTCCGGTCCAAATACTGGTGTATGCGGCGATCCTGTTCGCCCTCTTGCTGATCTCGGCGGAGGACCGGGCCGGCCGGCAGGCGGTGTTCGGGGCGGGAATCCTGTTGGCTCTGGTGTTGCATCGGGCGGCGGAAGGGCGGCCAGTGTCCGAAACGGGGCTGCGGTTTACCGGGTTTGCCCGCTGGGCGGTCTTGGGAGGACTGTGGGGGGGCGCGGCCGCGACGGCTGCGGCGGTTATCCTCAAGATGTGCGGGTGGCTCCGTTGGACCGCTCCCGTTTCTCCGGAGGAGGTGTTTCTAGGAATGGCCGGTCTTTTGCTGCCGGTCCTCTGGCAAGAAGTTTTTTTTCGTGGATACCTGTATGCGGCGCTGGACCGGCGTTACGGGGTCAGGACCGCCGTGGTCGGCAGCGCAGCGGCTTTCGGCCTGTTCGGGTTGTTGGCGGGGCCGGTCCACCCGGTCGCCGGATGCAATGCCTTTTTGCGGGGACTGCTTTTGGCCGGCCTGCGGGAAAGGACCGGCTCTCTGGGATGGGAGGTGGGGTTCGAGTGGATGTGGCGCAGCTTTCAGGACGCTTTGTTCGGCTTTCCTTCGGTCCGGACTCCGGGGCGGGTGGTCTTGGAGGGCCCGGCCGCCGTTACCGGAGGCCGGAGCGGTGCAGAAGCCGGCTGGCTGTTTACCGTTTTGCTGTTCATCTTGCTCGTTTTGACTCGAAAGTCGTCCGAACGGTCCGAATGAAAGGGAGGAGGGTTCAGGAAATCCTTTCCTTTCGCCGTCCTATTGACAGTTTCTTAGCAGATGTCTATGATATTTGTGACCGGCTTGTGAAATAATACACAAAGTGTGGGGGATTCAGGTGCAAAAGCGAGTGGTGATTCTGGGAGCGGGGTACGGCGGATTGGTTGCGGCCCTCGAACTGGCCAAGGAGGTGACGGAACAGGACGCGGAGATCATCTTGGTCAACAAGTACGATTACCACCAATTGGTCACCCAGTTGTACGAGCCGGCCGCGGCCGCGAAACGCGACACCGAGGTGCGCATTCCCCTTGTGAAATTGCTCTCGGGAAAACCGATTCGGCTGGTCCGGGACGTCGTGACCCGAATCGATCCGAAGGAGAAACGGGTTTTTCTCCAGGGCGGGGAATTGACGTACGACTACCTCGTGGTGGCCTTGGGCAGCGAAACGGAATATTTTGGAATCCCGGGACTGAAGGAATATTCCCTCACCCTGAAATCGGTGGACGAAGCTCGGCTGATCCGGACCCACATTGAACGGTGTTTTGCCGAGTATCCCTATGACCCGAGACCGGAATACATGACCTTTGTCGTCGGCGGTGCGGGTCTGACGGGGATCGAGTTGGTGGGGGAAATCGCGGATTGGCTCCCCCGGTTATGTGAAGAAAGTAACATACCCCGGGACCGGGTCCAGCTCTACAATGTCGAGGCGATGCCCTCGATCCTTCCCGGCTTTGACGAGGATCTCGCCGCCAAGGCCGAAGCGATTCTCAAGGCCAAGGGAGTGGTGTTCAAGGTCGGCTCGCCGATTGTCCGGGTGGAACCGGAGGCGGTGCACCTCAAAAACGGGGAAGTGATCCGGACAAAGACGATCATCTGGACCGGCGGAGTGCGGGGAAACCAGATCGTCGTCGATGCGGGCTTCGAGACGGAGCCGCGCGGCAGGGCGAAGGTGAACGAGTACTTGCAGGCGGTGGGGTACGAGGACGTGTACATGGCGGGAGACTGCTGTTTCGTGCTGAACGAACAGGGCCGTCCGTATCCTCCTACGGCGCAATTGGCCATCCAAATGGGCAGTTGCGTCGCGAAGAATCTGTGCGCCGACCTGAAAGGCGGCAAGAAAGTGCCCTTCGCCCCGAAGATCCTGGGCACGGTGGCTTCCCTGGGCGGGCGGGATGCCGTCGGCAAGGTCGGAGAAAGGTACAAAACATCCGGCCGCATCGCCTATTTCATCAAAGACTTGAGTCAAATCCGGTACCTGGCCAAAATCGGCGGACTCATGAAATAATGTGTCGAATCATGAAAGGCGGCCGGGCGGGTTATTCTGAGTGATAAAGAGTCCTCCATCAGGAGGGCTTTATTTTTGGCGCCCGTTGTCATACAGTGAGGAAAAGGACACCCGAGGAGGAGGGAAGTCTTTGGCATTTGAAACGGTGGCCGTGCCGGGTGGCTTGCTTCATCTCTGGCGAACCGAACAGTTTCGCACGATTACGGTCGTCGCTTGTTGGATTTGGCCGTTGACCCGCGAGTCGGTGACCGCCGTCTCGCTTCTGCCTCACCTTCTCCTGAGGGGAACCCGACGGCTCCCGGAATTCGACGACATTCAAAAGGCTTTCGGAGATCTGTACGGGTCGTCCATTCACGGGGATGTGAAGCGAAAGGGAGAATTGCAGACCATCGAGTTTGCCGTCCAAGTCCCCGGGGGACGGTTTATCGAACCGGGGCTCGATCTCCTCGGACCGGCTTTGGAACTGCTCCGGGAAGTGATGTGGGAACCTTTTTTGGAGTCGCCCGGCGCCTTCGAAGCGCGGAGGGTGTCGATGGAAAAGGAACAACATCGTAAGCGCATCGCGAGTCTTTTCGACGACAAAGTGGCCTACGCCGCTCAGCGGTGCGCCGAAGAAATGTTTTCGGGTCAGGTTTACGGGGCGCCGCGTTACGGTTTTGCGGAAGATCTGGCGAGACTGGACGGAGGGGCGCTTTACGAACTGTACGAGCGCATTCGCAACGGCAGCCCCCTGCATCTCTTTGCGGTCGGTCCTTTCGACCCCGAGCTCCTCGTGGCGTGGGCGGAGCGGAATCTTCCGGCCGCCGGGGCGGTGAAGCGGCCGAGCGTCGGACCGCTGTATACGGCCGGCCGCCCGGTCCGGAAAGTGGTCGAGCCGATGGATGTGATGCAAGGGAAATTGAACGTCGGATACCGGACGGGAATCGGATGGGGGGATGATCCGTTTCCGGCTCTGTTGATGTACAACGGAATTCTCGGCGGGTTTCCCCATTCCAAATTGTTTGTGCATGTCCGGGAAAAGGCCAATCTCGCCTATTACGCGTCGAGCCGGCTCGACGTCCACAAAGGCGTCCTGTATGTGCAGACGGGCATTCCGAGCGATCGAATGGAGGCCGCGATGGAGATCGTCGATCGACAGGTCGAGGCGATGGCCCGGGGGGACATCAGCGAGGAAGAGTGGACGTGGACCAAAATCGGCCTTCAAAACCAGTACCGGGAGTTGCGGGATTCTCCCTACGCCGTCGTCGACTTGGCTTTTACCGGATGGTTGTACGGCCGGAATCGAATGCCGGAGGATTTGGTGCGGGACCTCGAATCGGTGACGCCGGAGGCCGTTGCGGCGGTCGCCGCCGGGGTACAAAAGGACACCGTCTATTTCCTGCAGGGGAAGGAGGGTCCAGGCGGTGGAGGAGCGGGTGTATGAACCGTTGGGCGTTCGATTGGTGGAACACCGCTGCGAAAACGGCCTCCGGCTCACGTTGATGCCGAAACCGGGGTATAACCAGGTGTTTGCCGCCTATTCGACGAATTTCGGTTCGATCGACCACCGGTTTCGGACGGCCGACGGTCGCGAGGTCCGCGTGCCCGACGGAGTGGCCCATTTTCTGGAACACAAAATGTTTGAGAAAGCGGACGGGGACGTGTTCAGGCTGTTCGCCTCAAGGGCGGCCTCGGCGAATGCCTATACGACCTTCGACATGACGACGTATCTGTTTTCTGCGACGAGTCATATCGCGGAGAACCTTGAAACCCTTCTCGATTTTGTCGATGATCCGTACTTTACCGACGAGGCGGTCGAAAAGGAAAAGGGGATCATTGCGCAGGAGATCCGGATGTACGACGACAACCCCGATGCCCGGGTGTATTATCAATTGTTGGAGGGCCTGTATCAGCGGCATCCGGTGCGCATTCAGATCGCCGGAACCGTCGACAGCATCCAGGCGATTACCAAGGAGGACCTGTATACCTGTTACAACGCCTTTTATCATCCCCAAAACATGCACCTTTTCGTGGTGGGGGGTATCGATCCGGAGGAGATCGCGGCGGTGGTGGAGCGGAACCAGAGCAAGAAGGCGCACCGGTCCGGGAGACCCGCGGAGCGCCTGGCAGAGGGGGAGCCCGACCCGGTTGCCGTTCCTAGGCTGGAGAAGGAAATGCCGGTCAATATGCCGAAGGTGTATGTCGGATATAAAGATCCGGATCCCGAGCTGGCGGACGAAAGCGGATTGCGCAAGGACATCGTGACGACCCTTTTGTTCGATGTGCTCCTGAGCAAGGGCGGTTCGGTGTATCGGGAACTGTTCGAAAGGGATTTGATTGATCAAACTTTTGGTTGGGAGTATGATTACGGTCGGGGATATGCCCATGCCATCATCGGGGGCAACACCCCCGATCCCGACCGGTTTTTGGAAGTGCTTTCCAAAGGATGGGAAAAGGTCAGAAGCGCCGGTCTGCGGGAGGACGAGGTGGAACGCAGCCGCAGGCGGCTGTTGGGACAATTTGTGAAAGGATTGGATTCGTTGCGATTTCTCGCCCGGTACGTTCCGTCGTACCATTTTAAGAAAATGGATTTATTCGCCACCGTTTCCGTGTTACGGGACGTGACCCGGGCGGAGGTGGAAGAGCGGTTTCGGCTCTTGGTGCGACCGGATCGAGAAGCCGTATCGATCGTCAGGCCGGCGCCCGCATGACGGCGGTTGTAAGGCGGCGTCCGGGGCAAAAGGAGCTCGAAAAGCGTGCGGAAAAGGCAATGGGTGGTGGCGGCCGTTTCCAGCGCGATCGGCGCGGCGGCGCTGATCTTGTGGATCGCTTGCCGGTGGGCGGGGCGGCCCGTCCCGTTGGTTGTACAGGTGATGGCCGCCTACGGGTGGACTTTTGTGATCTTCTGGGGAATCGACCGCTGGGCGCGAGGGTTGAGCCGGAGACGGGGCGGACGGCGAGATCGCCGGTGAGCCCCGAAGAACTGCGGGGAGGTGGAGCGGGGCGGATCGAATGAGAAAAATTCTTGTTTTTACTCTGTTCTTTTCTTATACTGGAGATGTCGATGGGAGGGATGCACATGCTGAGGGAAAAAGTTGAGGAAGCACTGGACCGCATTCGTCCCGGTCTCCGTTTTGACGGCGGAGATGTGGAATTGATCGACGTGGAAGACGGGGTCGTCACCCTGCGGCTTGTGGGAGCATGCGGCGGGTGCCCCATGTCCACGATGACGTTGAAGATGGGCATTGAGCGGGCGATCAAGTCCGCGGTGCCGGAAATCAAAGAAGTCATTGCCGTCTAAAACGGCGAAAGCGGTACGGTCCATTCCGACGGGGGCTGGAAACACCGGCCCCCGTCGATTCTTTCGAGGTCCGGGATGGCCAGAATTAAGGGACTTCCCGCGCGACGGCGGCGAATGCTTCGTCGGCGGCCTCAAGGGTCTGGACGACGTCGGCTTCCGTATGGGCGATGGTCACGAACCAGGCTTCGAACTTCGAGGGAGCCAGGTGTACGCCCCGGTTCAGCATCTCGTGGAAAAAGCGGGCGAATTGGTCTCCCCGGGTGCGCCGGGCCTCTTCGTAATGAGTGACCGGGTGGGGACCGAAAAAGAGGGTCAGGGCTCCCTTCAACCGGTTGACCGTGACGGGAATCTGCCGGCGGCGGGCGGCCTCGAGCAATCCCTCCTCAAGCATCCGGCCCAGGCGATCCAGGTGTTCGTAGGTTCCCGGACGGGACAGGATTTCGAGACATTTCAGGCCGGTTCGCATGGCGAGGGGGTTGCCGGCCATCGTGCCCGCCTGGTAGGTCGGCCCGAGGGGTGCGACTTGCTCCATGATGTCCCGGCGTCCTCCATACGCTCCGATCGGCAGTCCTCCTCCGATGATCTTTCCGAGGGCGGTCAAGTCCGGTTCGACCCCGTAGAGGGTCTGTACCGCGCCGTAATGAAACCGGAATGCGGTGATGACCTCGTCGTAGATGACGAGGGCGCCGTGGGAGTGCGCGATCTCGTTGATTCCTTCCAAGAAGCCCGGCTTCGGGGGAACGATGCCGAAATTGCCGACCACCGGTTCCACCAGTACGGCGGCGATGTCCCGTCCGAACCGCCGGAAGGCCGTTTCCAAGGCGTCGAGATCGTTGTAGGGCACCGTCACGACATCCCGGGCGATTCCCTCCGGTACACCTGCACTGTCCGGGGTGCCCAAAGTGGAGGGGCCGGATCCGGCGGCGACGAGGACCAAATCGGAATGGCCGTGGTAGCATCCTGCGAATTTGACGATTTTATCGCGTCCGGTGGCCGCTCGGGCGACGCGGATGGAGGTCATGACCGCTTCGGTCCCACTGTTGACGAATCGCAAGCGCTCTAGGGAAGGTACGGCGGCCCGCAAGGCCTCGCCCAACTCCGTCTCCCACTCGGTGGGGGCGCCGAAGAGGATGCCGTCTTCGCCCGCTGCGGCCAGGGTTTCCGTGATTTCCGGGTGAGCGTGTCCCAGGATGACGGGACCGTAACCGCACAGGTAATCGATGTAGCGGTTTCCGTCTACATCCCACAGGTAGGCTCCGCGGCCCCGGGCGATGAAGACGGGGGCTCCGCCTCCGACGGCTTTAAAGGAGCGGGAAGGGCTGTTGACCCCGCCCAGGATGATCTGTTGGGCGCGTTGGTAGCTCTGTTCCGATCGGGTTCGCAGCATCATGGAAACCCCTTTCCGATCCACCTCCTTTTCATCCTATCAACTTCCTCGCGGTTGCGCTACCTTGGTCGGGCCGGACCCGTATGATATGATGGGGTTACCTGCACCATGAGCGGATTCGGTGCGCGTCGCGCCGGAGGGAGGGCGGTTATGATCGACGAAACGCGGAGAGAACGGCTCCGGCAACTTCCCGCCGTCCATCGGATTTTGTCCCACCCGGTGTGTGCCGATCTTCAGCGCCGGGCCCCCCGCGAATTGGTGGCGGAGGGGGCATCCCGGGCTGTGGCCCGCCACCGGGAACGCATTTTGGCGGGCGTGGCCTCGGTACCGGAGCTGGAGGAACTGGCTCGGGAGACGGCCGAGTGGGTGGAATCGAAGCTCCGCCCGCATCTTCGGCCGGTGATCAACGCCACCGGGGTGGTGTTGCACACCAACCTCGGAAGGGCCCCCTTGGCCGAGTCGGCCGTCGAACAGGTCGTGCGGGTGGCCCGGGGATACAGCAACCTGGAGTTGCGGCTGGAGACGGGAAAGCGCGGGTCCCGCCACGAACATGTGGAGGATTTGTTGTGTCGCCTGACGGGAGCCGAGGCGGCTATGGTGGTCAACAACAACGCCGCGGCGGTGTTGTTGGTTCTCCGGACTTTGGCTTCCGGCCGGAATGTCATTGTGTCCCGGGGAGAGTTGGTGGAGATCGGCGGATCGTTCCGGGTATCGGAGGTCATGGCGGAAAGCGGCGCGCGGTTGGTGGAGGTGGGGACGACCAACAAAACCCACGATTACGACTATGAACGGGCGATCGACGGCGAAACGGCGATGATCATGCGCACCCATACCAGCAACTTTCGCATCGTGGGTTTTACTTCCCGGCCCTCGCGGGAAGAGTTGGCGGCGCTGTGCCGGAAGCACAGTCTCCTTTTATACGAGGATTTGGGCAGCGGAGTGCTCTTCGACATCAGGAAGTGGGGCATCGGGGACGAGCCCACGGTTCGCGAGTGCGTGGCGGCGGGGGTCGATGTGGTTTCCTTCAGCGGGGACAAGTTGCTGGGAGGGGCCCAGGCGGGCATCGTCGTCGGTAAGAAGAATGTCGTCGAAAAGCTTAAAAAGCATCAGTTGGCGCGGGCGTTGCGGGTGGATAAACTCACCCTGGCGGCGCTGGAAGCGACGTTGCGGCTATACTTGGACGAAGAGAGGGCCGCGAGGGAGATTCCGGTTTTGTGGATGCTCCGGCGGCGGCCGGAGGAGTTGAAAACGGCGGCGGAGCGGTTGGCGGCGGCAATTCGCCCTGCCTCCGGTGGCGAAGTGGCGGTCCGCGTCACCCCGGATGTGTCCCAAGTAGGAGGGGGAAGCTTGCCGGCGGTGGAACTGCCCACCTATACTGTGGTGCTGGAGGGCCGGAGATGGGGGGCCGCCGCCCTCGAAACGGCGCTCAGAACCGGAGAACCTCCGATTATGGGGCGGATTCACCGAGAGGAGGTGAGGCTCGATGTCCGGACGATTTTTCCCCATGAACTGGAACTTTGTGCCGAAGGAATCCGCAGGGCCTTCGAACAACTCCGGAGCCGGTCCCGGCAGCCGGGTGAGGCTGACGGCCCTGTCCAGCAAGGCCGGGTGAGGGTGTAAGATCGGTCCGGGGGACCTCAAGGAAGTATTGGCCCTTCTGCCTCCGATGCCGCCGGACGCCGACCTGCTGGTGGGTCTAGACACGTCGGATGACGCCGGCGTTTACCGTTTGTCGGATGACCTGGCTTTGGTACAGACTGTCGACTTTTTCACGCCGGTGGTAGACGATCCTTACGTGTTTGGGCAAATTGCCGCGGCCAACGCCCTCAGTGATGTATACGCAATGGGGGGCAGGCCCTTGACGGTGCTCAATCTCGTCGGATTTCCCGTCAGCCGCCTCGACAAAGGGATCCTCGTGGAAATTCTGCGGGGCGGGGCGGACAAAGTTCGGGAGGCCGGCGCGACGATCGTGGGCGGCCACTCCATCGACGACGCGGAGCCGAAATTCGGCATGGCCGTGACGGGGATCGTGTCTCCCAAGGCGATGTGGACCAATGCGGGCGCCCGGCCGGACGACGTGTTGATTCTCACCAAGCCCGTGGGCGTGGGAATTGTGACGACGGCGATCAAGAGGCAAAAGGCGACGGACGACATGATCCGCCGGGTGCAGGAAGTCATGGTGGCGCTGAACAAGACGGCGGCCGAAGTGGCCGCGGGGTTTTCCGTGCACGCCTGCACCGACGTGACGGGTTTCGGCCTGCTTGGACATGCGGCGGAGATCGCCAGGGCCAGCGGTGTCGGAATCCGGATTCTGGCGGACCGGGTGCCGGTTCTGCCGGGGACCTGGGAATTGGCGGAGCAAGGAGTGGTGCCCGGAGGCACGAGGAACAACGAGGCGTGGTTGGCGGATTGGGTCGATTACCACCCCTCCGTGCCTCCCGTGTTGCGGACGATTTTGTGCGATGCCGTGACCTCGGGCGGGTTGCTCCTGTGCGTGGCCAAGGACCGGGCGGAGGAACTGGTGGAAGCCCTCCGGAAGGCGGGGGTGGCGGACAGCGCTGCAATCGGGGAGATCATCGAAGGACCCGCAGGGCGGATTGAGGTGTTGTGATCTCCCCTCTACATAGGCGGGGCGGACGCTCCGCCTATGCTTTTGTGCGGCTTGCCTTGACAGCGCCGCCGTTCGGGGGTATACTGCCGGTTGTCGTCCGAGCTACGATTCGTCCAAACGGCCTTGAAACCGGTAACCCGTACCGTACACCGTTTTAATGTATTTGGGGTGTTTGGGTTGGTCCTCCATTTTGGCGCGAAGATTTTTCACGTGTGCATCGATGGTTCTGGCTTCCCCGACGAAATCGGGTCCCAGAATCCATTCGGCCAACTCCTGCCGCAGGAGGACTTCTCCGGCAGACCGGGCGAACACCAGGAGCAACCGGTACTCTGTCGGCGTCAAGGGGACCCGCCGTCCGCGGCGGTAGGCTGCGCGCGCGGCGACATCGATGACGAGATCGCCGTCGTTAAAGCTCATGCGGTCGGCAAAAATCGGTTCCCGGCGTCCCCTGAACAGCACCGACCGAACCCGTTCCGCCAATTCGTCCGGCCGGAAGGGCTTCGAAATCCATTCATCGGCATAAGAAAATGAGTCCAACCGGTCGGTTGACGCCGCTTGCAACCATTGCCGGCTCAACAGCAGAAGGAGAAACCGGTGGGGGATCCGCCTCAGGGCCTTGCACAATTCCCATGACATGTCCGGTACAGAAGCATCGAGAATGACGACGTCCGCCTGGCGTTCCTGAATCACCGCCAACGCCTGCCGGCCCAGGGAGACCACGGTGGGAATGAAACCGTTTCTGCGCAAGTTGTCGGCAACTTGGTGGGCCACACGAGGTTCTGGTTCCACGACCAGGACTCTTGGTGTCATCCCGTTTCCCCCTCGTTGCCCGTGCGGGTCCATCCGAAGTCTATTTTGTTACAAATTCGTTTCATTGAAAAGATGTTAAGTTGAATTGAAAGTTTCGAAATCCGTTTGATATTGCGGTGGTTCTGTCGCGGAGGGATGCTCATGCGGGTGGAGGTTCGTGCGGAAGGGTGCCCGTACCCGGTGGAAATTGAGCGGATGATCCTCCTGTTTGACGGTACGGCCGAAGTGTGCGTGACAAGCGGACAAGAACGAGCCGCCGAGTCCGGGGAGGCGGATCTGGCGATCCGGCTTACGCTGCGCCGGGAGAACGGCGCGCTCCTGGCGGCGGGAGACATGGCCGGATGGCATGAAGAACATCGCGTCGCTCTGCCGGCGGCTCCCGATGAGGCGACGGTCCGCCGCAAGGGAAAACAGGTGGTCTTGAAGGTGTTGCACGATCTGCTGGCGCGCCGTTACGGCACCGGACAGCCCTGGGGGATTTTGACGGGCGTCCGGCCGATGAAACTCCTTCACGGTTTTTTGCGGCAGGGATTGACGAAAGAAGAAACGGCTCGGCGCCTAGCGGCGGATTACGGGATCGAACCGGCCCGGATCGATTTGTTGTCGCGCATTGCGGACGTGCAACGGGAAGTGGTGCCCGACCTGTATACCCTCTATGCCCGTTCCGTCAGCGTGTACGTGGGGATTCCTTTTTGCCCCACCCACTGCGCCTACTGCACCTTTCCCGCCTATTCGATGCAGGAGAAACGGGCCTTTGCCGAACCGTTTCTCCACGCGTTGGATTACGAGGCGGCGGTGCTCGGGGAAGCGCTCGAACGGTCCGGATTGTCGGTGTCGGCGGTGTATGTGGGCGGGGGAACGCCCACCAGCCTCAGTGCCGGCGAACTGGACCGCCTGTTATGGATTCTCGACCGCCGGTTGCCCGGCCGCAGCCCGTGGAGCGAATGGACCGTCGAAGCAGGGCGTCCCGACACCCTCACGGCCGACCGCGTGGAAGTGATGCGGAGCTGGGGGGTGACGCGCGTCAGCGTTAACCCCCAGACCTTCAAGGGAGAGACCCTGCGAGCCATCGGGCGCGGCCACAGCGCCGGGCTGACGGAAAAACGGTATCGACAGGTTCGGGAAGCCGGCTTTGAGAACGTGAATATGGACATCATTTTGGGACTGCCCGGAGAGACCGTCGAGGACCTCCGTCATACCCTGGCCTGCTTGGAATCCCTGGGGCCCGATTCTGTGACGGTTCACACCCTTTCCTTTAAACGTACGGCGGAGGTCAAGCGCCACCGGGGCCGGTACCCCATCCCCGGCGCTTCCGAGGTCCGGGCGATGATGGAGGAAGCCCAGGCATGGGCTTCGCGGTGCGGATACCGTCCCTATTACCTCTACCGGCAAAAGGATATATTAGGAAATCTAGAAAATATAGGATATGCAAAACCGGGAAAAGAAAGTTTGTACAACATCTGTATCATGGAAGAATTTCAGACCGTCGTCGGGATCGGTGGGGGTGCGGTGTCCAAATGGGTGACCCGGGACGGCCGGGTCGCGGGTCGCCATTTCAATCCGCGCGAACCCCGGGCGTATGTGGAAACCATTCGGGAAGTGGCCGAAAAAAAGAAACGGCAAATGGAACGGTGGTTACCGGCGAAAAGCTGAGGACCGGGGTGCAACCCGGATCCTTTGCACGGGGAGCAGACCGTCATGGTTCGGTTTTCATCCACGACGAATCGGAAATGATTTCGATCCAAAGGGGCCCCTCATCCCAGGCTGCCCCGCCGGCCGGAGTGGAGAAGCGGAACCATTCTCCCTCGCGGCGCGACCACGCGCCGGCATACATGCGTCCTCCCGTGAAAAACCATGCTTTTCCCGAACCGGTGACGTCGATTTCCCGGCGGCCCTGGTCGTCGAGGATGCGCGCGGGAGCCACGAGGACTGCAATGTTCGGGGCCGAGACCTGCCGGCCGTTCTCGGAGAGGTGGGGCGTTCCGTCTTCGGAACGGCGGAATTGTCCGCCGATCCAATCCCATGTGACGGTGTAATGGTACCACCGGAGGTGCAGGCGCTGGACCGGGGTACCGGATCCCGGCATCGGACCCACCGGGGTGTCCGGGAGCTTTCCGAGGCTGTAGCCTTTGGTCCGGGCGGCTCCGACCAAGCGGGCCGTATCGGTATACAGGTTGTGGGGGGCGGGACGGTGCTCATCCCGCCAGAATGCCTGGCCCGAATTGTAAATTTCATCCAGATCGGCCGCCGCGCCCCGCTTCATCATGGCTAAGGCTTCGGGACTTCCGCCTGCGTGGGCGAGGGGCGACCGGAGCCCCCGGGCCAGCTCGACGAAATAAGGACGGATGCTGCGCACGGGGCCGATCTTGTCCGCCGCATGGGTGAAAAACGCCTCAAACCGGGTGATGGGACCTTCCGCCAACGCCTCCACCACGATTGACGCCTCGTTCAGACCGGCCTGAGGCCGGGCTTCGGGTAGGTTGTCGATCATCACGGCGATGGTGCCCCCCAAAGGAGGTGGGGCCGGCGGTTCCGGCGCCGGCTTGGGACCGGGGGCGGGCGCCGGGGACGGTTCCGGCTTCGCGACGGGTGGAACGCCGCACGCCGCCAACAACGCGAGGGCCGCTCCGGCGGCCGCAATCCGTTTCCACATGGCGTGTCCTCCGTTGCATTCCGGCTTGTCCGGTTCTTTTTTATCATTCATATTCCGGAATGCTCCATCGGATGACGGTCCTGCCGCGAACGGGGGTCCTGTGGCGCGGCGGAACCGAGAAACAGGTCGAGGATCCGGCGGCTGGCTTGGCCGTCCCCGTAAGGGTGGTTCCAGGGTCCTTGGACGGCCAGCATCTCGGAGACGGCTTGCACGATTCCTTCGGGCCGGTACCCCGCCAGCCGGTTGGCGCCAATTTCGAGGGTTTCGGGCCGCTCGGTGTTTTCGCGCAGCGTGACGCAGGGCACTCCCAAAATACACGCCTCTTCTTGCAGGCCCCCGCTGTCGGTCAGGACGAGGGCGGCCCGGGACTGGAGAGCGAGGGAATCGAACACGTCCACCGGGGGATAGAGGACCCGCATCCCGGGGATCTCCCGGAACCGCTCGTACCACCCGTAATCTTCCAAACGACGTCGGGTTCGCGGATGCAGGGAACAGATGATGGGAAGGCCGAACTGTTTGGCCGTGCGCTCAAGTCCTTGCAAAATGAGGTCCAACCGCTTCGGATCGTCGGTGTTTTCCTGTCGGTGCAAGGTGAGATACAGGTACGACCGGGGCTCCAGTTGCTGCTCTTCCAACACCGGGCTGTTCCCCAGGGAGGGCAGGAGGTAGGCAATGGCGTCCACCGCCGTCTGCCCCGTCAGGTGAACACCCTGGACAATGCCTTCGCGGCGGAGGTTGGCCACGGCTTCAACCGTCGGCGCGAACAGATGGGTGGAGACGTGGTCGGTGAGCACCCGATTGATCTCCTCCGGCATGGTGCGGTCGAAACTGCGAAGGCCCGCTTCGACGTGGCCGAGGGGAAGGTTCAGTTTGGCCGCCACCAGTGCTCCGCCCAAAGTGGTGTTGGTGTCGCCGTGTACGAGGACCGCTTCGATGTTTTCCTCGAGGAGGTACGTTTCCAGCCGTTCGAGGATCCGGGCCGTGACGGCCGCGTGGGATCCAGATCCGACTCCGAGATTGACGTGCGGTTCCGGCAGGCCAAACCGCTCAAAAATCGCGCGGTCCATGGCGTAATCGTAGTGCTGGCCGCTGTGGACCAGGCGGTAATCCAGACCCCTGGCTTCACATTCTCGAATGACCGGCGCCATTTTGATGATTTCCGGCCGCGTTCCCACGACGATGGCAAAGCGTTTGCCCATGTCCGTTCGAAACCCACTTTCTTGGTGTGATCGATCATCGGAGATGAAAACTGGGTCCAGTTTAACACAGGTCCGGCCTGTTGGCTACGGTCCATTCGGCGGGTGCAAGACGCCCGCCTCACCGAACAGCCCGTCCGTTGGGCCGGACCCTATTATACCATGATTTTGCCATTCGACCCGCCCGCCGTCCGGTGCGTGAGGGGGGCGGCTTGGCCTGTGGATATGCCGGTTTCTTGACGTTCGGTCTCCGGGTTCGCTATCATGAGACTGTGAAGCAGGTGGACACGGTTCCCGTCCCTGCGGCCCCGGGGCGGGTTTTTTCTTTGTTTCGCGGCACCGCGGAACAGGGGCGCGGGGAGGCACAAAGGAGGAGCGAAGATGTTCATCCAAAAACCGCGGGGTATGCACGACATTTTGCCGGATGAGGCGCCCCTGTGGTGGCGGTTGGAGCGGACGGCAAGGGAACTGTGTGCTCGTTACGGCTTTGAAGAAGTGCGCACGCCGGTGTTGGAGTACACGGAATTGTTCCGGCGGGGTGTCGGCGAGGCCACGGATATTGTAGAAAAGGAAATGTACACCTTCGAGGATCGGGGCGGGCGGAGTGTCACGCTGCGTCCGGAGGGCACCGCCGGAGCGGTTCGGGCGTATGTGGAACACAAGATCTACAGTCTGCCGCAACCGGTGAAATGGTTTTACATCGGCCCGATGTTCCGGTACGAGCGGCCTCAGGCGGGGCGCCAACGCCAGTTTCACCAGTTCGGCGTGGAGGTGTTCGGCAGCGACGACCCGGCTTGCGACGCCGAGGTGATCGAGTTGGGGATCGATTTTCTGGCGGCCGCGGGTTTGGAGGGCCTGGAGTTGGAGTTGAACAGCGTCGGTTGTCCCGACTGCCGGCCGGAGTACCGGCGGCGTCTCCAAGAATATTTTCGTCCCTTCGCTGGACAGCTGTGCGAGGATTGCCGGGAGCGGCTGGAGCGGAATCCGCTCCGGCTGCTGGATTGCAAAAACGCGTCGTGCCGAAGGATTGCCGACGGCGCCCCGGTGATCACCGAAGCCCTGTGCGACGCTTGCCGGCGCCACGACGAAGGGGTGAGGCGGCACCTGGAGGCCGCGGGAATCGCGTACCGTCTGAATCCCCGTTTGGTGCGGGGGTTGGATTATTACACCCGCACCGCGTTTGAAGTGGTGGAAGGGGCGATCGGCGCTCAAGGCACGGTGCTCGGAGGAGGGCGGTACAACGGGCTGGTTCGGGAGTTGGGAGGGCCTGAGCGCCCCGGTATCGGGTTTGCGGCCGGCTTGGAACGCTTGATTCTCGCTCTCAAGGCGAAGCAGGCCGGGGAGCCGGCGAAGACCGCCGTGGACTTGTTCGGCGTGGCCGTCGGAGAAGAGGCGGACGCCGCTTTGACCCGGCACTTGCGCCGGTTGCGGCGTGCCGGGTGCCGGGCCCTTCGCGGTTTTGACGGGAAAAGCCTGAAAGCCCAGTTGAAGGCGGCGGACCGGTCCGGCGCCCGGTGGGCCCTGATCCTCGGTGAAGAGGAACTGCGGCGGGGCGTCGCGATCTTGCGCGATTTGCGGACGGGGAACCAGAAAGAGGTGCCTTTGGGGGAACTCGAGAATTGGTGGACGGAGGAGAGGGACTATGACGGATCACCGCAGTCATGAGCCGCTGGCGCGAACGGCCGAGTGCGGGCGCCTCGGAGAGGCGGACATCGGCCGGGAAGTGGTGTTGAGCGGATGGATTCAGCGCCGGCGGGATTTGGGAGGCGTCATTTTCCTGGATCTGCGGGATCGCAGCGGGGTCGTCCAGGTGGTGTGCAGCCGGGAATTTGGCGCCGACGCCTTCGAAGCGGCCGACCAGCTCCGAAACGAATATGTGGTGGCGATCCGGGGCGACGTAGTGGCGCGGGATCCGGAAACGGTCAACCCGAATCTGGAGACGGGGACCATCGAGGTCCGGGCGCGGCAAGTGGAGTTATTGAACCGCGCCAAGCCGACGCCGTTTCCCATCGAAGACGGAATCGACGTGGACGAAGCGGTGCGCCTGCGGTATCGCTACCTCGATCTTCGCCGGCCGGAGATGCAACGGACGATGATCCTGCGGCATCGCGCCATGCAGAAGGTGAGAAGTTTCCTGGACCGGCACGGCTTTCTGGAAATCGAAACCCCGATGCTGACCCGCAGCACGCCGGAGGGGGCTCGGGATTATCTGGTTCCGAGCCGCCTGCATCCGGGCCAATTTTATGCTTTGCCCCAGTCGCCCCAACTGTTCAAACAGCTGTTGATGGTGGCGGGGTTTGAGCGATATTTTCAATTGGTGCGGTGTTTCCGGGACGAAGATCTGCGGGCCGACCGGCAGCCGGAATTCACCCAGATCGATATCGAGATGTCCTTCATGCCCCTTGACGAGTTCCAGGCGCTCATGGAACAGATGATGGCGGAGTTGTTCGGGGACCTGCTGGGAGTGGAGGTACAGACGCCCTTTCGGAGGATCCCTTATGACGAGGCGATGCTGCGGTACGGCACGGACAAGCCGGATCTGCGTTTCGGGCTGGAGATCGTAGACCTGACCGAAGAGGTGCGGGGTTGTCAATTTCGCGTGTTCCGGGGAGCCCTCGAAGGGGGCGGCGTCGTGCGCGCCCTGAACGCCAAAGGGTGCGGGACCTTCAGCCGCAAAGAAATCGACGATCTCGGGGTTTTGGCCGGACAGTGGGGCGCTAAAGGGTTGGCTTGGATGGTGGTGGAAGGCGACGGCGTCAAGTCGCCGATTGCTAAATTTTTCTCAGAAGAGGAACTCGGCCGGATGCTGGCCGCGCTCCGGGGAGAGCCGGGCGACCTGTTGCTGTTTGTCGCCGACCGGCCGGATGTGTGCGCCGCCGTGCTCGGCCAATTGCGCCTGCATCTCGGACAGCGGTTGGGGCTGATCCGCGACGACCGGTTTGCTTTTGCCTGGGTGGTCGATTTTCCCCTGTTCTCTTACGACGAAGAGGAGAAGCGCTGGGTGGCGGAACACCATCCTTTCACCATGCCCCGCTGGGAAGACGTCGACCGCATGGAAACCGATCCCGGGAGCGTGCGGGCCCAGGCCTATGACCTGGTGCTCAACGGCTACGAGATCGGCGGAGGGAGTATCCGGATTCATCGGCGGGAGATCCAGGAGGCCATGTTCCGGACCCTCGGGTTGACTCCGGATGAAGCGAAGGATAAGTTCGGGTTTTTGTTGGAAGCCTTCGAATACGGGACGCCTCCCCACGGCGGCATGGCCTTTGGGTTCGACCGGATCATCATGCTGATGGCCGGCAAATCGTCGATCCGGGAGTGTATCGCCTTTCCGAAGACGGCCAGCGCCTCTTGTCTATTGACGGGCGCTCCGTCGAATGTTTCGTCGCGGCAATGGCAAGAATTGCACATTCAGCCCCGAACGGTATCTGCAAAAAAATAGAAGTGAATCTGGAAATTTTCATTGCAAAAACCGGGTGCCCGTGATACCATAAAAGCGTAGGAAAGGTGGAACGGTAAGCCTCCACGGAGGATACGGCGTGAGCCCTTCTGTGTTTGTGATCGACCGTGAAGTTTTGAGCCAACACCCACTAAAAGGGAGACCGGAGTCGGTGCGGGGCGCATAGGCCGCGGAAGGCGGACATGTAAACCGCATCGCAGGTCACCCACCTGCCGAGAGCAGGTTCAAAACTCAGGGACACGGCATGGCGGGGCTCACGAACTTATACCAAAGATGAGAAGGCGGGCGGAAAAGCCCGTTGTTTTTTTGTCCGGAAAAGTGGAGTATAATGATGAAGTTACAGGCGAAAGAGGGGCGGAGAACATGGATTTGTTCTCGTATCAGGCCGAGCGGGAAAAAGGAGCCAACGCCCCCTTGGCGGCCCGGATGCGGCCGGAAACCCTTGATGAATTGGTGGGGCAGGAGGACGTCGTCGGCCCCGGAACGTTGCTCCGCCGCGCCATCGAAGCGGACCGGCTCATGTCCGCGATCTTTTACGGTCCTCCCGGCACGGGGAAAACGACACTGGCGCGTCTGATCGCCAAGTACACCCGATCGGCCTTTGTGACCCTGAATGCCGTGACAGCGGGGGTTGCCGACGTGCGCCGCGTCGTGGACGAGGCCCGGGAACGCCTCGGCATGTATGGGCAGCGCACCACGCTATTCATCGACGAGATTCACCGGTTCAACAAGGCGCAGCAGGACGCCCTGTTGCCGCACGTCGAAGAAGGGCTCATCATTTTGATCGGCGCCACCACCGAGAATCCGTATTTTGAGATCAACAAGGCCCTGCTGTCCCGATCCCAGGTTTTCACACTCCGCCCGCTCTCGCCGGCCCATCTCCGGCAAATCGCAAAGCGGGCGCTGACGGATCCCGACCGGGGTCTTGGGGCTTTGCCCTTGGAAGTGACGGAGGAAGCCCTGGACCACTGGATCCGGTTTGCCGAGGGGGATGCCCGGAGGCTCCTCGGGGCGCTGGAGTTGGCGGCTCTCACCACCCCGCCCGACGAAAACGGCAAAATTGTGCTGACCCGCGAGGTGGCCGAAGCCTCGATCCAGCGCAGGGCTGTGGTGTACGACCGGTCGGGGGATTCTCACTACGACACCATTTCCGCGTTCATCAAATCCATCCGGGGCTCGGATCCCGACGCCGCCCTCCTGTGGCTGGCCAAAATGCTGGAGGCGGGAGAGGATCCCGTGTTTATTGCCCGGCGGCTCGTCATCCTCGCCAGTGAGGATGTCGGAAACGCAGACCCCCAAGGCCTGGTGGTGGCGACGGCTGCGTTTCAAGCGGTGCAGTGGCTCGGGATGCCGGAAGGGCGGATTCCCCTGGCCCAGGCGGTGACCTATCTGGCGTGCGCGCCGAAGAGCAACGCCAGTTACATGGCGTTGGAAAAAGCGCTTTCCGATGTTCGCCGCGGGGTTTCTCTCACCGTCCCTCCTCATTTGAGGGATGCGAATTACCCCGGAGCCCGGGAATTGGGGCACGGGAAGGGGTACCGGTATCCTCACGATTACCCGGGCCATTGGGTGGAGCAGTCTTACCTGCCCCCGGGGATGAAACCGCCGGGATACTACCGGCCGAGCGATCAGGGATATGAGCGGATCATCCGGCGGAGGGCGGCGGCGAGGAGAAAAAATGCGGCCGGGACGCCGGAAGTGGAGGAAGACCGGTAACACCGTCCTCGGCCGTGGCGAAAAGGTGGGGCGGTGCGGGCCAAACCCGCGGCTCGCCGGGAGTGTCTCCGGCTCGGCGGAGCGGCGAGAGGGAAACGGCGGGTGGAATGTATAAGAAGCGAAAGGAGAGTGGCGGGATGAAGTTGTCGACTCGGGGGAGATACGGAATTACGCTCATGGTGGATTTGGCGATCAACAGCGGCGAACAGCCCGTATCCCTGAAATCGATCGCCGAACGGCAGAATCTTTCGGAACACTATCTGGAACAGCTGATTGCGCCGCTGCGCAACGCCGGGCTCGTGAAGAGCGTGCGGGGGGCGTATGGGGGGTACGTGTTGGCCAAGCCGGCTTCGGAGATCACCGCGGGGGACATCATTCGGGTGTTGGAAGGCCCGATTACCGTGGTGGACGAGGAACCCACCGGGTTGAGGCGCCTGTGGGACGAGGTGCGAGACGCCATCAACGGCGTGTTGGACCGTACGACGTTGACCGATTTGGCGGAAATGATGCGCCAGGGCACCGACGACGGATTGATGTATTACATTTGATCGGAGGGGTTCGGTGGAAAGGAGGGGAGACGAATGGACGCCATCTATCTGGATCACGCGGCGACGACCTTCGTGCTCCCCGAAGTGAGGGCGGCTATGGAACCCTTTCTGGGGGAGGTTCCTGGGAATCCGTCCAGTATGCACCGATTCGGCCGCAGGGCCAAGGCCGCTCTGGAGGACGCCCGGGAAGCGGTGGCTTCTTTGATCGGCGCCTCTCCGCCGGAAGTGGTGTTCACCAGCGGGGGGACGGAGGCGAACAACGCCGCCCTGGTGGGAGCCGCTTTGGCCTTGCGCGACCGAGGCCGCCACGTGGTGACCAGCGCGGTGGAACACCACGCCGTGTTGCACACCTGCGAGTGGTTGGAAGAATGGGGGTTCGAAGTGACCTATGTGCCGCCCGGTCGCGACGGGGTGACGGATCCCGAAGCGGTGGTCGAAGCCCTTCGTCCCGATACGGTGCTCGTCAGCTTGATGTGGGTCAACAATGAAACGGGCGCCGTTCAGCCGGTGCGGGAGACGGCGGCCCGGGTTCGGGAACGGGGGATCGTATTTCACACCGATGCCGTTCAAGCGGTGCCCTGGTTGGAAACGGATGTCGACGAGGTGGGCTGCGACTTGCTGACTCTCTCCGGACACAAGTTGCACGGGCCCCAAGGGGTCGGGGCTCTGTATGTGCGCCGGGGGACGCCGTGGCTTCCCCTGTTGCGGGGGGGTGGCCAGGAGAGGGGCCGCAGGGCCGGGACGGAAAACCTCCCCGGGATTGTCGGACTCGGCGCGGCGGCGGCATGGGCGAAGGCGAACCGGTCTGCCGCCCGGGAGCGCGCCCGCCGGTTGAAAGAGCGGTTTCTCGCGGTGCTGCGGGAAGGGTTTCCGGACGCGGTCGTCCATTCGCCGGCCCACGCGGTCCCGGCCATTGTCAACGTGGGTTTTCCGGGCGCGTCTGCGGAAACGCTTTTGATGAATTTGGATTTGGCCGGGATTGCCGCATCCAGCGGTTCGGCGTGTACGTCCGGTTCTCTACAGCCGTCTCACGTGTTGTCGGCGATGGGAGTGCCGGAGGATCTCGTCCGCAGTTCCGTGCGTTTTAGTTTTTCGTCCCATACTACAATGGAGGAGGTGGAGACCGCCGGCCGCAAAACGGCGGAGATCGCCCGGCGGCTGTGCCGGCGGGAAAGACATGGGTAAGGCGACGGTCGTCGTGGCCATGAGCGGCGGAGTCGACAGCTCGGTGGCGGCGGCGCTGCTGAAGGAGCAGGGATACGACGTAATCGGCATCACCATGCGGCTCCGGGGTGAGGAAGAACCGTCGCCGGGGGCCCGCGGGTGCTGTTCCGTCGATGATGTCAGCGATGCGCGGCGGGTCTGCGAAAGCCTGGGGATTCCGTTTTACGCGGTGAACTACCGGGAAGCGTTTGAGCAACGGGTGATCCGGTATTTCGAAGAGGAGTACAGGCGGGGGCGCACTCCGAATCCTTGCATCGCGTGCAACATCTACATGAAGTACGATTTGTTGTTGCAGCAGGCGATGGATCTCGGGGCGGATTACCTGGCCACGGGCCACTACGTGCGGTCCGGATACGATGAACGCCGCGGTCGCCACCTCTTGAGAAAGTCCGTGGACCGGCGGAAGGACCAGAGTTATGTTCTGTACCATTTGACCCAAGATCAACTGGCCCGCACACTGTTTCCCCTCGGCGAATTTACGAAGGTTCAGGTCCGGGAAATGGCCGCCCGGTTCGGCTTGCGGGTGGCCAACAAGCCCGAGAGTCAGGATATCTGCTTTATTCCGGACGGGGATTATGCCGGCTTTCTCCGCCGCCGGATGGGCGAAGATCCGCCGGAGGGGGAATTGGTCGATACGGCGGGAAACGTGGTGGGCACGCACCGGGGAATTCCTTTCTACACCATCGGGCAGAGGAAGGGGCTGGGCGTCGCCTTGGGGCGCCCGGTCTACGTCGTAGACATTCAGCCCGAAACAAACCGGGTGGTCTTGGGGAGCGGGGAAGAAGTGTTTTCGAGGGAGTTGCTGGCATCCGGGGTCAATCTGATCGCCGTTCCCGAACTGGACCGGCCCCTGCGCGTCGCGGCGAAAATCCGGTATACGGCTCCGGAGGTTCCGGCGACGGTCTATCCGGTGACAGAAGGGAAAGTTCACGTGGTGTTCGACGAGCCCCAGCGGGCGATCACCCCGGGGCAGGCGGTGGTCTTTTATGACGGCGACCTGGTGGTCGGAGGCGCCGTCATCGATAAGCGGCTGTGAGGGCGGCCCACAATTTTCTTGCATCGCCTACGGAGGCGTATTACAATAAAAATAGCCCGAGATCCCGAGATGGAAGCGGGCGAGTTGAAACCAAAGGAGGGAGTCCGATGAGTCAAGTTGCTTGGACGGCGTGGCTCAGTGCTTTGCTCGGCCTTTGGTTCATCGTTTCACCCTGGGTTTTCAACTTCAGTGAGAACGTCGGAGCCATGTGGAACAGCATCATCGTCGGGATCGTCGTGGCGGCTTTGTCGGCTTACGCCGGCTCTCAAATGAGCAAGAGAGGATCATAAGGGCTTCATTATCATCATTATGGCTGGCTCGGACAGGATGGTCCTCGGTTCCCCGTGGGAATCGGGGATCTTTTTTTTCGGTCGACGGTGTGTCACAATGGAGGCGGGACACACCGGGCGGCGTGCGTTCGGAGTCCCGTATGGCGGAAGGACGAGGGCGTGGTGATGGCGGTGGATCGTGTCGAGGGCGATGTGTTGGAGTTGTCCGAAGCGCGGAGACGCTGTATGGAACGGGCGCAGCCGGGAAATCCGGTTCTCCGGCCGCTGGATGAAGCGGCGGGATCGTATCTGGCTCGGGCGGTGGTCCTTCCGGAAGACGTTCCTCCCTTTCACCGGGCTGTCATGGACGGCTATGCGGTGAGATCGGGGGATGTAGCGAATGCCTCTCCGGAAAGGCCGGCCGTTCTGACGGTGATCGGGGAGGTGCCGGCGGGGCAGTGGCTGGAGGAGACGCTCCGGCCGGGGACGGCGGTCCGGACCATGACCGGCGCTCCGTTGACGCAGGGTGCGGACGCCGTCGTCCGTTTGGAAGATGTGCGGTATCCGGCCGGCTCTCAGGGGCGCCCCGGCGAGCGGATCGAAATATCCGTTTCCGTGAAGCCGTGGGAAGCGGTCCAAAGGCAGGGCGAGGATCTGGCAAGGGGTTCGGCGCCCCTCGGAACCGGTACGGCCGTCGGTCCCTCCGAAGCGGCGTTGCTGGCCGCGGCAGGTGCTTGGGAAGTGGAGGTCTACCCCAAGCCCGTGGTCGCCGTGCTGTCCACGGGGGACGAACTGCTGGACGGGCCGGGACAGCTCAAGCCCGGCCAGATTCGGAACAGCAACGGTTCGATGCTCCGGTCGATGCTCCGGCTCGAGGGATGGGAGGTCCGGAATGGGGGAAGATGTCCGGACTCGGTAGAGGCGGTGGCGGAGGCGGTGGAACGGGCATTCGCCGGCGCCGATGCGGTGGTGACCACCGGTGCGGTCTCGGTGGGGGATTTCGATGTCGTCCCCGCGGCGATGGAGCGGCTGGGCATGGAAATCTTGTTTCGCCGGGTGGCGATCCGCCCCGGACGACCGGTGGCGGTGGGCGTTTGGGGCCGGCGGATGTGGTTCGCTCTGCCGGGAAATCCGGCGTCTGCCTTTGTGACGGCCCATCTCTTTCTCCTTCCCGCCTTGAGGAAAATGGCTGGGGCGGCGAAATGGGATCCTTTTCAGTGCGAGGCGCTTTTGGCGGGCCGTCCTCCCGAACGGCCGGCGCCTCTTACACGCTTCTGGAGGGGGAGGGTGCGGATTGAAGGCGGCCGGGTGACCGTCGACGCCGCCCGGGAACAGTCGTCGAGTGCCCTTTCCAGTTTCCTCGGGGCCAACGCTTTGGCGGAGATTCCTCCGGGGGAGAATCCTCAGCCGGGCGACCCGGTGAAGGTGTGGTGGTTAGGCAGCGCGGGGCTTCTCTGAGGAAGCATCCGGGAGAAAAACCGCTCCCGCATCCCCCTTCGCCTCCGAAGGGGGATGTATATTTTTCCTCCTCTAGGGTGACACTACCATGGGTAGAACGCTTCAAAGGAGGATGAACGGTGAGCCTGATCACCCGCTGCCCCCGCTGCCAGTGCCGGGACATTGGACGGATTGGAAGTCACCAATATTATTGTTGGGGATGTTGCGCCGAAATGGTGGTCGGAGAGCGGGACATCCGCCTGTACGAAGTCGGCGAAGACGGCACCTTGGTGGAAGTCAGCGGGACGGCGGCCGTCGGTTGACTTTTGGCCTCCCTTTCCCGTAAATAGGGAAGGGGAGGGCGTGTCCTGTGAAAAAACTGATTCTGTTCCTGAGATTGATCAAATTCGAACATACGGTGTTCGCGCTGCCGTATGCGTATTTGGGGATGATCCTGGCGGCCTATTCCGGATCCGGCGGACTTCCGACGTGGCGGCAGGTGTTCTGGGTCACCGTGGCCATGGTGGGGGCCCGCAGTGCGGCGATGGGCCTCAACCGGGTCATCGACCGGGCGATCGACGCCCGCAATCCGCGGACGGCGATGCGGGAACTGCCCCGGGGCCTGTTGTCGGCGGCCGAGGTGTGGTTGTTCATCGCCGTGTCGCTGGTGCTGCTCGGGGTGGCGGCGTGGCAACTGAATCCTTTGTGCTTCAAATTGTTGCCCGTGGCGGTGGCGGTGCTCGTGATCTATTCTTATACCAAGCGCTTTACCTGGTTGTGCCACCTCGTTTTGGGTCTGGCCGACAGCCTGGCGCCTTTGGGGGGATGGATCGCCGTATCGGGACGGTGGGAGTGGCCCGCAGCGGTGTTGGCCGGAGCGGTGGGATTGTGGATTGCGGCTTTTGACATCATCTATGCTTGTCAGGATGTGGAGTTCGACCGGGCCAACGGATTGCACTCGATTCCCGCGCGGTTCGGCATTCGCCGGGGCCTGTGGATCTCCCGGGGGTTGGACGCTTTGTCCGTCGTCCTGTTTCTGAGCCTGTTGTGGTGGATCCCCCTCGGCTGGTTGTATACGGTCGGCATTCTGATGGTGGCACTCCTTTTGGTGTACGAGCACCGTCTCGTGTCGCCCGAGGACATGAGCCGCATCGACCAGGCGTTTTTCACGGTCAACAGCTACGTCGCCCTGGTGGCCTTCGCCTTCACCACCGGAGACGTCTTGTGGCATCTTTATCGCTGAAGAGCGGGTCTCATCCGGCATGGCCGGATACGGGGGAGCATACCATGGGTGGTGGGAGCTCGTTCGGCTCCAGTCATCGCCGGGCCGGGGCCCGGGCTGGGATGGGAGGTAGTCGGCGTGGCCAAATGGACTCAGCGGGAACTGCTCCAGTCCGCCACCTTGGTGCTCGTCCTGTTGGCCTGCCTGTACCTGTTGATCCAGCTCCGGCCGGTATGGGATCGGGCGGCCTCTTTGGTCGGAGCCGTGGCCGGCCCGTTTGTCGTTGCGGTCGTCATTTCCTATTTGCTGCACCCGGTGGTCGAGGCCTTGGTCCGGCGCGGAGTGCCTCGGGGCATCAGCATTTTGTTGATCTACGCCCTTTTTTTGCTCGTGACGGCGGCGGTTGCGGTGCGGGGCATTCCCGCCCTGGTGGAACAGATGAAGTCCCTGGCCGACACGCTGCCCGACACGATCGGACGGTTGGACCGCTGGCTGGACGGCATGACCAGCCGGACCCGCTATTTGCCCGACGGCATCCGCCGGGTGGTAGAAGAACACCTCGCTTCGGCGGAACAGGCGGTGGGAGCGGCGATCGGCCGCTTCGTCACCCTGGTCGGCGACACCCTGGAGCAAGTCCTCGCCGCCTTCGTCATCCCCTTTCTCGTCTTCTATATGCTGAAAGACCTGAAGATGATCGAACGCATGATCCTCTACTGGGTTCCGGAAGACCGTAGGGAACCGTGGAGGCGTTTGCTGGCGGACATCGATCAGGCCCTCGGTCGTTACGTCCGGGGGCAACTGTTGGTCATGGCGTTGGTCGGCCTTTGCACCTATGCGGGGTATCTCCTCATCGGCCTTCCCTTTCCCCTCCTTTTGGCCTCGGTGGTGGCGGTGGCGAACATCATCCCTTACGTGGGGCCGTTCATTGGGCTGGCCCCGGCCGCCCTGATCGGTTTGACCGTGTCTCCCGCCATGGCCCTCAAGGTGGTCCTCGTCAACCTCGTGGTGCAGCAAATCGAAGGGAATCTGATTTCTCCGACGGTGGTCGGCCGTTCCCTCGATGTCCACCCGCTGGCCATTATTTTCGCGCTCCTGTTGGGCGGGGAATTGGCGGGCGTGGCCGGCATGGTGTTCGCCGTGCCCGTATTGGCGGTGGTGAAAGTGATCTGGCACCATTGGTCCCTGTTTCGGCGAGGACCGGTTTGACAGTTCTCGACAGTCTTCAGTATAATAACGGAAGTGTCGAATGACCGGGAACGCGAGGATGGAGAAGAGTACGGCGCAGACCACGCCCAGAGAGGGGGCTCCGCGGCTGGAAGGGCCCCTGTGTGAGGGGTGCCGGAAGCCGCTCCGGAGCGCGACAGATGCCGGCTTGTGGCCGTTATCCCACAGAAGAGCGACCTCCGGCCGTGCGGTCGGGGGTAAACAGGGTGGTACCGCGTGAGTAAAACCTCTCGTCCCTGCGTGGGCGGGAGGTTTTTTATCCGGGAGGTTGAGGTTGTGAGAGCAGCGGAGATTCGCCGTAAATTTTTAGAGTTCTTTGCATCCAAGGGTCACGAGGTGTACCCGAGCGCCAGCTTGGTGCCGGTCGACGATCCTTCTCTTCTTTGGATCAACGCGGGCATGGCTCCGCTCAAACCTTATTTTGACGGGCGGGAGGTGCCCCGGAATCCCCGTATCGCCAGTTCACAAAAGTGCATTCGCACCAACGACATCGAAAATGTGGGCAAGACGGCGCGCCACCAGACTTTCTTCGAGATGCTGGGCAATTTCTCCATTGGGGATTATTTTAAGCGGGAAGCCATCCACTGGGCTTGGGAATTTTTGGTTGGCCATATGGGTCTGGAGCCGGACCGGATGTCGGTCACCATCCATCCGGAGGACGAAGAGGCGTTTGCGATTTGGCATAGGGAAATCGGGATCCCGGAGAACCGCATTTTTCGGTTGGAGGACAACTTTTGGGACATCGGGGAAGGGCCGTGCGGCCCCTGCTCGGAAATTTTTTATGACCGGGGCGAGCGGTGCGGCTGCGGCCGTCCCGAATGTGATGTCCAGTGCGACTGCGACCGGTTTTTGGAGATCTGGAACCTCGTGTTCAGCCAGTTCAACCACAATCCCGACGGCACTTATACGCCGCTGCCCAAGAAGAACATCGACACCGGCATGGGGCTGGAGCGAATGGCCTCTGTGATGCAGGGGGTGGACACCAACTTCGACACCGATCTCTTCCAGCCCATCATCCGGGCAACCTGCGGTCTTGCCGGAGTGGAGTACGGGCGCACGCGGGAGGGGGATGTGGCGCTGAAAGTCATCGCCGATCACATCCGCACCGCGGTGTTTGCCGTCGGCGACGGCGTGCTGCCCGGCAACGAGGGGCGGGGTTATGTGATCCGGCGCCTGCTGCGCCGGGCGGTGCGATACGGGAAAACCCTCGGCTTGGACCGGCCGTTTCTGTACCGTCTCGTTCCGGTGGTGGGCGAAATTATGGGGGATCCATACGCCGAAGTGGTGGAAAAGGCCGATTTTATCGCGCGGGTTTTGCGGTCGGAAGAGGAGCGCTTTCTGGAGACCCTTGCGGAAGGAGAGCAACTTCTCGAACGGTACATCGCGGACCTGCGCGCCCGGCAGAAGACGGTGCTGTCCGGGGATGACGCGTTCCGGCTGTACGACACCTTTGGGTTTCCCATCGACTTGACGAGGGAGATCGCCGCGGAACAGGGGATTGAGGTGGATGTGGAAGGATTCGAAGCGGCGCTGAGGGCCCAGCGGGAGCGTGCCCGGGCGGCCCGTCAGGACGTGGACAGCATGCAGTCCCGGCGGGGGGCTCTGGCCGATTTGGAAACGCCGAGCCGTTTTGTGGGTTACGCCGAATCCGAAGTGCAAGCCCGGGTGGTGGCGCTGGTTTCGGACGACCGGCTGGTCGAGCGCGTCTCGGAGGGACAGGTCTGCGGGGTAGTCCTGGATGTGACGCCCTTTTACGCGGAAAGCGGAGGCCAGATTCCCGATAGAGGGGTTCTCGAGACGCCTGCGGCTCGACTGGAAGTCGAAGACGTTCAGAAAGCTCCTCGCGGTCAACACGTGCACACCTGCCGGGTGGTGCGGGGCACGCTGACCGTTGGCGAGCCGGTTCGGGCGACCATCGACCGCACCTATCGGGAGGACATCACGAAAAATCACACGGCCACCCATCTTCTTCACAAGGCGCTGCGGGAGGTGCTGGGGAACCACGTGACCCAGGCCGGGTCTTTGGTGGCGGATACCCGTCTCCGCTTTGACTTTTCCCATTTCGGGCCGTTGAGCCGCGAAGAATGGGACGCGGTGGAGCGGATGGTCAACGAGCAGATTTGGCGCAACGAAGCGGTGGAGATTCGCGAAATGCCCCTGGCGGATGCCAAAGCGATGGGGGCGATGGCCCTGTTTGGCGAAAAATACGGAGATGTCGTCCGGGTCGTCAAGGCGGGGGACTTCAGCATCGAGTTGTGCGGCGGATGCCATGTTCGGCGCACGGGGGAGATCGGTTTATTCAAAATCGTTTCCGAAGCCGGGATCGGTTCCGGGGTGCGGCGGATCGAGGCGGTCACGGGGCGGCACGCATACCGCTTCCTGGATGAGCGAGTGAAAGTCCTTGAGGAGGCGGCGGACCGGCTGCACGTCGCTCCGGCGGAGGTGCCGGCCAAGCTCGCACAAACGTTGGACCGTCTCAAGGAACTGGAGAGGGAGTTGGAGTCCTGGCGAGATAAGTGGACCCGAAATCAGGCGTTGGCGCTTGCCGAAACGGTGCAGGAAGCCCACGGTGTGCCCTATGTGGCGGCGGCGGTGTCTGGAGCCACGCAAGAGCAGCTGCGCCAGATGGTGGACGTGCTCCGGGAAGCCGTGCCGTCTGGAGTGTTTGTCCTCGGTTCGCGAAGCGGGGACAAAGTGCTGATCGTGACCGCCGTCACGCCGGAGTGGGTGAAACAAGGCCTGCACGCCGGTCGCCTGGTCAAAGAACTGGCGGCTGTAGCCGGTGGGGGCGGAGGAGGTCGCCCCGAGTTCGCTCAGGCGGGGGCCAAACATCCGGAAAAACTGGACGAAGCTTTGGCCCTGGTTCCGGAGTTGATCCTCCGGCAGAAGGCGTCCGGGTCCCGGGCATAACCGGATCGCCGGGAAAAGAAGATTGGAAAAAATTTTTCGCAATAAGAGGAGTCTGCCTCGACAAAGCGAATAGAGTGATATGGAAAGACGGCAGACTAGGGGCTAAGGAGGGTCGCCCATGCATTCCTCCATGGACGAAACCATGCACTTTAACGTGCAGAAGGACGGTGCGGCCGCGGTCCGGGATGCGATTTTGACGGCGTACGACGCATTGAAGGAAAAGGGTTACAACCCGCTGCACCAATTGGTGGGGTATCTGCTGTCCGGAGATCCCGCCTACATCACGAGTCACCGGGACGCCCGGAACATCATTCGGCGTCTGGAGCGGGACGAACTGCTGGAGGAGTTGGTTCGCACGTATCTGGCGGTGCACAGGCCGGAATGAGCCGCATTTTGGGGTTGGACGTGGGTGATGTGCGCATCGGCGTGGCCCTCAGCGATCCTTGGGGCATGACGGCCCAAGGGCTGGAGGTGATCCGGAGGCGCGACGAGGAGCAGGTTCTGGCGAGGATTGTGCAATTGGTGAAAGCTCATGGCGTGTCTCGGGTGATCGTCGGCCTGCCCCGAAACATGGACGGAACCCTCGGCCCCCAGGGGAAACGAACGGAGGAGTTTGTGCATCGGCTCCAGAGCCGGCTTTCGGTGCCGGTCGAGATGTGGGACGAGCGCCTGACGACCGTCCTGGCGGAACGCGTGTTGATCGAAGCAGGGGTCGGGCGCAGGCGGAGGCGGGACGTCGTGGACCGCGTGGCCGCGGCGGTGCTGCTTCAGAGTTACCTCGATTTCCGGAATTCCGGAAAGGATGGGATGAACGGTGACGGATGAACGAGAGGAAACGGTGGTTTTGACGGATGAGGACGGAGGGGAGCACTCCTTTCGGGTCTTGGATGTTCTAGAAGTAAACGGAAAAATGTACGCCGTGTTGCAGCCGGTCGACGACGACCGGGAAGAAGCGGTGATTTTCCGCGTGGAACAGGACGAGAACGGCGAAGAAGTCTTATACGACATCGAAGACGACGAGGAATGGGAGCAGGTGGCCGAAGCCTACGACACCCTCTTGTGGGAGGAAGAGGCGGACGAAGAGGAAGACGAAGACGGGGAGCCGGCGTGAGGCTATCCCCTTTTTTTTCGAGAAGAGGAGAGGTCGCGAGGTGTGTGTTTGGAGAAGGGCTTGGCGGATCGGCGGGGCGGGTTTTCTCGGATCCGGCGGTCGGCGCGATTTCAGCGGAGGGCTTCGGCGCGGCCTTTCGCCAGGTCCACGCGGGTCAGCAAAAAGATGCCGAGGATGAAAAACAACACGAGGATCAAAATGCCGGATCGACTGGAAGAGGTCAGGTGTCCGATGAGGGCGAATGCGAACGGTCCGAAGATCGACGCGAATTTGCTGGACACGTTGAGGAATCCGAAAAACTCGGCGGAACGGTCGGGAGGCACCAAGTTGCTGTAAATCGAACGGGCGATCGCTTGACTGCCTCCCTGTACAAACCCAACCAAGAATCCTAAAAGATAGAAATGCAAGGCCGTCTGCATAAAGGATCCGAGAATCACGATGACCACATAGATGGCGAGGGACAGGTACAGGGAAGTCTTAGAGCCCAGTCGTTCTGCAAGTTTTCCGAACAGGAGTGTGAAGGGAATTCCTACAAACTGGGTGATCAAAAGGGCGGTGATCAGATCGCCGGTCCCGATTCCGATTTCCCGTCCATAAATTGCGGCCATCGTGATGATGGTGTTGATGCCGTCGTTGAAAAACCAAAAGGCCAAAATAAATTTGGCCAGTTCCGGATAAGCCGAGATTTCCTTTAACGTCTGCCACGTTCTCGAAAACCCGGCTTTTGCATACTGAACGATCGTCCATCTCGTTGGAACCGGTCGATCCTTGACGTGGCGAAACAGGGGGAGGGAGAAGAGGAACCACCACACCCCGACGCTGACGAACGAAACGTATGTGCCCGTCAGGGAATCGGGGAGCAGAAAATATCCGGGCTTCTGGATCATGGCGAGGTTCAGGGCCAGCAAAATTCCGCCTCCGATGTACCCGTACGCATATCCGCGGGCGGAGACGTAATCCCGCTTTTCCGGGGGAACTAAGTCGGGCAGCAGGGCGTCGTAAAACGTATTTCCTCCCGAAAATCCCAGCATTCCTAAGATCGACAACAGCGAAGCCATTCCGTAATCGCCGGGCCGCACGAAGACGAACAAGAGGCACGAAAGAACTCCTACATAACAAAAGAACCGCAAAAAGCGAACTTTCGTTCCACTCAAATCGGCCGCCGCTCCCAACACCGGGGCCATGACGGCCACCAGCAACATGGCGATGGACTGGGTATAGCCCCAATAGGAGGTCGCCGTCGTTTTGTCGAGGGTTTTCGCCGCCACATCCGTATAAAAGATCGGAAGTACTGCCGCAATCATCGTGGTGGCATAAGCGGAGTTTGCCCAGTCGTACATCACCCATCCCCGGACCGCTTTCCGATCCATCCCCCCGCCTCCTTCTTTTTCCGACACGGCGTCATGCCAAATTTTACACAATATGGACAAGTGAGCCCCGTTTGTGCGCAATTCCATTATACGGACTCGCCCGATTCCCGTCCAACCGGGAAGAGGGGGAATGGCGCTGGAGGGGTACGGGAACGATCTGCAAGGCGGCTGAGCGAATGGGAGTGGCTTCGGTAGAGTCCCTTTTTGTTTGGGACGGATTTTGCTAAATTCACGGAGGAAGGGAGGGGCGGAGTTCGGGATTCGTAAGGATTTTTTGATTGCAAAAAAGCGACAAAGGTTTGGAGGGAGGATCATGAGAAGATTTCTGTTATTTTTATTATGGGCATGATTGTTTTCATCCATTTCCTATGCTCAAAAAGATATTATTCAAACATTTGGTTTTGACTCCGACTCTTCCCATCCTTCCGCCGGACATCGAACAAAGAGAAGTTCGGATCAACGGCCGTCCGGATCATGTCCGCAACGTCCTTGTCCGTTTAACGAGTCCAACTAATTTTAACGGCTTCCCCAGTCTATCGATTCCGTGCGGGTTTTCGGCGTCGGGGATGCCCATTGGGCTACAGCTCATCGGCCGACCCTTCGATGAGGCCAATCTTTACCGGTTTGCGTATGCCTTTGAACAAGAACTTTCCCTACCCAATTTAAGATATGAGGTTTGAATTCCCGCTTCGCGGTGACATCCGACCTGGCATCAAAAGCCCGGACCGCCAAAAGGGTCCGGGCTTTTGACGGGTTGCCGGAACCTCAGTGGGGAAGCAGAATCGGGTGGCTTGCCAGGGGGCGCAAGGATGGATTTCCTTCGGGCACCTCGCACTGATAGAGAAGACGCTTGTTTGCCCCCGAGCGGGAACGGATGTCGCCGACGCTATAGGCGGTCCAGACCAGGTGGCTCGGGGTGAAATCCAGCACGCAGTACCCGTGCTGGGTGCTGTCGAACAGCTGGATCCACGGGTTTTCCAAGTGAATGACCTTGGATATTTCGTCGAAAAATTTGCCGAGGTGCTGCTCTGTCCATTTTTGCACCGGTTGCAGGATGTGATTGACCAACCACTCGGTTACCTCCCTGGGGAGGGGACAGCCGGTGGCCACTCGGCCGAACATCGTGTGTTCGACCATTTCCTTGAGGTTCGACCCCGTGATGGAACCGGTCATCAACTCCACGCCGAGCGGTTTCCCGCGGAAAAGTAAAACATTCCAGTTGGAAGGGATGATACCGGCCTGGAAGGTATGTAGATCTCCGGTCATGACGACAAAATTTCGGACACCCGTTTGTTGAATCTGGTTCAAGAGCCACGTGCGCTCTCCGTCATAGCCGTCCCAAGCGTCGAGGTTCAAATACAACCCCAGTAGTTTTAGTGTCGTAAATTGGACCTCGTTGGCCCACACCTTCCACACGGCCGTGGAATGGGTCAAACGATCGATGAACCAATTGCGCTGCTCCATCCCCAGCATGGACTGGTTGGGGTCGTGCATTTT
Source organism: Alicyclobacillaceae bacterium (assembly GCA_029961045.1). Classification (GTDB taxonomy): domain Bacteria; phylum Bacillota; class Bacilli; order Kyrpidiales; family Kyrpidiaceae; genus JASBVN01. Next base: position 16,896 of record JASBVN010000006.1, on the reverse strand, counting down.
TGAACATCCCCGAGTGAGGTAGCGCGAACCCACCAGTCCTTCCCCACACGGATGGGGGCTGCGATAGAGCCGCTCATCGGTCAGGATCAATTCTACTAAATTGCCGATTTTGATAGAACGGTACAGGCGAATGGAATTCTGAAAATCTTTGGTCGGGTCGAAGGGAACACGGGCGGGCATGTATTCGAACCACACCTGATTGGCTACACTCCGGCGGGTCGCGTTAGAAGACAGGGTATCGTCGGGCGCCACGGCGGCGTAGCAGTCGTTGGCGAACTCGTGATCGTCCCAAACGGCCACCATGGCGTGCCGCTCATGTACGGCTTGCAAGTCCGGATCCGACCGGTAGGTACGGTACAGGGTTCGGTAGTCCTCCACCGTAGTAGCTTTGAGTTTTCCTCCCGGTAACCGGATCGTGCGGTCGGCCAACGGGTTCTGATAGTTGGGATCTCCCACCGATTCATAAATATAATCCCCGAGATGGACGACGAAATCCACCTCTTCTTGGGCGAGAAAGCGATAAGCGTGATAATATCCGTTGGTGTAATCGGCGCAACTGACATAGGCAATCCGAACCGAGGAGGGAGATTGGTTCTCCGGTGCCAGGGTTTTAAACCGTCCCGGGCGGGTCACGTGGCCGTCTTTGGTGATGAATCGATAATAGTATGTCATCTTCGGTTGCAGCCGGCCGTTGAGATCCACCTTGACGACATTATCGAAATCTTTGTAGATGGGGGCGTACCCCCGCAAGACCGGGCTCTGGAACCCCGGATCGGTGCTCACTTCGAACTGCACGAACTGCCCCGCCTGGATTGCCGAAGCTACGGTGTCGCTCCAACCTTGGCCCTGGGTTTGGCTCATCCATTGAATCAGATTCGGATCGAAATTTTTCGCGCTGATGCCCTGCGCCACGGCGGGATCGACCCGGGTCCACAAAATCGCGCCGGTAGAGGTGGGGTCCCCCGACGCCACCGATTGCGGGAACCCGAACCCAGGGGTGTATTGCGGCCGGAAGCCCGGGTCCGACTGCGGAATGTTTTGGGCAGCCTGGGCCCACCGGTTGACCCCCAGACTTTCTATTAGAACATACGCCGAGCCCGCCAAAAGGGCTTTTAAAAATGCGCGTCTCGTCCAATCCATACTGCCCCTATCCTCCTAACGGGATTGTTCTTTGAGTCTATCAATAAACACATGCCGTTAAGAAGGGTTGAAGAACCATTGAGGCTTGTCCAAATCATTCTCAAAAATTTTGTGTGGGAAATTATTTAGAAGTCAGAAAACGAGAGACGTCCGACGAAGAGGGGCGCCTAACCACTTCGGCCATGGCGCGGACGACCAAGTCAACCTCGCTCCTCACCGGTCTTTCCCCCTTCCGGCACAACACGGTTCGGCATAAGATCGCAACTTTCCGACAAAAGATCGTAGAGGGTGGCGGCGACGATTTTGGTCGCGAGGATCAGGTCGTCAATCCGCACGTTTTCGTCTGCCCGGTGTCCGTTGGCTTCGGCGAGGGTCCGCGGGCCGGCCCCGAACAACACCACCGGAATGCCGGCTTCGGCAAAATGACGGGCATCGGTGTACAGCGGAATGCCGTGGATTTCCGGGTCTTTTCCTCCCATCACCGCCTTCCAGTTGGCCGTCAGTGCGCGTATCAAAGGGGAGTCGGGAGGAGTGGGCTTCATGGGCCTGGCGTAGAGAAGGCGTTCGATTTCCACCTCCACTCCTCGCGGTCTCGACGCTTCTTCGACGATCCGCCGGATGTCCGCCTCTACGACCTCTCCGTCTTCTTCCGGGATTAACCGGCGGTCGAGGCGAATCGTACAGAGGTCCGGCACCACATTGGTGTTGATTCCGCCGGAAATCAGGCCGACGACCATCGTCGGAGAGGCGATGCCCGGTGTGCTGGAATGTTGTCTGGACAGGGTGTCGCGATAGCGGTACAGCGCCTGCACCACGTCGACCATGGCCTCGACGGCGTCGACGCCCCGGTGCGGCTCCGCGGCGTGGGCCGACCGGCCTTTGATCCGGATCTCCAGATGGAGACAGCCGTTGTGGGCATTGACAATCGAATGGGTAAAACCGGCCGTAATGGCCATATCGGGGCGGATCACCCCCGTTTCCAGCAGACGTTTAGGGCCGATGATTCCGCCCGTTTCTTCATCAAAGGTGAAGGCGAGGGTCACCGTCCCGGACAGGGGGGCCGTTGCCCGGCGCAAGGCCGCGACCGCAAAGGTGTACGCTGCAATATCCGATTTCGAGACCGCCGCCCCCCGGCCGTATAATTTTCCGTCCACCACCTCCCCTCCGTAGGGATCCCGGGCCCATCCCAATCCGGGAGCCACGGCGTCCCCGTGGGCGTTCAAGGCGATGTTCAGACCGGAGCCGTCGCCGAAAACGGCGGTGGCGACGACGTTGGCCACGCGGATCATTCCCCTTGACGCCGCCGCCTCGGGCGGCACATTCAGAAGGCGCACATCGTCCAGCGGCAACCGGTTGAGCCGCCGGTAGAGGTGTTCGGCGATGGCCCAACAATCCCCGGGCGGATTGTCGGAGGGGATTTTGACCAGTTCTTGAAGGAACTCCACGATGGCTCCGCGGTTTTCATCGATCCAGTCGAACAACCGCCTTTTGTCGGGGCGGCTTTGTGCGGGGATCGCTTCCCGGGTGGCCGGTTTCCGTTCATTCATGGCGTATTAGCTCCCTTCACGGCTTTATTGAGAAATTTTTCCGCCGTCTCTGCCGCCGTCAGCTCCAGGACGGCGTCGAGTAACACAGCGGTACCCGTTCCCACATCCTCCGGGGCGACGTATTCGTCCGGATGGTGGCTGATCCCGTTCCGGCACCTCACGAAAATCATGCCCACCTCGGTCAGGGAGGCCATGGCCAGGGCATCGTGTCCCGCGCCGCTGGGGATTCGCAGAGGCTTCAATCCCCGTTTCGCCAGAGCTTCTTCGACGGCCTGAACGAGGCGGGCGGAACATGGTGTCGCCGCCGCTTCCATCACGGTCCGGCAGGTAAAGGACAGTCCCCTTCTCCGGCTGATCCGTTCCGCCTCTTCACAGATTTCCTTCAGAGCGGCTTGTCTTTGCTCGTCTTCCATACTGCGCACGTCCAACGTTCCTTCCACGGCTCCGGGGATCACGTTGCTTGTGCCGGGAAAAACCCGGAGTTGTCCGACGGTGGCGACCACAGACGGCATCCGGCCGGCGATGCGTTCGACGGCGAGAACAATTTCTGCCGCACCCGCCAGGGCGTCCCGTCGCAGGCTCATGGGTACCGTTCCGGCGTGGCTGGCCCTTCCTTCTACTCGGAACCGGCAGCGGGCGGCTCCGGCGATTCCGCTCACCGCGCCGCAGGCTTGGTCCTCCCGTTCCAGCACGGGACCTTGTTCGATATGCAGTTCCAAATAGCCGGCGACGCTCTGCGGATCGCGGACGGCGTCCGTGTACCGGGATGGGTCGAGACCAAAGGATCGCATCGCCTCGGCCAGGGTGATGCCGTCGGAATCCCGTGCGCACAAATCTTCTTCGCGCAACATCCCCGCCATGGCCCGGCTTCCGAGAAGGGTCGTGTGGAATCTCGCTCCTTCCTCGTCGCAAAAGGCGATCACCTCGATGGGGAGATCCGGGCGGAGTCCCCGTTCCCGGAGGGTCTGCACGATTTCGATTCCCGCCACGACCCCGAGCGCCCCGTCGTACTTACCCCCTTCGATGACGGAATCGAGGTGCGAACCGATGAGAAAAGCCGGGGCACCGGGTCTCCGCCCTTCGTAGCGGCCGATGACATTGCCGAGGGGATCCATCCTTACAACCATTCCCGCCTCTCGCATCCAGTCCCGGACCAATCGGTTGGCGCATTCGCTTTCCCGGCTGAAGGAAAGCCGGGTAATGCCGCGACTTCCTCTGCTGCACAAAGCCAGCTGATTCAGGCGATGCATCATCCGTTCGAGATTGATTTTGTCTCCGGACATGAACACACACTCCTGTGGCGTACTGCATCTATCCTAAGTCCCGAGCCACCGGTTCGTCATTATGTAACATGACTGGTTCACAAAGATGATTTTATTTATGATATCTAAGAGAACAATTTATGACATTATATGATAAATTATTTATCATAAATAGAAGGAGGGCCTGGGCCGTGAAAGTCGGGGATTTAATGAAAATACCCGTGTTCGCCGGGGCGAGGATCGTCGCGGGGGAAAACGGCATGACGCGGGACGTTCACTCCGTGAACATGATGGATGCTCCCGATATTATCGATTTTTTGAAGCCTGACGAGTTGCTGGTGACCACCGGTTATTCCATTAAGGACGATTCGGGGGCGCTGGTCGAACTGGTCCGGAAAATGGCGAAAAAAGGGTGTGCGGGACTGGGCATTAAGACCCGGCGCTTTTTTGCGGAAGTTCCGCCGGACGTGATCCGCGCGGCCAACGCCCTTGCCTTTCCCATTATCGAGTTGCCCTACGACTATTCCCTCGGGGAAATCGTCAACCAGACTTTGAACCACATCCTGGAGAAACGGGCCGAAGAACTGCGCTATGCCCTCGACGTTCACCGGACGTTTACGGATCTCGTTTTTCGCGGCAAAGGGGTCCGGGCGCTCGTGGAAAACCTGAATGCCCTTCTGGGATGTCCGGTTCTGTTGTTGGGCTCCCGTTTTGAAATCATTGCGGCCTCTCCGCGTCCGCCCGGCGGCGAGGACCGGTACCGCGCGCGGTTGATTCCTTGCCTGAGGTCCCTGGCCAAAGGGGAGGGGACCATGGCGGCCTTTTCGTTCCCCGGGGAACCGGAGGAATCGAGGACCTTCACCGTGTTTCCCGTTCGAACCCACCGGCAGCAAAGCGGGTTCCTCGTCATCTTCGGGTTTCCCTTTGAATCCGGGGCGTATTCCTTGTTGGCGGTGGAACAGGCCGTCAACGTCATGGCCTTTGAGTTGATGAAACGCCAAGCGGTCGAAGAAAACATGCGGCGCATCAAAAATGAGTTTTTCACCGACTTTTTGAGCGGGGACACCGCTTCCCGCCGGGAGATCGCCAACCTCGGGAAAGTGTACGGCTTGCGGGAAAATCAGCCGTACGTGTGTGTGACCTGCCGGATCGACAGGCGGGGAGAAGGTGCGGAAAGTTGGTCGAGGGAGAAAGTGCGCCGGATGCGCGACGCCGTGTACGACGGGCTGGAGGCGGAACTGTCCCGCGACACCGACGGCTCCATCCTCTTTACCCGTGGGGAACTGTTCGTCTTCCTGTATCCCGTTGCCGAATACGGAGAGCGGGAAGAACAGGAAATGGTCGAACGGTTGCGTTCGATACAGGAGGAAATCTTCCGGCAGGCCGGTGTTTCCGTGTCTTTCGGCATCAGCTCGTCCGTCCGGCGTTTTTCCGATTTGCCCAAGGCGTACCGGGAAGCCGATGAGGCCCTCCGGGTGGGATACCGATCGGGGAAAACCTGTTTTATCCAACCGTACCGGGCCAAGGAATTGACCGATCTCCTCCGGTGGATTCCCAAGGCGGACCTCCGGGAATTCTATGAGAGCTCTCTGAAAGAGTTGGCCTACCCGGCCGACAAAGAAAAAATGGATCTTCTTCAGACTCTGGCGGTTTACCTGGAGAATCATTGCCAGATCGCCGAAACGGCGAAACAATTGTACATTCACCGGAATACGGTGATCTACCGGCTCGAAAAATGCAAAGAACTGCTCGGCAAGGATCTCAAGGAGCCCGATGTGACGTTGCGTTTGCGCGTCGCCCTTCTCGCCCGTTCTCTGCTGTGGACTCGGGACGCCGAAGATGATGAGAAAGACGCGTCTTCATCGGACAGTTATCGTTGATCGTCAATGAAATATTATATCGATTTTGGGCAGGTCGCATAATGACAAACCGGGAGTAGATCATTATTATGTTAGATACATATACATCAATTGTAATTTAATCTACTACAAGTAGAGAGGGTGTGAAATGTAACACGAGGCGGTGAATGCGTCACGGACTTGATGGCACGAAAGGAGGGAAGGCCATGTCCTTGGTTGTCGCGGGAGTCGGGAAAAGCTACGGTGGCCGGGTAGTGTTGAAGGATGTGAGCTTTCAAGTTGGTCCCCACGAATTCGTGTGCATTCTGGGACACAGCGGCTGTGGCAAATCGACCTTGTTGAATTTGATCGCGGGTTTTATACAGCCGGACCAGGGCGAAATCCTGGTCGACGGAGTGCCCGTCCGCGGGCCCGACAAGAGCCGGGGTGTCGTTTTTCAAGACCACGCCTTGTTTCCCTGGTACACCGTGCTCCAGAATGTTGAATTCGGCCCATCGGTCCGTGGACTGCCCAAAGGGGAAGTCCGGGCTCAAGCCTTCCGCTACCTGAGGATGGTCGGCCTGGAAGCCTACGCGGATGATTACCCACACCAACTTTCCGGCGGGATGAAACAGCGTATCGGGATCGCCAGAGCCTTGGCTAATGAGCCGGATATCCTGCTGATGGACGAACCTTTTGGCGCTTTGGATATTCTGACCCGGGAAATGATGCAGCGAGAGTTGTTGCGCATCTGGTTGGAACTGAAAACGATGGTCCTGTTCGTCACGCACAGCATCGGCGAAGCTGTCTACCTGGCGGACAAAATTCTGGTCCTGAAAAACGGCCGACTGGCGGCGGAATATCTCCTGGACGAACCGAGGCCGCGTTCCGCCGCCCATCCCCGCCTGCTGGAGTTGCGGGCAGACATTGAACGCCTGCTTTTGGAAGAAGAGGATCCTGGGGAAGGAGGGAATTTGGTCCATGAAACCCGGGACTCCGGCAGACGCGTTGTCCCTTTCTGAGGGCCGGAGCCGGACGAGGACCGGAACGCGGCCTCCCAAGGGACTCCGCAGCGCCGGCTTTCTCATGTCCTTGATTCCGGTCGTTACCTTCTTCCTGATATGGGAAGCGGTCAGCCGTGCCAACGGGTTGTTTCATTGGTTCAATCCGCTGTTCCTGCCGGCTCCCACGGCGATCCTTCTCGACGGATGGGCACTGGCCCAAAAGGGCCTCATCATTCAAAGCGTTGTCGCCAGCACGCTGCGCATTACAGTAGGTTTCCTCACCGGCTGTTCGGCGGCCGTCCTTTGCGGCATTCTGATGAGCCGGTCGCGGACGGTCGAAACCTGGCTAGGGCCGATTTTCAACATGTTGGGGCCGATCCCCGCCTTGGCTCTATTGCCGATCTTTATCATCTGGTTCGGCATCGGGGAGTTTCCCAAAATCTTGTTGATCGCCTGGACGACCTTTATTCCGGTGCTGGCGTATACCCTGGACGGTTTTAAATCGGTTCCGCCCACTCTGATCCGGTCCGCCCTCAGCCTCGGTGCCTCGGGAAGACACATCTTCACCCGGGTCATGTTGCCGTCGGCGCTGCCGAACATCTTTGTCGGGGCCAATGTCAGTTTAGGGCTGTCGTTTTCCTCTCTGATCGTCTCCGAGATGATGGGCGCCAAGAGCGGATTGGGGTATATCATCGTCGACGCCCGAAATTATTTCAAAATGTCCAACATGTTTGTGGCAATTGTGTTGATCGGACTGGAATTCAGTTTGTTTGCCTTTCTACTCAAAATCTTGGAAAAGAGATTGCTGGTCTGGCGCACGAACGGCGTGCGCACCGCAGTGGACACCGGGAAAGAGTAAAGACACACGACATTGAAAAAGGAGAGACGGCCAAATGAGAAAACGAACGGCATGGATGGCGGTTCCGGTTCTATCCCTCGCCCTGACGGCTTTGATCGGCTGCGGATCACAGCCGCAGACCGGCACTTCTTCGCCGGCGACATCCCAGGGCGGTGCCGAGGCCGGCAAACCGGAAACGACCAAGCTAACCCTGGTCGGCGTCCGGGACGCGCAAATTTCGTCGCAGCAAATTCTGGCGGACAAGCTGGGTTATTTCAAGGAGGAAGGGTTGGACGTGACCAACCAACTCATTGAAAGCGGTCCCGACATCGGGCCTATGGTCGCCGGCGGCAGTGCTCCGGTCAGCTTCCAGACCAATTACATGGACATCATCTTGTCTTCGTCCGGGGTCAAAGTCAAAGTGGTCGCACCCCTGGCCCAGATCGCCGGAACCCAAGCCGTGGTCGGCGGGGCAAACCTCAAGCTGACCTCCGCTAAGGACCTGGAGGGGAAGACGGTCGGCATCCCGAGCGGGGCCGATGTGATGATGGCGATCCAAAATATGGGCAAAGAACTCGGTGTGGATACTTCCAAGATTAAATATGTGAATTTAGCTCCGAGCGACGCTCTGACGGCCCTTCAAAAGGGTGAGATCGACGCGATGGCCTGCTGGGAGCCCTTTATCACCAAGGCCATTGAATCGGGTGGACATTTTCTGTTCAGCGGGACGAAAAGCGCCCTGCCCGACAAGAAGGGTGACGTCAAATGGATGAGCGTGCACACCACCTTGCAAGTAACCGACGATTTTCTTCAGAAAAATCCCAATACCATCAAGGCGCTGCTGCGGGCCCTGAAAAAAGCCACCGATTATATCAATACCCACCGGGACGAAGCGATTCGCATCCTGGCGCCGGAACTCCATCTGTCGGAAGCGGAACTTCGAGAGATTATGAACCGAAATGTGTATTCCATGGAAGTGAACGACTCGTATATCAACGGAAGCAACGGCGACGGGGTCAAAGACTATTTGATGTCGGTGGGCAACATCAAATCCAAACCGGACTTCAAAAGCTACAACGATTTCTCGCTGTTGAAAGAGGTAGCTCCGGAACTGATCAAAGGGAATTTGCCGCAGTAGTCTAGACTGACGATGGGAGACGGGACATGATGCCGGAAAATGCCGATTGGATCATACGGGGCGGCCGGGTGGTCCTCGACGAGGAGACGTGCGACCTGGACATTGTGGTGCGCGGCGGTGTGATCGCCGAGTTTACCCGCTCGCCGGAACGGTATTCCTTGCCGGTGTTCGACGTCCAGGGTATGACGGTGATGCCGGGCATGATCGATGTCCATGTTCATTTCAACGAGCCGGGGCGGGAGGACTGGGAAGGCTTTGAAACCGGGTCGGCGGCTTTGGCGGCCGGCGGGTGCACGACCTATGTGGATATGCCGTTGAACAGCCTGCCGCCGACCGTCCGGGTTTCCCTGCTGGAACAGAAAGCGGCCCTCGCCGGACAAAAATCGGTGGTGGATTACGCTTTTTGGGGCGGCCTGGTTCCGCAAAATCTCGAGGACATCGAAGGGTTGAGCGAGGCGGGCGTTGTCGGGTTCAAGGCATTTATGTCTTCCCCCGGCACCCAAGAAGAGGGCGACTTTCAACGTGTGGACGACGACGCTCTGTTGAGGGGAATGCGACTGATCGCCCGCACCGGAAAGATCCTGATGCTCCACGCCGAAGACGAACAGATGGTGAGCGCGCTGACGGCCGACAAGCGGCGCCGGGGCCGGGTCGGGATCCGGGACTATTTGCAGTCCCGGCCTCCCGAAGCGGAGCGGATTGCGGTGCGAAAAGCACTGCACTACGCCCGGCTGACGTCGTGCAGACTTCATTTTGCCCATGTAAGTTGGGCCGAGACGGTGGCGGAGATCGACCGGGCGAAACAAGAGGGTCTGGATGTGACTCTGGAAACATGTCCCCACTATTTGATCCTGACCGAGGATGATGCGGAGCGCATCGGACCGGTGGCCAAGTGCGCTCCGCCCTTGCGATCGCGGGAAAACCGGGAACGCCTTTGGGCCCTTTTGGCAGAAGGGAGAATCGACATGATCTCCTCCGATCATTCCCCGTGCCCGCCTTCTATGAAAATCGCGCCCGGCGGCGACATGTTTGATGTGTGGGGGGGCATTGCGGCCGGACAAAGCTCCTATGAACTGATCTTGGACGAGGGGCACATCCGGCGGGGGCTGCCTTTGCCGGACATCGCGCGGTGGGTGGCCTACAACCCGGCTAAACGGCTCGGCTTTCTCCCCCGCAAGGGGCGGATTGCCCCTGGTTACGACGCCGACCTGGTTGTTGTCAATTTTGCCCACTCCTACACCCTCCGGGCCGAGGATCTCTATGACCGTCACCGTCAGAGCCCGTATATCGGCCGGCGGCTGTCTTGTCGGATCGAGGCGACCCTAAACAGGGGGCGGGTCGTGTACCGGCGGCCGGACGGGATCGTCGGCGGGGCGGGCGGGCAGTGGATCAAGCCCGGTTGCACGGCGGGGCGGGAGGGAGGAGTGCAGCGCAGTTAGTCGACGTTCATGCGGGATGTGTTCGGTACACGCGCACAACATCTATTATGAACGCGAAGGGGATCGCCGCTCCGGGCGGTCCCTTTTTTCCCGGGACCGCCTGGCGCAACCGGCGGCCGGGCTCCTTGGCCGTCTCCGGCGGCAGGACCTGTACCGGGGCCCCGGGTGGGCAAGTGCGAGGACGGCGGCCACTAACACGCTGGCCGGCGTCTCGAACGGATAGGAAGTGAAAATACGGTTAAATTAAATAAAATCATTAGATAAGCGGAGATAAAACTACAAGATCGTCCTTCACCGGAGATCAACGCAAAATATGCGCCGATTTCGGGAGTGATATTTGCATGTGTCGGAATAAAATAGAGATTGTAAATTAGCAAGATCATATAAGATATATGATTGGAGAGGATGAGATGCCGTTTATCGAGGTGATCTTGGAAGACGGGAGGTTTCCGAAGGAATCGAAAAAGGCCTTGGTGGAGGGCATCGTCGGAATTATGAACCGGGTTCTCCACTCGCAATCGGAACAGATCCGGATCGTCCTGCACGAGATCCCCGAAGAAAACCTGTTTGACGGTTCGGCGGCGGCATCGGGAGATTGGGACGACAGACCGTGAGGCGAATGATGGAAAACTGGGGCAACGGAGGACCGGGTGGAATGGACAAAAGCGCTGTTGCGACTGCCATCCTGCAGTGCCGCAGCCAGTTGAGGGTTCGGGGTTCGTTTCTGGAGGAACATCCTCTGACGCTTCAGGAGGCCTACCAGATACAGGTTGAGTTGGCCCGCCACCGGGAGGCGGAGGGAGACCCGGTGATTGGATACAAGCTGGGGCTCATCAGCCGGGCCAAGCAGGAACAGATGAAGGTTTCCGAGCCGATTATCGGTCACTTGCACCGCTCGATGCTCATCCAACCGGGCGAGCCGGTTGTGCGTGAGCGCTTCATCCAACCGCGCGTGGAACCTGAACTGGCGGTCGTGTTCGACCGTACCCCGCCGGAGGATGCTCGGGCCGGTGACCTGCTGGCGAGCATCGCCTTTGTGCAATTGGCGGTCGATATACTGGACAGTATCTATGCAGGCTACAGGTTTACGGGGGCCGACGTCGTGGCCGACAATGCTTCGGGCGGAGCCGTTGTCCTGAGCGGGCGCCCGCTGTCTCCGGAGGTGCTCTGGCGGCAGGAGGGTGCGCTTCGGGTGTCTCTGGATGCAGGGGAATGGGAGGAAGGTGCGCTTGTGAATTTGGGCGACCCGCTGGCGTTGTTGGCGTGGGCGGCTGAGCAAGCCCGTCGGCTGGGGCGAGGACTTCGGGCGGGCGACATCATCCTGTTGGGCGCGCCCTGTTCCGCCGTGCCGATTGGGGAGGCGCGGATGCTGGCGGCGGAAGGACCGGCGGAGTCCAGACTGGTGGCACCGATCATCTGATCACAGATATGGGGGAGCGAGACCATGCAGTTCGAGGTTCAGCACTATATCAATGGAAAGTTTGTGGACGGCGGCGAGCGGTTCCCGGTGCATTATCCGGCGACGGGCGAGGTGATCGGGACGGCGCCGGACGGCGGGCGGGAAGAGGTCAACGCGGCGGTGGAAGCGGCGAAGCGGGCTTTTGAGAAATGGTCGAAAACCAAGCCCTCGGAACGGCGTCGCATCTTGAACCGGTTTGCCGATGCCATTCGCAAATCCGCCGACGAACTGGCCCGGATCGAAACCCTCGACGTGGGCCGGCCGATTTCGGAAAACAGCCATCACTATCTCGAACGGGTGGCGGCCAACATCAGCTTTTTTGCTGACTTCGTCACGATGGTCGGCTCGGAGAGCTATCCGATGGAAAATAACTACATCAACTATGTGCTTCGCCAACCGGTAGGAGTCGCGGCCCTCATCACTCCCTGGAACGTCCCCCTCCTGTTGGAAACGTGGAAGATCGGTCCGGCGCTGGCTTTCGGCAATACGGTGGTGTTGAAACCGGCGGAATGGACCCCCCTCGGGGCCTGGAAACTGGCCCAACTCGCCCAAGAGGCGGATCTGCCGCCCGGAATCTTTAATGTGGTGCACGGCCACGGTCCCAACAGCGCAGGCGAATTCTTGACCACGCATCCCGATGTGGCCCTCATCTCGTTTACCGGTGAGACCACCACGGGACAGACGATCATGCGGGCCGGTGCGGCCACCTTGAAGCGCTACTCCTTCGAGCTCGGCGGAAAGGGAGCGAACATCATCTTCGAGGATGCCGACTTCGAACGGGCCTTGCAGATCGCCAAAAGGGCGGCCTTTTTCAATCAGGGCGAGTTTTGCCTCGCCGGCTCGCGCATTTTCGTCCACGAATCGATCTACGACCGCTTTGTGTCCGACTTTGTCGAGGTGGCCAAGGGAATTAAAGTCGGCGATCCGATGGATCCCGCAACCGAAATGGGGGCTCTCATTTCTCCGGAGCATCTCGACCGGGTGTTGGGGTTTGTCCGCGCCGCCCGGGAGGACGGCGACGAAGTGATGGTCGGCGGAGAACGGCTGAGATTGGCGGGGCCGTTGAGCGGGGGTAACTTCATGATGCCGACGGTGATCGCCGCCGGCCCGCAGGACCGGATTTGCCAGGACGAGGTCTTCGGCCCCGTGGTCACGGTGACACCGTTCAAGACCGAAGAAGAAGTGATCGAATGGGCCAATGGAACCCGCTATGGCTTAAGCGCCGTGGTGCAGACGCGGGATGTCAGCCGGGCTCACCGGGTGGCGGCGGCCATGAAGGCCGGCACGGTGTGGGTGAATGATTTCTTCGTGCGCGATCTGCGGGTTCCCTTTGGCGGGATGAAGCACAGTGGAATTGGACGTGAGGGCGGTCACTACAGCATGGAGTTTTACACCGAGATCATGAACATCTGTGTCGCTGTCTAAGGGGACAACGGCCGGACTGGGGGTCAAGAAATGGATAGCCGGGAGTTGCGTTATTGTTTCGGTCGTTTTGCCACCGGCGTGACGGTGGTGACATACGCCGCGGCGGGGGAACGGTACGGCATCACGGTCAATTCGTTTACGTCGGTCTCGCTGGATCCGCCCTTGCTGTTGGTGTCCATTGACCGGCGGGCCAAGGCTTGCAGCAAACTCGAGGGGACGCCCTTCGCCGTCAACATCCTCGCAGCCGACCAGCAGGAGTTGGCCCTGCACTTTGCGGGGCGCCCCCAGGAGGGGTTGGTCGTGGAGTGGGAGGAGGGTGAAGTGGCGCCCCGGTTGGGAGGGGTTTTGGCCTGGATCGAGTGCAGGCCGTGGAGGGCGTACGACGGCGGCGACCATGTCCTCTATCTGGGAGAGATCGAGGATTTCCATTATCGCGAGGGGCAACCGCTGATTTTCTACACGGGCAAGTTCACGAGCCTGCCCCAGGTGATGGAGGAGTCTGCATGAGGCTGCCGATCGATGAGATGGCCGCCCGTTTGGACCGGGCGTGGCAAAGCCGTACTCCCATTGATCCGTTGAGCGAAACGTACGGGCTGAACGATGTGGCGGATGCGTATGCGGTTCAGCAGGCGTGGGTGCGGTTGCGCCTGAAGGCCGGAGACCGCATCACGGGCAGAAAAATCGGCCTGACCAGCCGGGCGATGCAACAGATGATGGGGGTCCACGAGCCGGATTACGGCGCGCTGTTGGACAGCTTGTCCGTACCTGTGCGCCGCGGAATCGGAGAGGTCGATGTGGGCCGTCTCCTGCAACCCCGCGTGGAAGGAGAGATCGCTTTTCTGCTGAAAAAGCCGCTCCGCGGTCCCGGAGTGACGATTCAAGATGTGTTCCGCGCCACCGAGGCTGTGGCCGCCGCCGTCGAGATTGTAGACAGTCGCATCCGGGATTGGAAAATCAAGTTAGTCGACACGGTGGCGGATAACGCTTCTTCCGGAGCCTATGCCATCGGCCCGTGGTGTACCCGGTGGCAGGAACTCGATCTGGCGTTGGCCGGGATGGTTCTTTACGTGGACGGCCGCGTTGAGGCCGTCGGCGCGGGTGCGGCCGCCCTCGGACATCCGGCTGTGTGCGTGGCTTGGTTGGCCAATAAATTGGGCGAAATGGGAGAAGGAATGGAGGCGGGCGACATCGTCTTGTCGGGGGCGTTGGCCGGTGCTGTACCCGTGCGCCCGGGCCAGAGTGTATGTTTGCAGATAGCCGGCCTTGACACCGTGCTGTTGCAATTTCCCACCCTGGACAAAAAGGGAGAGTGAACCATGGCGGTCAAAGTTGGAATTCTCGGATCGGGAAATATCGGAACGGACTTAATGTACAAAATACTTCGGAGTCCGTCCTTGGAATTGGCGTTAGTGGCAGGGATTGACCCCCAGTCGGAAGGCTTGGCGAGGGCCCGCGCGATGGGGATTCCAACCAGCACCGAATCGATCGATGCCGTTTTGGCCGATCGGGGGATTCAAATCGTCTTTGATGCCACCTCGGCCAAGGCGCATCTGCGCCATGCCCCGCTCCTGAAGGAGGCGGGCAAGATCGCCATCGATCTGACTCCCGCTTCGGTAGGGGACCCGGTGGTGCCGGTTGTCAATCTCAATGCCGGTCTTCCGCCGGACAACATCAGTTTGATTACGTGTGGAGCCCAAGCCACTGTGCCGATGGTCTACGCCCTCAGCCGGGTGGCCGAGGTGGACTACGCGGAAATCGTGGCCACGGTGGCCTCGAAGAGCGCCGGTCCCGGGACGCGGGCGAATATCGACGAATTCACCCAAGCGACGGCGGCGTCCCTCGAACGGGTGGGCGGAGCCAAACGGGGAAAAGCGTTGATCATCCTCAACCCGGCCGAGCCGCCGATCATGATGACCAACACCATCTATGCGCTGATGCCGGAGGCGGACGAGGCGGCCGTGGTCAAGTCGGTGCAGGAGATGGTGGCGGAGGTCCAGCGCTATGTACCGGGATACAAACTGAAGGTGCCGCCGCTGGTGGAGCCTTCCCCCACCGGAGAAGGCAAAATGGTGACCATCATGATCGAGGTCGAGGGGGCCGGCGACTACCTTCCCAAATATGCCGGCAACCTGGATATCATCACGTCGGCGGCCGTGCGGGTGGCTGAAAAGTTGGTCGAAGAGCGGTTGGTGGTGTCTTAAAGGCGGCGGAATTGTCAAAAAGAGAGGGAAAAAGAATGGCAACGAATCATCAGAACATTACGCTCGTCGATGTGTCGCTACGCGACGGCAGCCACGCGGTCCGTCATCAGTTCACCTCGGAGCAAGTTGGCCGGGTGGCGGCCGCTCTGGCTTCCGCAAAGGTTCCGGTCTTCGAGGTCACCCACGGAGACGGGCTGGGGGGATCTTCCCTTCAGTTCGGCTTGTCGAAGGAACCGGAGTTGGACTGGATTCAGACGGCTGTTCGGCAAGCGGGCGGCTCCCGCGTTTCGGTTCTCCTGTTGCCGGGGGTCGGAACGCGCAAGGAGTTGAAGCGGGCACACGAGATCGGCGCGTCGGTGGTCAGGGTGGCCACCCACTGCACCGAGGCGGACATCAGCCCCCAACACATCGCCATGGCCAAAGAACTGGGGATGACTGTATGCGGTTTTCTGATGATGGCCCATATGGTGCCCCCGGCCGAACTGGCGAAACAGGCGCGGATCATGGAAGAGGCGGGCGCCGATGTGGTGTACGTGGTCGATTCGGCCGGAGCCATGTTGCCCCATGAAGCTCGGGACCGTGTACGGGCGCTCCGCGATGCGCTGAGTTGCGAGGTGGGATTCCACGGCCACAACAATCTCGGATTGGGAGTAGCCAATACCCTTGCCGCCATGGAAGAAGGGGCCACATGGTTGGACGGCTCCCTGTGCGGCCTGGGAGCCGGAGCCGGCAATACCCAGTTTGAAGTGTTGGTGGCGGTGTTGGACCGGCTGGGTGTGGAGACCGGCGTGGATCTTTACGCGATCATGGACGCTGCGGAAGAGGTGGTCAAACCGCTTTTGCCCCGCCCCATCGTGATCGACCGGGATGCACTGGTGATCGGGTATGCGGGCGTCTATTCAACCTTCTTGCTCCATGCGCGGCGCGCTGCGGAAAAATTCGGTGTGGAGCCCCGGGACATTCTCATCGAACTGGGGCGGCGCAAGACGGTGGGGGGCCAGGAGGACCAAATTATTCAGGTGGCCTACGAATTGGCACACCGGTCATCCGTCGCGCAAGGCAGGTAAGGGTCATGATTATTGTGCGCGTTCACCTGCTGCGCGGTCGCAGCATAGAGCAGAAGCATCAATTGTTGCGGGAACTGACGGATCATGTGACCACTACCCTCGGTGTTGACCCCCAGACGGTGCGCGTGTTTATTGTGGAAATCGACCCGGATAACTGGGGGATCGCCGGAATGCCCGTCAGTCTGATCCGCGGACGGATGCCCCTCGGTACCTAGATGCGGGAAAAGAAAGCTCGGCCGGCTTCCCGCCCGCAGCAACCGGTCTTCCATTGGAGCTTTTGTGCTCGGAGGGGGCGGCTTGGTATTCCGCAGAGGATATATAGAGGCGCAAATGGATTTTAGAAGGAGGTGATGAAATTTATAATTCAGAAAAATATGTTTAACCGAGATGATTATCGATCTTTGGTCTAGGGAGAAGGAACTGACCCATCTGAACCGCAATTAGGAAGAGAGGAGAGGAACCGATCATGGCAGTTACGAGGCAGTAGACAAGATGAAAGTCATGAAGGCGCTGTGGGATGCCGTCGGCAGCGAGTTCG
>JASBVN010000055.1 GCA_029961045.1 Alicyclobacillaceae bacterium | reverse complement strand
ACGTCCGGAGAAGGGTCGTGCCCTCGTACAGCTTGATGTCCTTCTTCGTGCTGTCTACGGGGTTCGGCTGCACCACCGCATTGAACGCCCTGGTTGTCGGGTATTTCGTGTCCAGTCGCAGGACATTGACCGGCGTTCCGCTCGTATCCGCCAGCGTCACAGAAGCCACGGCGGCATTGGCGTCCGCCAGGCGGTACGCAAGGATTTTCTTCGCGCTGCCAAGAAGGGCGAGTCGCAAGGTCGTGTAGGCCGTCGCTCCGTTCGATTCATCGGCCGTGTAGGTGTTGATGATGTCCGCCTCGCTGGTGATGGTCACAAACTGCCGAACCGGTCCCCAGTGGGCTTTGACCGGCGCAATGACGGTGCCCCGAGCGCCCGGCTGAATAGCGGCCAGAGCAGCAGCCACGAAATTGAGGTACAGACCCGGGAGCACAGGCATGTCGGTCGGGTTCCACGTTCCGCCCGCCACATCACTTCACCTGCCTTTTCAAGAATGCGTCAACAAGAGACTTGACTTCGGACACAGTGAACTCCGTCCCGGAGTTCCCGTGAAGCGCCCCCGCCACCGCCTCCGGCTTACAACCAAAAAGAGCCTCGGCGTTCGCCAGAAGCTCTTCTCGTGGATACTTGGTTGCGGTTGGGCCTTGTTTCGCCTGTTGCTGTTGAGACGTTTTTTCGTCCGCCATTTTTCCCACCTCATCAGT
This sequence comes from Alicyclobacillaceae bacterium, assembly GCA_029961045.1. Lineage (GTDB taxonomy): Bacteria > Bacillota > Bacilli > Kyrpidiales > Kyrpidiaceae > JASBVN01. The sequence continues at coordinate 808 of JASBVN010000055.1, read as the reverse complement.
TGATAGATCCAGAGGTATGGACGCCCGCAATTAGCGGCGCATCCTCCCAGGGGCGATTCGTTTTTCTCGTCAGCGTGATCGAAATCGTCCCGGCCGTGAGTGCCTGTGGATCCGCCGCAAACGATGCGTCAGACACGATCAGATACCGGCGGTCGGCCGAATCCAGCACGATCTTTTTGTCCCTCCGCAGTCCCGTCACCACCGCTTGGGCACCGGCTGTCATCTCGTTCGGGCCCGTGGCGATGATTCGGAGGATGAACCGTTTCGTCACCGTGTACATCCCGGTTGCTGCCTCTACGGTGTCCATCCCGATCAGCCTCACGAACATGGACGGCCTATTGTTTCCCGGGCTCGTCTGGTACACCGTCCACCCCGAAGGCAGATTCGCCTGCATCCACGTGCCAAGAGCACCCACCCACGGGTCGAGCGGCGTTTGGTCGTGGATGTCGAGGACCGAGCACCGGAACCCGAAGATGTACCGCCTGTTCTTGTCCCTCTCGGCCACGGATGGGATCTCGGAGAGTTTCGCGGTGTACATCCGCTGCCCGACCGCGATGACGCCGGTAGACGGGTAGAGGATCGCGCTCAGAATCCTCCACACCTGCGCGTATCCGGTGTTGTGGTCCTTCGCACGGACCTGGATGTACAACTCCCGCCAGTTTTCCGGCGGCTCGTCCGGGGGAGGGCCGCCGAGGTCGAAGATGCTCACCACGTTGTCCGGCTCGTCGGGGTAGGCATCTGCGGTGATCGTGCTTCCCTGCGTTCCTTCCCCGATGGACTCCAAATATGCCGCAATATCGGTCGCAAC
>JASBVN010000054.1 GCA_029961045.1 Alicyclobacillaceae bacterium | reverse complement strand
GCGTACTCCAGAGCTTTTTTGGCATATCCGGCGAGCATATCGCCAAGCATGTTTTCCGGTTCGACGTACTCCAGAGCTTTTTGATCGTATCCGGGAAGCACATCGCGGGTCATAACGGGAGAGCCGTTCGAACAGGCGGACTTCCGCACAAAAAAGCGGGGCACCGATCACAGCCCCCAACTGTGAATTTCTTCGCCGTTCCTTGTTCGTCAGACGGCCGGACCGCACTCCGTGACGATAGGGCTGCCTAAGGCAAGGCGGCCGGATCGACCTTTCGGATGAGTTTCTGAAGCCTTGCGGGCGTGAGCAGGGCGTTTTCGCCGTGCAGCGCTCCGGTAAAGGCGGGCAGAGGGTGCTTGGCCTCTCCTCCTCCTTCGCCCGTTCGATTCGTTCTAGCCGTCGGGCCATTTCCATCCTTTCACTGAAAGTGAAATATTTGCGGTATTCGTTCTCGCTGATCTCCATCATAAGGGCGTGATCGGCATTCCTGACCGTCATCACCCGCACCTCGACCATGTCCAGCCGAGGTGTTTGAGCGCCCGGAGGCGCCGTTCCCCGGCGATGAGGACGAGATCGGGTGTGACGACGGGCGGGTTGATGAGCCCATTCTGTTCGATGTCCCCTGCGAGTTCTTCGATGTCGCCGAAATCCTTGTGGATACGGTTGCCGATTTTGATGTCGTCGATGTTGTCGATCCGGGCGGGCGGCGCATCGGGATCGACGAAGAAGGTCATCCCCATCCCCTCCGCAGTCTTTTTTGATTCGGTCCCTGTATGGACGAAACTCCCGGCACCGGGGACGGCGACGCCGGGAGTCCGCGCGTGGCGACCGCTTGATGTGGTGGCGCCAGAATTTTCCGGGGGGGAGCCCCTCCGGCCCCGTCCGTTCGTCGGGCCGGCACCCTGGTTTTTGATCCCGGCCCGAAAAAAAAGCGGCCGTAAGGGCCGCTTCTTTTGCCCGTGGTACCGGGCATGAACGGATTCAAACCTGAGGCGGAAGCGTCGGGCGATTGAAAACGGCGGGCGCTGCGGGCGGGCCGGCTTCCAGTTGCTCCAGGGCGTTGAGGTTCTCCGGCGTCCCGTCGCCGAGCTGGCCGTAGTCGTTCTTGCCCCACGCCCAGACGGTGCCGTCCGATTTGGGAACAAAAGAATGCTCTTTGACAGCGGAGACGGTCTCCACGCCGCTTAAGTCCTTCACCTGTATTGGAGTGAAACTACGCCATCCCTTCCATTTGCCGAGCTGGCCATATTTGTTATTCCCCCACACCCAGGCGGTGCCGTCCGACTTGATAGCAAGAGAATCGCAATCACCTGATGAGACGGCCACCACGCCGGTCAGGTCCTGCACCTGCACCGGGGTGAAGCGTTCCTCCTCCATACGCAAGTATAGCGTGCTCCTGCTGCCGAGCTGGCCGACGTCGTTCCGCCCCCAGCCCCAGACGGTGCCGTCCGATTTGAGAGCAAGAGAATGGTAGCCGCCGGCGGCGATGGCCACCACGTCGATCAGGTTCTTCACCTGTACCGGGATGAGGCGTTTCTTCTCCGTCCCGTCGCCGAGCTGGCTGACGACGTTCAACCCCCACGCCCAGACGGTGCCGTCCGACTTGAGCGCAAGAGAATGGG
>JASBVN010000053.1 GCA_029961045.1 Alicyclobacillaceae bacterium | reverse complement strand
CATTTTTAAACTGCAGGAGCGGGTGTCGGATATGGACCGGGTGGAGTTGATCGCCCGGAGGGTGGAGCGGTTTACCCGTGAGGAGGCGGCCTATTGGCTCACCCGGGCCACTCAGTTTGGGGAAGGGCCGAACCGGTGGGCCTTGGCGGGGATGCGGGTCATGCTCGGCGGGCCGCCGGGAGATCCAGGTGTTTTGAAAATGCTGGAGAAAATCCGGGGATGAGGGGAGGCGAACGGTATGGATGTTGCGAAAATCCAGGAGCTGGACAGGCGCCTTGGCAAGGCCATGGCCGCGGTCGAGGCTAAGGGGATCGATGCAGGGCACATTCTGCATCTTGAGGGAAAGGGCGATCGTGTGTCGATCCGGTGGTACGCGAACCGGCACAACGCACACGCGGAAGTGCGGGAACTGGTGGAGGCTTTCGAGTTGTTCTGGCAAGCGATCAATACGGCTTAAGTTTTCTCCCGCTCCCCCTGACAAGAAAGGGGGCGGTGTCCATGCAGGCCGTAATTCAGGAACTCCTGACCAGGTATGGCGGCTGGATTGGAACGGCATTGCTCGGGCTGGCGGTGTACTACTTTCTTGCGCTCTCTTGGGATGACGACGGGAAGGGGGATAGAGATGGTCGAGGAGACTGAGCTGAGCCTTTGCGTGTATCTCGCCGGCCTCCGGAGGGAGTTGGGCCGGATGCTGGATTTTTGCCGGTCCTGCATGGAGGCTTGGGATGTGTCGGAAGTTCCGGACAGCAACACGCGCTCTGCGCGGTTCGTCCTGGCGCAGGGTCGGTGCCCGAGGTGCTGGCAGCAGAAGGCGATCGAGCGGCTGATCGCCGAGATCGAGCGTGTTCAGCCAGCAGCACGGCTGGAGAAGCGGCAGGCTAAAAGGACGGTGATACAACGTGCCCAAGCGAAAACAAAAGCAACGGCTGCGCCCTAAGCGCCGGCGCCCGGTGATCGGATACCCGGTTGCATACGTTGGGCTCATCCGTAAAAGACGCGACGATCCCGGCCCCGGGCGGATCCGGGCGGTGGGGTGGTGGGTCGGGCGGTAGGATATTGACTATAGACTGTAGTTATGATATTCTATAGTAAATAACAGGGCCGGGAGGGATCGGGGTGGAAGAATTCTTCCAAAAGGTCCGTGGTGCTTGGAAAGGTTATCCGGTCGTGGTGATCGCCAAAGAAATTCAGTCAAAAGACGAGTTTCCTCATTGGGAAGACTGCGGGAAAAACGAAGTGTACGTTGGCATTATCCGCGAGAAGCGGTACGACGAGATCGTTGTTGTTTTCCACAAGATGGGCGGTGTCTTTCGCGCAAAGGGCCGGGTGAAAACGGTCTCCGACGAGGCATTGCGCAAGATTGGCGTTCTCCCGCTTGAGCGGCAAACCTGCATGGAATGCGGCGAGTTTTCGTCCTGGATCTACCGTGATGAGCGCGGCTTGTGTCCAGAGTGCAAGGAGCGAGCGCAAAACCGGAAGGAGGTTGTGGCAGTTGATTCTCGGTCTTGACCTTGGTTATGGGTACACGAAACTCACGTCCGACGGGAAAACCGTCCAGTCCTTCCCGTCGGTGGTCGGCTCCGGGAAGGAGCGGCAGTTCACCGGCCTCTTCGGCGGCGGCCGGGGGCTGGACGAGATGGCGGTCGAGA
>JASBVN010000052.1 GCA_029961045.1 Alicyclobacillaceae bacterium | reverse complement strand
TGCCGTGTCCCCAGGCTGCCAAATGTACACCCGATGAAAACGGCTCCACTGGCCCGCTCAGATTCCACCGCCCGCCGCACGTCCCCGGCCATTTCCCTCGCCATCCGGCGCGGATCCAGGCCACGATCAACCCGGACGTGCAGAAGGAAATACCGCCGGCCGGCCAGCAAAGGCATCCGGCCCCGCACAAGAGCAACGGCCACCCAGCGAGGGATCGGCACGACGATGTAGCGGCGCAGGCCGAAGGTGTGGCGGGACCACCAACCGGTCGTCCGCATCAGACCCGCAGCGGACAGCAGGTATACAGCACCCACCACCGTGACGGCATCCAGCCACCGGGAACTCCAAAAGAACGAAGCGGCCGCCGCCAGCGCCCACCACGGCAGGATTGTGTAGGCGACCTCGATAATCCCAAATGGAGACCAGATTCGAAGCAATCTCTCCAAGGCGTTTCAGCCCCCTCTCATTAAGAAAGGGGGCCGAGAGAAACACGCTTCGCATATTCCTCTGCCGTTTTCGGATAGCCAAAGTGAAAACCCTGCATGAATCTCACGCCCAAATCCATCAGCCGCTGTTTCTGCTCTCGGGTTTCCACCCCTTCAACAACCAGCCGGATTCCCATGTCCTGGAACATCCAGCAATAATGCTTGATTGCGTCCGCCGTTTTCCTGTTCGTAACGTCCGCCGCGAACTGCTTGTCCAGCTTCACGTAGGAGAGCGGCAACTTCGTGAGCGAGTCCAAGTTCGAGAACCCCGCACCGAAGTCGTCAAGCGCCCATTCCACTCCCCGCCGCCGGAGGGACCGCACCCGGTCCTGGATCTCCCCGATCCTTTCGACCGGCAGTTGCTCCGTGATTTCCAGGACGATCCGATTCAAGGGAGCCACCTTGGGCAGCCACTCTTCGTCTTGCCCCAGACTCTGGGGGGCGATGTTGAGAAAGAGTTTTTCGCCCGGCCCGAGCATCGGCACGCCATCCTCGATCGCCATGGCGCGGGCCGCACGGTCCAATTCCGTCACCTTGCTCTGTTTGACCGCATTTTGAAACAGGTCTTGGGCGGATTCGCCGTGCAGGCCCCGGATGGTGGCTTCGAACCCGATCTTTCGGTTCGCCAGCACATCGACAATCGGTTGAAACCTCGGGACTACGCCATACATAGACGCACCTGCCTTCCCAATAGAGGGCAGAGGGCCCGTCTTTGCAGGCCCTCACCACTCCCTGTAATAACTGAACTGCGCCGGAAAGACGATCGGCTTGTCCTGCTTGAACCCGATCGCCTTGAAAAGCTGTGCCGCCACCGGCATCTCCGCTCCGTAGAGAGTGGTCGTCGTGATAAACGATCCGTCGTCGTTGACGTGGATATACAGTTGGCGCATTCCGACATTTCCCACGTCCGGCGCCCACGGTCCTTGGGTGATGTGCGGCTGGCCGTCAACCGGCACCACTTTTTCAATTTGCTGGGCCAGAATCTCGGTCAGATCCTGGCCGGTCTTCGGGTCTTTGCCATCCTGATAGATTGCCATGGCCCGGGCCATGTGGTTGGTCTGGTTGATGACGTAGGCATCCTTGACGCCGGTCACTGCGACTGCAACGACGATGTAGATGAACACCGCCCAGAAAAGGATGCGCCATGGAATGAACGGGACGCTGTACACAGCGCGTCACCCGCCTAAATGGTGAAAGTGAAAATGGTCTGGAGCGACT
>JASBVN010000051.1 GCA_029961045.1 Alicyclobacillaceae bacterium | reverse complement strand
AGCGTCTGACTACGAATCAGAAGGCCGGGAGTTCGAATCTCTCCGGGCACGCCATATGACCGTCGAGCCACCTCGCAGGAGGTGGCTTTTGTTGTGAATCGGGAGTTACGCCGGTGGGGAAGGGAAGTCCGGGCCGCTGGGAGCCGGATCGACGGCGGCCAATGCGGTGTCCGGTTCGGGTTGTGCGATCCGGGTCTCACCGCCTCACCCGCTGTTCAAATTCTCGGGTCCAGGACCGGACGCATTCGGCGAGCTCCCGAACGGCGTCGGCGGTCTTTGCCCAACTGGGCGGGCTGTCTTGCGGGGCTGTCCGGTACAGAAACCACAGGTCGATCTTGCCGTCGGACTGTTGTCTCATGGAGGCCCGGGAGTGGCGAAACAGCTCCTCTACCGGTGTATCGTCCCCACCCGCTTTGCGGGCGAGTCGGAGCCGGATCATAAGCTCCAAATATGCAAAAATCGAAGAGTCGCGCGTCGTATCGGCCGGGAAGTAATGGATTCGGGCGTGGTAACGGGGGCCTTCCTCCACCCGGTATCCACTGCGCTCGACGGTTGAAACGAGGGTGTCTACGGCTTCTTTCACATTTTCCGAAAAAGGTTGTTCGTGTTCCGAATCGAATCGATCGTTCAGTTTTTGAACGGGGCCCATGGATATCCCCCCCTTTTCAACAGTCTCCCTTTCCTATGTCTTATGGTAATTCAGGAAGTGGAAAGCAACAAGGACGGAAAGGGAGCAAAGGAGGACAAATGGATGAACATCCCTTGGAGGGGGCTGTTTCCAGCCGGATGGGAAACCAGGGAACCGCAGCTCCGGTCCATCTCCGGCGGTGTTCCGCTGTCTCCGCAGGCCGGTTCCTCGGAAAACCGGTTCAGGTGCGGTGCCGGGGTCCATATCCAATGTATGAGCGAAAGGGGTGGAAAAGTCCTTTTTTTGTGGAACGGTTGAACGGACACCGCCGATATCGCTGTCTCGGCTGATCCGGTTCCCGGCTGATCCGGTTCCCGGCTGGCCGGCTCCCGGCGGGCGAGGTTTCCGGCGCCTGGTCCAGTTTGCATTGCCTTGCACGCCGCCGAACGGCCCGGTTATAATGAGTGCCGGAGCGCCACCAACAGACGAGGGCGGGGTCGGAATGGAACGGACAAAGCGGGGACTGGTGGAACGCCTCTCCCGGAGGTGCCGCTATTACCTCTTGAGACTGATTCGGGTTCGCGACGAACAGAAACGGGTGCAGAAGGGTGTGGCCTTGGGAGCTGTCATGCACTTCATTCCCACGCCCGGCATCGGGCTGGCGTTTGCTCTGGTTGTCGCCGTGTTTCTGCGGGCCAACAAGGCGGCCACCACCATCGCCAATCTGTTTGCGGCCCCGGCGGCCCTGCCCATGTGGTTTCTCAACTATTGGGTGGGAAGCTGGTTTGTCGGCGATACCAATGTGAGCCAGATTCAACACCTGGAAGGTCACGGACTGGGGGTGTGGAGATTTCTGGCTTCCCAAGGGGTGGGATTTTTTATCGGCATTGCCGTGAACATGGTGGTTTGGTTTGCCGTGCTGTATTATCTTTCTGGGTGGATTTTGCGGTGGGCCTCGACGCGGCTGCACAATCGCCGGAATCGGCCGACCGTTGTGCCGTGAGGGGCGGGATATTGACGAAATGGGTACTGGCGTGATATATTATCTCTTGTCGTCGGAATGTAGCTCAGCTTGGTAGAGCGCACGGTTCGGGACCGTGAGGCCCA
>JASBVN010000050.1 GCA_029961045.1 Alicyclobacillaceae bacterium | reverse complement strand
CGGCTACTTCCCTAACCGCTTCTCAGGTCCGGTTTTCGCCGTCTTTACCGGGCTTAGCACGAGAATCGCTGTCACCCTATCGTCCTGTCCCGCGCGCCGGAGTCTCAGCCCCACGCCGCCAACCTTCGGCGCGGACGGGGATTTCACCCGTCGAGTCGGAGTCACAGTTCGCTGGTTTTGCCAGCGCCCGCTTTTAAGCTGAGGTTTTCACCGCAACGCTGTGCGGGAACAGCGCGCACTCGGTGCCCCAATGCAGTTCCGCAAAACCTTCGTGAATGACGAGCTCCATCAGATAGTGCGGGGTGAGCGCCTCGCCCCGCCTTCCGTCCGCGAATTCCACGTAGTAAGGCCAAGTGGGCTCCTGGCTGGGATCCAGCCAGTGAACCCGGTCCCTTTCCAAATCGATTGGCATGGTCGATCAACTCCCTTTCTTGTGGTGGTTATCCCGGAAAAAAGGAAATCCCGACTCCGCGGCGCGCCAGCTCGGAGGCCAGCGCCGAAGCGGAGACCGCTTCCAAGCCCGAGGGCCTGGACGGCCGCGTGAAACGCCGGACACCAACGATGTTCCCGTTATCATCCCGGACCGCGCTCTCCGGACCGGTATCCGGCGCCACGACGTCCACCCGCCCCTGCGCGACCGCAGCTTGAGCGGCCAGGGCCGAAGCAACGTACAGAACGCCCGGTTCGGGGTCCGGGAGCCCTTCGATGCCGCCGAATCGCGTTTCAACTAACGGGATTTCAATGGTTCCCATCAGTACGTAGCTGACGGGAACGGCCACACTTGTTACCCGGGCCGTCTGGCCGGACTTCGGAATGACCACTTTTTCGCCATTTTCGGCAAAAATGGTGATGTCGTGCGCTGTGAGATTAATAAGGTTCACGCAGACTCCTCCTCGGCTTAAATCCGCCTGCCGACTGGTTCTTCGCCAGTCGACGGAAAGACTTTATAGCGCCCGCCAACAGCCAATTCCTTCCCATCCCAGCGAACGAACAACTCGTTGTCTAACTTGTAGTCCATCTCGCCCGTCCGGTAGTATCTGATAGCAGCACCAGGCTCCATGACAACGAGCATTTCCGGCCATCCCGTCACGGTTCGGCCCGGGCCGTTCTCCACCCGGCCTTCCGCCAGAACCCGGACTTTCTCTTCCTGCTCCAAGGGAAGATACTCCTTTTGCTCTCCGGCGTCGGGATGAAACGATCCTGCGGCGATGAAGGTGCCGCACCGGATGCAGAACCTCCCGTCAAGGTCCCAAGGCGCCATCTTTCGGTTTCGCAGCACACATGGTTCGGTGGAGTATCGTGCCGATGTATATTCACCGCCGCCGCGAAAACCCGCCGGAATTTTCAACAGGACCAGCACCCTGGGATCACGTGGATCCGATTCCCCGACGAGATAGAGCGGACCCATTCCCGCTTTTTCCGCAACCGAAGCCCGTTCCAAGCGGACCCGGTCCCACTCTTCCCGCAGTCTCGCAAAAAACTGATGCTCCACCGGGAAAAAGCCTGAATCCCCCAACGACACGTGTGGGTAGGGGAACGCGTCAAGTTCAATCCAGGTTAAAAACGCGCCGGCATCTGAAACCGTGAAACACTTCAACGAAACCCCCTCCCATTAGGGGGCCGGGAGAAACCCCGGCCTCCGAGGATTCTTCAGCATCTCACCTTTATTTGTCTATAGTATACATGACAACAATTCTAATGTCAACACTTGCATAGGTGATACGGCCACGGCGGTTCCTGACCAGGCTCCAGAAAACTCAAAGGAGCGTCCCCCATGATAACACCCTTGCAGAAGGCACTCACGTCCAAGGCTCCTTCTTTCTCGTGAAAGCCGTGTCCCGCCGGCGCGCCGCCAACGACACCGATTTCCTCGACTTCCGCCTTGCGGACAAGACCGGCGAGATCGGCGCGAAACTCTGGAACTGCACGGACACGGACGCCGAGACCTTTGTGGTCAGGTCCATCGTCA
>JASBVN010000005.1 GCA_029961045.1 Alicyclobacillaceae bacterium | reverse complement strand
TGCCGCCTACACGATTTCCAATCGTGCTCCTTCGACCACTCGGACATCTCTCCGCGAACCGAGTCAGGCCCAAGGCTTACGTTCTCCAACCACAAACTATGCGGATCATAAAATAACACAGATCGGCCGGATGTGCAAGTGCAAGCGCGCGTCAAAAGCCGGTCCGCCCATCTCTTGGGTTGCCCGACGGAGCAACGGGAGATTACTCTTTCGTGATAGTTTTGTTTCTCTACGTCGCCACTCATGCAGGGAAAAGACTTCGGGCAGCGTATGTATATTTGTAATAAAAACTTCGGAATTTCCGTTGTAGAAAAGGAGGTTTGGGGATCATGGTGCCGAGTGCGGAAGAACGCCGCCGACATCTCACTTCCCGCTTTCCGTCTTGGCCGCGCCGCACCCTGGGTTCTCACTTCCGGGTGCACTGTCGAGAGTTTGCGGAACGGCCTTTTCTGATCACTTCCGGCAGTGTTTACACCTATAGGGAGACCTGGGAGCAATGTTGGAAAGCAGCGAAAGCGCTGCTGGCCATGGGGGTCCGGAGGCGGGACCACGTGGCGATTTGGATGGCCAACGACCCGCACTACGTGTTTCTCAAATTGGCCGTGGCCTTGGTGGGAGCGGTGGCCGTACCCCTGAATACCCTCTTGCGCGAAGAGGAACTGGAGTATATGTTGCGCCAGTCGGACAGCCAGTGGCTCTTCGTCCACCAGACGGCGGGGAACAACCGCCTGGAGGCCACGGCGGCCAAAGTGCTCGCTCGCATCGAGCAGGAAGGGGGGACCGCCCTGAAGGGAGGAGTGTGCCTTCCAACTTCCGGCGATTCTCCTGACCCGCGTTTTCTCACCTGGCATGATTTTCTCGCGAAGGCGGCTCAAGTGGGAGATGGGGATTTGGAACAGCGCATCCAGCAGTCGGAATACCCGGACGAAGTGAGCGACATCATCTATACCTCCGGTACCACGGGACTCCCGAAGGGCGTCATGCTCACCCATGACATGTTCTTGCGCTGTGCCTTCAGCACCGCCCTCAGTCGGGCCTTTGAAGACGGGCGGCGGGTGTTCACCCCCCTGCCGTTTTATCACGTTTTCGCTTATGTCGAAGGCCTGCTGGCCGTCTCCTTCGTGGGCGGCGCCGTAATCTTCACGCCCCAGTTCCAACCCCGGGAATCCCTGGCCCTTATAGAACGGCACCGCGCCACCGATTTCCTCTGCGTTCCGTCCATGCTCGTGGCCATCCTGAATCACCCGGAACGGGAACGGTACGACCTGAGTTCTCTGCATGCTCTGATGTGCGCAGCCGCCCCGGCACCGGTGCCGATTTGGGAGCGGGCCGTCCGGGAACTGGGTGTGAAGGAGATCTGTACGGGATACGGCGGCACCGAGGCTACGGCGTCCACGGTCCATACCGAGGTAGGCGATCCCGTCGAGGTCGTCGCCACCCGGGTCGGGCGCATCAAGCCGGCCGGCGCTTCCGGATTGCCCGAGTTCGGCGGCGCCAACGTGCAATACAAGGTGGTCGATCCCTCCACCGGGGAGGATCTTCCTGAGGGATCCGTCGGCGAGTTGACGGTGCGGGGAAACACCGTCACCCGCGGATACTATAAGAAGCCCCAAGAGACGGCGGCGGTCATCGACAAGGACGGTTGGTTCCGCACCGGGGATCTCGGCCGCATTGACGAAAAAGGGTATATCGAATTTCTCGGCCGCAGTAAAGAAATGTACAAAGTCTCCGGAGAGAATGTTTCCCAGAAAGAAGTGGAAGAGGTCATTTCGCGCCATCCGGCCGTCAGCCAGGTCTATGTGGTCGGAGTCCCCGATCCCTTGACGACGGAAACCGGGGCGGCCTTCATCGAGCTCAAGCCGGGCGCGACATGCACCAGGAGGGAAATCATTCGTTGGTGTCAGGACCATTTGGCAAAGTTCAAGGTCCCCCGCTACGTATGGTTTGTAGAACCGGGTACCTGGCCGATGACGGGCACGGGTAAGATCCAAAAGTTCCGTCTCGAGGAGATCGCCCGGGAAAGACTTGTTCAAAGCGCTTCCGCCCAAGTTTCTCCCGGGGAAGGAAATCCCGAATGAAGGGCCTCCGGATCGCCGTTACGGGCATGGGGGCCTTGACCCCCTTTGGCCGGGGGGTCGACCTCCTTTGGGATGCCGTAATCCGCCGCCGGTCGGCCGTCGGGCCCATGACCGACCCGGACCTTGCCCGGTTTTCCCCGGTCGCTGCCGAAATCCGGGACTTTTTCCCAGAAGACCATTTGCCGAAGAAAGTGGTCCGGGACACCGATCGGTGCACCCACTTGACCCTGGTGGCGGTGGAGGAGGCCTTGGCGGACGCCGGCTTGCTCGCATCCTCCGGAACCTTTGCCTCGGCGGGGTGGGATCTCGGGCGCACAGCCGTCTCCTGGGGAACGGCTTTTGGAGGCATCCGGACCTTTGAGGAAGAAGGGGTACGCGTGGCTCATAGCCCGGCAGGCCGGGTGGGGCCGAGGGTGGTGTCGAAATCGATCCCAAATGCCGCCGCTTCCGCCGTCGCCATGCGGTACGGTTTCCGAGGACCGTCCATGACCTATACAACCGCCTGTGCGGCGTCGGCCCACGCCATTGGGGAAGCGCTCCATTGGTTGGCTTTGGGGGTGGTCGATCTAGTGGTGGCGGGAGGCGCCGAAAGTCTGTTCACCCCCACCGTCCTGGCGGGCCTACGGGCGGCAGGGGCGCTGGCGACCGAAGGGCCGGAAGATCCATCCGCTTGGTGCCGGCCCTTCGACGCCGATCGCCGCGGAATGGTGATGGGAGAGGGGGCGGCCGCTCTGATCCTGGAACCTGTCGATCGGGCTGTCGCCCGGGGGGCGAAGGTGTACGCCGTCTTAGCCGGCTATGGCGCTTCCAATGACGCTTACCATGAAACGGCGCCGCACCCCGAAGGGGAAGGAGCGGCCCTGGCCATGGAGCGCGCCCTCCGCTTCGCCGGCCTTCTGCCGGATCAGATCGATTATGTGAACGCTCACGCCACGTCTACTCCCGCCGGCGACCGGGCCGAATCCTTGGCCCTTCGCCGGGTATTCGGCGAGGTGCTGGATCGCCTCCCGGTCAGTTCGACCAAAGGTGGGCTCGGACACATGCTCGGCGCCGCCGGGGCGGTGGAAAGCGTCCTGTGCATCAAGGCGATCGAAACGGGATGGATCCCGCCGACCTTGCATTGTCGTCGCCCTGATCCGGAAGCTCCGCCGGACTTGGTTCTCGACGGACCCAGGAAAGGGAAGGTGACCGCCGCGATGAGCAATTCGTTCGGGTTCGGCGGACAAAATGGGGTTCTCATCTGGCTCGATCCCGAGGTCCGGGTCTGAGTGGCATCACGGGGCTGTCCCGCGCGCGGCAACCGGCTGTCGGGACAGTCCCTACATCCTTCTTCCCCGGCCCGACAAACGGGAATCCCGCTTTTTCCAGGGACGGGGGAACCTGTTGACAATACCCCCGCGTCCAATATACAATAGGGAGCGTCCTGTAATGGAGCCTGTGGCCGTTGCCCAACCGAATCGAATGGTGGCTCTGCGGTGGAGTGATGGCCGAGTCGGTCGAAGGCGCTCGCCTGCTAAGCGAGTATACGGCGATCAGCCGTATCGACGGTTCGAATCCGTCTCACTCCGCCAAACGCGCGGGTGTAGCTCAGTGGTAGAGCCCCAGCCTTCCAAGCTGGTTGCGTGGGTTCGATTCCCATCACCCGCTCCATTTGCGGAAGAGTGCGGCGAGGTTTTCTCGTCGCTTTTTATTTTTTCAAAACGGCCCGTGGGGAGGTCTGAGCGCGGATATATAGGGAGGAGCACCGCGGACGGGCGCGGACCGGCGCCCCCTGACCGAAGGGCCTTCCTTACGTGGCTTTGCGGCTCAAGGGGTGTAGGGTTACCGTGACGCGGACGGCATACTCCCGGCCGCAGTTCGGGCAGCGCCACAGTCCCACCGGTTCGGGGTCGTACATCCCCACTTCGAGATCTTCCGGCACTTCGTAGTAGTCGTGCCGCTGACATGTCGGGCATACAACGAAGATTTCCACATCCGGTCACCTCTCGCGTTTCGCCGCCGGAAAAAGCCGCTGACCGATCAGCGGCTTTCTCACGCTTCGTCGTCCCCGTCGACCAGGGATTCATAGGCTTGGACGACGCGGTTCCACTCCTCGTCGTCGTCGATATCTACGAGATACTCTTCCCCGTCCTCGTCTTCTTCGATCCGCAGGATGACGCCGTCTCCTTCGGGATCGTCTTCCGGTACGAGGACGGCATACTCGCGGCGGTCCACTTCGATGACGTCCACAATGTGAAAGGTCCGCTCGTTCCCGTCTTCGTCTTCCAAGACCACCGTGCCGTCGTGATCGAAGTGCTCATCGTGAACGTGGTCGTCCACCGGTATCATCGACTCCTCTCGGGGGATTCGACTCATGATACCACGTTCTGAAAGCCGGCGCAACCGGGACACGCCCGGATCAGACCGGCCCTCACCCCCCGCTTTTTGGGACTCCGGCCAACCGGTCGGAAATCGCCTCGGTGATGGTTCGGGTGACCGCCTGCAAGAGCGAGTCCACGCGGCTTTGAGCTTCCTTGAATGCCGCCACCTCCGGGATGCGGTCCAATTGTTGCAAAATCTCTTCAATGCTTTCTTCGAGAGGCCGCAAATGCGGTCCCGAGCCGTACCGTTGGAGATTTTGCAATTGTTCCTGCTGTTCCCGGAGCCGGTTCATGAGGTGGCGGGCTTCGGGATGGTTTTGCAAAGCGAGTTCGGCCCGGCGGTATGCCTCGACTTCGGGAGACTCGGAGATCAAGAGGCCGAGTTCGTAAGCCTGGGCCCACACTTCGTTCGGATCCAGCGCCACAGGGATCCCTCCTTCTCGATCGGGGCCGGGCATGATGGCGGAAGGGCGTCTGCCCGAGCCCTGTCCTGATTGTATCCTCCGCCCTTTTTCCGAGGCAAGGGACCGCGGTGGACCGGGAAGGAGGCGATTTCGTGACATTTTTGCGCGGACGGGGGACGGGCCTTGACTCGCCGGCCGCATTCTTTTTATGCTAATGGGGGATCTGTAAGGGTAAAGGAGGCGGGAGGTATGCTCGGAGTTTTGGCGGCGGCAGCGGCGTTATTTGCGCTCTTGTTTATGTGTGCCTCACTCACGAAAGAGAACACCGAACGGGCGGTCCGCAAACAATATGAGCAATGGAAGCGTTGAGGCGCGGCCAGCGACGGGGCAGGGTTGGGTTGACCCTGCTTTTTTTCTGTCGGGAAGGAGGACCGGCGTTGCGTTTCACCTTTACCAAAGCGCAACCCTTTGCATTTTTTTACGATGAGGCCCATTTGGTGCTGTGGCAGTTCGAACGGGAAGGCCGCCGGGATCTCTACGTCCTCCACGAGGGCGAAGAGGATACGGCCGTTCTGGAATATCCCGGAGAAACCTTCACCCAGCGCATTTTGGACGAATTGGGCGGCGTGTTTTTCATTTCGGTGGATCAGGATGGCAGGCCGGTGCCGGCGGCTCTCGGGGCTTCCTTTGAACACAACGGGCGCCGGTACGCCGCGTATTATAGCCGGGAGGAATTCGAATCCCCCACGGTCTGGTTTTTCCGGCTGGACGGATCTCCCGGAGCCCCGGAGCTGGAACCGCTGGACGAGGAGGAACATCGGGCGGCGGCGGAGGCCTTCGCCCGGCGGTATGCAGGGGTGTTGCGCATTCGCTTTGATGAGCAGGAAGGACAGGGCCGTTTGGAGAAATAGACAGAGGGGTCGGTCAACCGGTGCGGCCGGTGCGGTGCTGGACGGCTTCCCGGACGAAAGCGGCAAAAAAAAGCCGCCGGAGCGGCGTGTCCACAGGGATCAGGCGTCCAAATCCGCCAGAGCCCGCGTCAGGTGCATAAAGGCCTCCCGATCTCTCCGTTCCAGGGCTTCGTCGATTTGCTGGAGCAGCTCGTCGCGTTTGCGAACTTTCTCTTCCACCTCCCGGATGACCGACACGACCGACTCCGGGAATTGGATTTCCGGCAAATTCACAAACACGTACAAGGTCTGGTCCGTTTCGAAAAACCGTTGCAGGGCTTCGGCGATTTCTTGCGGCTGGCTTAATTTAATTACGCGCCCGTCAAGGGGCAGCCGGGCAATCATGCCGTGGCGCCCGATGATGAGCAGCGGGACGTGTTCCAGGAGGATCGAGGTCATTTCCAATTGCTGGTGATGGGTCGACAACAGTTCGATAATGGGGCCTGCCCCTGCGGGAAGGATGCGGTTTTTTAAGGCGAGCAACTGCTCCTTAGCCACCAAGGCCTAACCCTCCTTCCGGTATCGATCCGACAAAAAAGCAATATGGCTCTTATGTAACATCATACGCAGAATTGCCCTGCGGGACAACCCGATAGGCAGCGCGTGGGCGCCCGTCCGGGCAAACGGCCGTTTGGATGCCGGGAGATAGGTTTGTAAGATCGGCGACGGGGAGATAGAAAGGCCGGAAACGGAGGGATTTCTCCATGGAGTGGTTTGACGTGCCCCTCTTTCCGCTGCACGCCGTCCTGTTTCCGCGGCAGCGTTTGACGTTGCACGTTTTTGAAAAGCGTTATCGGACGATGATGGAATGGTGTTGGATGCAAAACGTTCCCTTCGGGATCGTCTTAATTCAGTCGGGGCGCGAAGTGGGGGACCGCCCGGTGCCACACCGGGTGGGGACCCTGGCCCGCCTTCAGGACATGACCCTGTTCTCCGACGGACGCATGGTGGTCAACGTCACCGGGCGCCAACGGTTTTATATCGCCTACAGCGCTTACGACGGCCCGTGTTTGACGGCCAGAGTGAGGCCCTTGACGGATGTCGAGGAGCCCTTTCGGGAGATCGAGTCCTTGGTGGCCCGAGTCCGCGCCCAATTCCACCATTACTGCGCCGCCCGCCGGGCCACGAAAACGGAGTCCTGGCACATCCCGCGGGATCCGGTGCGCCTTTCCTGGGTGGTGGCGGCAGCCCTCGAGATGGACCAGGTGGAGAAACAGCGGATTTTGTCCACTTCCCGGGTGAGCGAGCGCCTCCTGTACCTGGCCGTCCGGCTCGACCAGGCTCTCCATGAAACGAGCGGGTGGGAAGAGGGGGGGCAGTGCGGGTGAGGCCGGAGGCCCTGCTCGAAACCTTGCTGCGGGAAGCGAGGGAAGAGGCGGCGAAATGGGACGGGATTCTCCGGGAACGGATGAGGGCCTGTCGCGAGGCCGGGGTGCCCGAGGGTCTTCTGGAGGCATTGTCGGAGGCGGCCCGGGGGTATCATCAAGCGGTGGGACGGATGATTTGTGCCGGATTGGTGAAGCAATTTACAAGCGAGGCCCCCGGTGATACCATGGGGGAAGAGCCCGACGATCGTAAGAAAGGTGTGTGAGTGCGGTTGAAAAAAGCGCTGATCATCACCGACGTACAGGAGGACTTCCTCGGCAATACCCTCGATTACATCGAAACCCTTTGCCAGAAGTACCTCGATGAACACGGGAACGATTACGACCTGATCATCTTGACGCGCTGGGTCCACGAAGACAACCGGGACGAAAACACCCTCCGTCTCCACCACGACAAAGCGGTGGTGGTGGAGAAGAATACTTATTCCGCTTATAATGACCGGGTGCGGGAGGAACTGGAGAAAGCCGGGATCGAAGAGGTGCACCTGGCCGGAGTGGATACGGAAACGACCGTTTTGGCCACTATGTTCGCGCTGGTGGATGCCGGGTACAAAGTGAAAATACTCCAGCGCCTGTGCGGATCGTATTTTACCCACGGCGCCAACACGATGGCGCTGAAAGTGGCGGGGCAGGTCCTCGGGCAGGAGAATTTGCTGTATGTGGGCGGGGATCGGGTGTGGCTGTAGCCCGGGCATAATCCCCTTGGCCGGTCCACATATTAAGGGAAAATCGGCAAAGGGGATGGCCCATGTCCTGGATCTACTGGGCGGGACTGTACGATACAAAGTTCGAAGCGTATTGCGCGGTGATGTGGGTGGAGGGGGACAAGCGGATTCACGGTCCCCATCCGCCGAAGGAAGTGGAGCTCTACCGGACAAGCCGCGGAAAGTTCGGCGTGCGTTTCCGGTAGGTCGCCGGAGAAAACGCCATCCGAAGGGTGGGTGGCGTTTTTATTTTGACTATCTTTGACCTTTTTCGAGGTTCGTGGTATAATGTGGGGCAAAGGTGGGAAAGGAGGCCGAATCATGTATTTTGTCCCGATTGTCGTGGAGCAAACCAGCCGCGGCGAGCGGTCGTACGATATCTATTCCCGATTGCTGAAGGATCGGATTATTTTCCTCGGTACGCCCATCGACGACCAAGTGGCCAATTCGGTCATCGCCCAGTTGCTCTTTCTGGCCGCCGAGGATCCGGACAAAGATATTTCTCTGTACATCAACAGTCCGGGCGGATCCGTCACGGCCGGCATGGCCATCCTCGATACGATGCAATACATCAAGCCGGACGTAGCCACCATCTGTGTGGGCATGGCCGCCAGCATGGCGGCGGTACTTCTGGCGGCGGGTGCGAAGGGCAAGCGGCGCGCGTTGCCCAACAGCGAGATCATGATTCATCAGCCTCTGGGCGGTGTGCAGGGCCAGGCGGCGGACATCAAAATTCACGCCGATCGCATTATCCGGATGCGCGAGAAATTGAACCGGATTTTGAGCGAGCGGACCGGTCAGCCCCTGTCCCGCATCGAGGAGGACACGGATCGGGATCGGTTTATGTCGGCGGAAGAAGCGAAGGAGTACGGGATCATCGACGACGTCATCCGCCAGAATTGAGGCGGTCGGCGATGAGCGCAGGAAAGGAACGGTCGCGGATCGTTCCTTCTTTCGTCTGGAGGGATGGACCGTGAAGCCGGCTCCCGGAGGGGTGGAGGAGCGGATTCGGGAGCGGATTCGCCGGGAGGGTCCGTTGCCGGTAAGCGAGTTTATGCGCGCGGCCCTCTACGACCCCGAGGATGGATACTATATGAAAGAACGGTCGGTGTTCGGCCGAGAGGGCGACTATTATACGGCTCCGCAGGTGCACGCGGTATACGGACGGACTTTGGCGCGCTGGATCGCCGAGCGGGCGAAGGGATTCGGATGGGAGATTCCGGATATTGTCGAATTCGGTGCCGGAACGGGCCATTTGGCCGAGCAGATTCTCGGGTGGTTCCGGGAACGGGGGATGGATGTTCGGTACCATATTGTGGAGCTTTCGGAGATTTGGAGGAGGCGGCAGGAAATTCGCCTGGCCCCCTTCAAAGGGTCGGTGTCGTGGGGAGTCCCTTGGCCCGCCGTGCGCCGGGCGGTGGTCCTGGCCCATGAACTGCTCGACGCCATGCCGGTTCACGTCCTCCGGCGTTCCGAGGGGAGGTTGTGGGAGATCCGGGTTGGACTCGATGGGCGGGACCGGTGGCTCCTCGTTCAGGGGGAATGTTCCCCCGAGGCCCGGCTGGCCCTGGAGGAGGATCCCGTCCTCACCCCGGAAGAAGCGGTCTTTGAAATCGGCCCGGAGGCGTTGAACTGGGTGCGGGAGGTTCTCAGCCGCCTCCGGGAAGGTGTCGTTTTGGTGGTGGATTACGGGGATGAGGAGGAGGCCCTATACGGTCCTCACCGCCCCGAGGGGACCCTTCGGGCGTTCCGCAGGCATCAGTGTCTGTCCGCCTGGTGGGAGGAGCCCGGTAGCCGGGACATCACGGCGGACGTGAATTTTTCCGCCGTTCGGAGGGCGGCTCTACGGGCGGGGGCGTCCGTCGGGCCGTTGACGACCCTGGCGCAATTCCTGTGGCGGGCCGGCATCGGCGGGGAATTGCAGGCGGTCGATCCCGCCGATCCGTTCCACTCGCTAGCGAGGCGGAACCGGGCGGTCAAGCAATTGTTGTTTCCCGGGGGATTCGGTTTTGCGTTCCGGGTGATGGAAATCCGAAAAGGAGTCGGTGAAGCATGTTAAAAAAACTGTCCATTGCGCTTTTGGCGGCGGGGGTCGTGTTTTTCGCCCTCGGCTTGTTGTTTTGGATCTATCCGCCTCAACCGTGAATTGTGACATACTTTTTAGAGGTGTCTCCGACATTTAGTATGGATCAATCTTCAAAAACCATGTAAAATAGGGGAGGAGAATCTGGGGTAGGGAGGCACGTATATGGCAATTCGAGTCGGGATCAACGGATTTGGACGAATTGGTCGCATGGTGTTGCGGGCCGCCCTGCGGTACAGCGACGTGAACGTGGTGGCAGTCAACGGAACGGCGGATCCGGCTACGTTGGCCCACTTGTTTAAATACGATTCGGTCCACGGGTTGTTCCGGGGGGACGTAGAAGCCGGAGACGATTGTTTGTGGGTCAACGGTCGCAAAATTCGGCTGTTGAGCGACCGGGATCCGCTGAACTTGCCATGGGGGGATCTCGGAGTCGACGTGGTGGTCGAGGCCACGGGGAAATTCAGGGATCGGGAAGGCGCCTCAAAGCATTTGCAGCGGGGAGCGAAGAAGGTGCTCATTACGGCGCCTGGTAAAAACGAAGACGTGACTCTGGTGATGGGCGTCAACGAGGGCGATTACGATCCGGCTCGACATCACATCATTTCGGCGGCATCCTGCACGACCAACTGTCTGGCGCCGGTGGCCAAGGTGTTGCACCAGCATTTCGGCATCGTGCAGGGGATGATGACCACCGTACACGCCTATACCAACGATCAGCGGAATTTGGACAATCCCCACAAGGATCTCCGCCGGGCCAGGGCTTGCGCCCAGTCGATCATTCCCACGACGACCGGAGCCGCGCGGGCGGTGGCGAAGGTGTTGCCGGAGTTGGCCGGCAAACTGAACGGCGTAGCCTTGCGGGTGCCGACTCCGGACGTATCGATTGTCGATTTGGTGGCCGTTTTGGAGAAGGAAACGACGGCGGAAGAGGTCAACCGCGCGCTGCGGGAGGCTTCGCTGGGCTCGATGCGGGGGGTCTTGGATTACACCGAAGAACCGCTGGTCTCCGTCGACTTCGTCGGACGCAGCGCGTCGGCGATCGTCGATGGATTGTCCACGATGATGATCGAGGAACGAATGGTCAAGGTTTTGGCGTGGTACGACAATGAATGGGGATATTCCTGCCGCATCGTCGATTTGATTCGCCACATCGGCCGGCGGGGCATCGATCCCGTGCCCTCCGGAGGGGCCGAAGCCGTCGTGGGCGCCCATTAAGGATCGGGAATCGGACAGTGGCGCGGCGCCGCCCGGAGGGGCGGCGCTTTATCATGCACCGGATTCCGGCCCGCCTTCCGGTGAGTCGGGTTGTCGACCGTTTTGGTTGCGCCGGTGTGGGGCCTTCTTTATAATGGGAAGCAACGTCGCCGGGGAAAGAATGAATCGTAGGACCGGGAGATCCGGGGGTGATTCCGGTGAACGCGATCTATTTGGACAACAGCGCCACCACGCCGCCCTTGCCGGAAGTGATCGAGGCGGCCGTCGCCGCGATGCGCGATTGTTACGGAAATCCATCGTCTCTCCATCGCCTCGGCTTCGAGGCTCAAAGGGTGTTGGACGCCGCTCGGGAGGAGGTAGCTTGGACCCTCGGGTCGAAACCGAAGGAGATCGTGTTTACCTCCGGGGGAACGGAATCGATCAACGCCGCCCTGTGGGGCACGGCGATGGCGCACCGCTCCCGGGGAAATCATATTGTGACCACGGCGGTGGAGCATCCGGCGACCTTGGAGACCTGTCGGGGCCTTCAGGAGGCGGGGTTCGAGGTGACCTTCGTGCCGCCCGGGCCGGACGGGGTGGTTCCGGCCGAACGGGTCCTGGAAGCCGTGCGGGAAGACACCATTTTGGTGTCGGTGATGCACGTGAACAACGAAACGGGGGCCGTGCAGCCGGTGGAGGCACTGGGAGAGGTCCTGGCGCAGCGGCCGAAAACGGTGTTTCACGTGGATGCCGTCCAATCTTTCGGGAAAATGGACATCCCTTTGCGCGGCGTGGATTTGATCTCGGTCAGCGCCCACAAGATCCACGGCCCGAAGGGAGTGGGGGCCTTGTACGTTCGGGAAGGTCTCAAATGGTCTCCCTTTATCCGGGGAGGGGGCCAGGAACGGGGCTTCCGCTCGGGCACCGAAGCGGTTCCTGCGATTGCCGGGTTTGCCGCCGCCTGCCGCTGGTGGCGGGAAAATCGCGAAAGAGCCGTGCGGCGGCTCGGGGAACTGCGGAGGGAGTTTGACCGGCAATTGAGGGAAGCGGTAAAGGGCTTTCGGATGAATTCTCCCGCGGA
The DNA here is from genome assembly GCA_029961045.1 of Alicyclobacillaceae bacterium. Classification (GTDB taxonomy): domain Bacteria; phylum Bacillota; class Bacilli; order Kyrpidiales; family Kyrpidiaceae; genus JASBVN01. The sequence continues at coordinate 90,355 of JASBVN010000005.1, read as the reverse complement.
GGGCGCACCTCATATCGTCAACATTTCCTTCCCCGGGCTGAAAGGGGAAGTGCTTCTCCACGCTCTGGAAGATTACGGGGTGTATGTCTCGACGGCTTCTGCCTGTTCGTCCCGCAAGCAGAGCTACAGCCACGTGCTACGGGCGATGGGAGTGCCTTTGGAGGCGGCGGAGGGGGCCCTGCGGTTCAGTTTCAGTCCCTTGAACGAAGTAGAAGAAGTCCGGGAAGCCGTCGCGGTACTCGCCCGGGTGGTCGAGGAACTTCGGCTTGTGATGCGGAGGTAAACGCAAGATGTACCGGTTGCTGTTGCTTCGGGAAGGCGAGGCGGCGCTCAAGGGGAAGAACCGCTCTTCCTTTGAGCGCCAATTTCTTGCGAATGTCCGGGCGGCGTTGGAACCGTATCCCGGTGCCCGGGTATATCGGTCGGACGGGCGGGTGTTGGTGGACGTCGGCGATCACCCCTGGCGGGACGTGGCGGAGGCGGTAGGACGCGTGTTCGGAGTCGTATCCCTCAGCCCCGTCCGGACGGCGGGCTTGGCATGGGAACAGATCGAGGAGGCCGCGGTGGAACTGGCTCGGGAAACGGCAGGACGGATCCGGAGTGGAGGCGGCCGGGTCACCTTCAAAGTGGAGGCCCGGCGCGCCGGCAAGCAGTATCCGCTGACCTCTCCTGAGATCAGCCGTCGCCTTGGAGCGGCGCTGTTGCGGCAGGTCGGAGGGATAGAGGTGGACGTGCACCGCCCCGACTTCGTGTTGACCGTCGAAGTTCGTCCTGAGGAAGCGTTTTTGTTTGCCGAAACGATTCCGGGGCCCGGAGGGCTGCCCGTCGGAGTGGGCGGCAAGGCGATGTTGCTTTTGTCCGGCGGGATCGACAGCCCGGTGGCCGGGTGGATGACGATGAAGCGCGGGGTCCGGGTGGAGGCCGTGCATTTTCACAGCTTTCCGTTCACCAGTGAACGGGCGAGGAAAAAAGCCGAGGACCTCGCGGCCGTTCTGGCTTCTTTTGGCGGGGGGACCGTGTTGCACGTGGTTCACTTCACCGAAGTGCAAAAGGCGATCCGGATGCACTGCCCGGATTCGTTGAGCGTCACCGTCATGCGCCGCATGATGTTGCGGATTGCAGAACGGATCGCCCGCCGCCGGGGGGCCCTGGCGCTGGTGACCGGCGAGAGCCTGGGGCAGGTGGCCAGTCAGACCTTGGAGAGCATGGCCGTGATCAACGAGGTGACGAACATGCCGGTCCTTCGCCCTCTGGTGGGGATGGACAAAGTGGAAATTATTCGCTTGGCGAGGCAAATCGGGACGTACGAGATTTCCATCCGGCCGTATGAGGATTGTTGCACCGTCTTTACGCCGAAAAACCCCAGCACGCGCCCGAGGCCGGAGCCTGTACACCGGGCGGAGGCGGCGTTGGACGTGGAGGGACTGACGGCCCGGGCGGCGGATTCGGCGGAAACGGTCGATTTCGGAGCGGCGGTTCGCGTGTGATATTCCGGCCGCGGCAGGCGTTCCACCAAGTGCCGGTCCTCCGGCAGCGCGAGCGGGACATACTATGGACGACCCGCCGTGCAAAGGAGGGGTCCTGATGCGGGCCGTTCAACGGATGATGCGGGTGTTGTCGGCGGCGATGAGCATCGTCGGCGGTGTGCTCGCCGTGAGGGCGATGATTCGCCGGCGTACGGCGAAACCGTGGGAGGCTTGGTTCCGCCGTCTCCGTCAGCGGGCGATGTGACGGTGTTGAACCGTCTCGGGACAGGTCGAAGGGCGGCGACCTGTCCCTTTTCTCGTAATCCAGGGTTTAATAATAGAACGCTCCGGGAATAACGAGATATAGACAACACCGTTGATGGGGGATCGAAATCATGAAAACCATGCGCCAAGACGCTTGGACGGCGGAGGACGACACCCGTCTGGCGGAAATCGTCCTCCGGCACATCCGGGAAGGCAGCACCCAGCTGGCGGCCTTTGAAGAAGCGGCCGAACAACTGAATCGGACCGCGGCGGCTTGCGGGTATCGGTGGAACGCCTGCGTCCGTAAGCATTGCCAGGCGGCGGTCGACATCGCCAAAAAGCAAAGACAACAGCAGGGGGTTTCATGGCGGAGGGCGGTGGCGCCGGAGAAGGCGCCCGAGGAGTCGGAAGATGTGCGCCCTTCTCTTTCCTGGGGAGGGGTCATTCGCTTTTTGCGGCAGTACAAACAGGAACATCAAGCCCTGTACGTTCGGGTTAAACAACTGGAGAGGGAGTTGCAGCGCACCCGGGAGGAATTGGCCTTTATACGCGAAGAAAAGGAGAATCTCGCCGCGGAGTGTGAGCGGTGGCGCCGGGATTACGCATGGGTCGTGCAAGATTACCGGTCGGTGCTCCGAATCCTCGATCGGGCGGAGCGAAACGCCGGTGCGGCCGAAATCTGCCTGCGCAAGGTGTCGGGAGACGCGGAGACGGCCGATTGACGTGCGGACCGGTCCTCCTTCTTTGTGGGCAAGTCCTCGAATTGTATAGTATACTAACCGAGGATGACGACACTTCGGAGGAGGCTGTTATGCAGGAGGTCCGGCAGTTTTCGAAGCTGTTGGTTGCCAACCGCGGCGAAATCGCGATTCGCGTGCTGCGGGCGGCGACGGAATTGGGAATTCGAACCGTCGCAATCTATTCGAAGGAAGACAGTTTAGCCCTTCATCGCTATAAAGCCGACGAAGCCTATCTGATCGGCGAAGGCAAAGGCCCCGTGGAAGCCTATTTGGACATCGAGGGCATCATCGACCTGGCTAAGCGGCTCGAGGTCGATGCCATCCACCCCGGTTACGGTTTTCTTTCGGAAAACGCCGCCTTCGCCGCCCGTTGCGAGGAAGAGGGGATTGTGTTCATCGGTCCGCGCCCCGAACATCTCCAGGCCTTCGGGGATAAAGTGGTGGCCCGGCAGATGGCGGTGGATGCCGGCCTGCCGGTGATTCCGGGTACGCCCGAACCCGTCGAACATTTGCAAGACGCCTTGCGCTTCGCCAAGGAACACGGGTTTCCCCTGATCGTGAAGGCGGCGGCAGGGGGCGGCGGCCGCGGGATGCGGGTGGTTCGCAAGAAGGAAGAGTTGGAAGACGCCCTCGAACGGGCCCGTTCCGAGGCGGCCAAGGCCTTTGGAGACGGCACGGTGTATTTGGAAAAATATTTGGAGCATCCCAAGCACATCGAGGTTCAAATCCTCGGAGACCAATACGGGAACATCGTGCACCTGTTCGAACGGGATTGCTCCATTCAACGGCGCCACCAAAAAGTGGTGGAAATCGCCCCTTCCCTCACTCTCAGCGAGGAACAGCGGCAGGCGATTTGCGACGCGGCTTTGCGGTTGATGCGCCGGGCGGGGTATGTCGGCGCCGGGACGGTGGAATTCCTGGTTGCGCCGGACGGCTCCTTCTATTTCATCGAAGTCAACCCGCGCATTCAGGTGGAACACACCATCACCGAATTGATCACGGGAATCGATCTCGTTCAAGCTCAGATTCTCATTGCCGAGGGCCATGCTCTCGATTCGCCGGCCATCGGGATAGCGGGCCAGTCGTCGATCAGCCGGAGGGGCTATGCCATTCAGTGCCGGGTGACGACGGAAGATCCGGACAACCACTTCGTACCGGATACGGGGAAGATTCTGGCTTACCGCACTGGAGCCGGTTTCGGCATCCGGCTGGACAGCGGGAACGGGTACGCGGGAGCGGTCATTCAACCCTATTATGATTCCATGCTGGTAAAAATTTCGTCTTGGGCTTTGACCTTTGAAAATGCGGCCCACAAAATGTTGCGCTCCCTGCGGGAGTTCCGTATCCGGGGCGTGAAGACCAACATTCCCTTTTTGGAAAACGTCGTCCAGCACCCCGATTTTCTCGCCGGCCGGTGCGACACGTCGTTCATCGACAGCCACCCGGAATTGTTCCGGACGCCGAAGAAGAGGGACCGGGGGACCAAGCTGTTGCAGTTTATCGGCCGGGTTACGATCAACGGCCATCCGGGAGTCAAGCGGCCGGACAAAAAGCCGCGGTTTGAAAGTCCCGTGGTGCCGACTTTTGCTTCCGGCGCGCCGCCGGCAGGCACCAAGCAGATTCTCGACCGGGAGGGACCCGAGGGGCTGGCCCGCTGGGTCTTGGAGCAAAAGAGGTTGTTGCTGACCGATACCACGTTTCGCGATGCTCACCAGTCGTTGCTCGCGACCCGGATGCGGACCCAGGATATGATCCGGGTGGCAGAGGCCACGGCCAAGGGTTTGCCCCAATTGTTCTCGATGGAGATGTGGGGGGGTGCCACCTTTGATGTGGCCCTGCGGTTTCTGAAGGAATGTCCCTGGGAGCGATTGCATCAGTTGCGGGAACGGATCCCGGGCATTCTGTTTCAGATGTTGCTCCGGGGCGCCAATGCCGTCGGGTATACTCACTACCCTGACAACGTGATTGTGTCCTTTGTGCGCGAGGCGGCTCGTTCGGGCATCGACGTCTTCCGAATTTTCGACAGTCTCAATTGGTTGCCGGGAATGGAGCTGGCCATCGACGTGGTGCGGCAGGAAGGCAAGGTCGCCGAGGCCGCGATTTGCTACACGGGGGACATTTTGGATCCCAAGCGGGATAAGTACAATTTAAAGTATTACGTGGATTTAGCCAAAAAATTGGAGAAAGCCGGGGCCACCATTCTCGGCATCAAAGACATGGCCGGATTGCTCAAACCTTACGCCGCCGAAGTTCTGATCCGGGCGCTCAAGCAGGAGATCGGCATTCCCATCCACCTGCACACTCACGACACCAGCGGAAACGGGGTCGCCATGCTTTTGAAAGCCGCCGAGGCGGGGGTCGACATCGTAGATGTGGCCATCAATTCCATGGCGGGGCTCACTTCCCAGCCGAGTATGGGGGCGCTGGTGGCGGCTCTTCAATTCCAAGAGCGCGACACGGGAATCGATTTGTCGGCCGTCGACCGCCTCAGCCGCTATTGGGAGACGGTGCGCACCTACTACCAACCTTTCGAAAGCGGATTGAAGGCCTCCAGTACCGAAGTCTACTACCACGAGATGCCCGGGGGCCAGTATACCAACCTTCGCCAACAGGCCGAGGCCGTAGGGTTGGGGGACCGTTGGGAAGAGGTCGTGCGGGCTTACCGCACCGTCAACGATATGCTCGGGGACATCGTCAAAGTGACCCCTTCCTCGAAAGTGGTCGGGGATTTTGCCCTGTTTATGGTGCAGAACGGCTGGACGCCTGAAGACGTGCTCACCCGCGGCCAAACCGTCGATTTCCCGCAATCGGTGGTGGAGTTTTTCCGGGGCTACATCGGCCAGCCTCCGGGCGGATTTCCGGAGGAGTTGCAGCGGGTGGTCTTGAAGGGCAAGGAGCCGATTACTTGTCGCCCCGGAGAGCTCCTGGAGCCCTTTGATTTCGAGGCGGCCCGCCGGAATTTGGAACAGCGGTACGGCCGGCCGTTTTCGGACCGCGACCTGCTGTCGTACGCTCTGTATCCCCAGGTGTTCGAAGAATTCCTCGCCCATCGGGAAGAGTTCGGAGACGTTTCGGTGCTGGATACTCCGACCTTCTTCTACGGCCTGCGCTTGGGCGAGGAGATTACGGTGGATATCGAGCCCGGCAAAACGTTGATCGTCAAACTGACGTCCGTCGGCGAGTTGCGGCCCGACGGCACCCGGGTGGTCTATTTCGAGTTGAACGGGACCCCCCGGGAGGTGGTCGTGCGGGACGAAAGCGCCAAGGTACAGGTTCAGGAGCGCCGGAAAGCGCGTCCCGATGTCCCGGGAGAAATCGGCGCCACCATGCCGGGCAAGGTCAGTAAAATCATGGTGGAGCCGGGGGATCGGGTCCGTCGGGGCGAGTTGCTGATGGTGACCGAGGCGATGAAAATGGAGACGTCCTTGCAGGCCCCCTTCGACGGCGTGGTCAAGGAGGTCCTCGTCAAAGAACTGGACTCCGTAGAAGCCGGAGATTTGCTCCTGGTTTTGGAGAAGTCGTCTTCCGCTTGAGACGGCCCAAGTTGGGGGGACAATTGTCGGCGCCTTTTGCCCCTGAATACTGTGGTTACGGGATGAGAACCCAGATGAAGGGGGCGGAGCCGTTGTTGACCGGTGCCTACGAGTTGGACTGGGACGATCTCTGGGAGAACGGTTTCAAGAAAGTGAAAGATGTTCACGACGACGATCTCGACCGGATGGAGCGGTATCTCCGGGTCATGGACCGGATGCACGAGATGATGATGCGCCGGGAGCAAGTGTTGATGCTCATGCACTACCGCCAGGTGATGATCCGCTACAATGAAATGGTAGTCGGGCAGATGATGCACGCTTACTTGCCGTACCACCACAAGGCCACGGCGGTGTCCCACTCCCATCCGTATTGAGCAGCGGCGGCCAAAGGGCCGCCGCTTCGTTGTGCGCCCGGCATGGGCGTTGGCTTGGAGGAGAGACGGAGCGGTTGACCGGCTTCGAATTCTCAATTATACTGTAAAGTAAGTAACATACTAGTTGGTAAGATACTGATCGACATTGAAAGGCCGGGAGTGGAAGGTCATGCACCAAGAATGTCCGATCGAAAAGACGCTTCAGGTGATCGGGAAAAAATGGATGGTCTTGATCATCCGGGAGTTGTTTCGCGGATGCAAGCGGTTTGCGGAAATCGGCCGCAACCTCCCCATTACGGACAAAGTGTTGTCGGAGCGATTAAAAGAATTGGAGGAGCACGGCATTGTCCAGCGGACCGTCTATCCGGACGCTTCGCCTCCGCGAGTGGAATATACCTTGACAGAAAAGGGAAAATCGCTGCATATTGTACTCGAATCGATGATCGAGTGGGGCAGTAAGTACGCATAAGGTCGGCGGGAGGGCCGATACTAGGGCATAAACGGCCACGAAGAAAGGGTGGACGACATGCCCCGAAAAGATCGCGGCGCCGGCCGCTATCAGGAGCGGTTGAAGCGCCTTTATACCGAACAAGAAGAGGCCTATCACGCCGCCTATCCGGACCGCCCGATGCCGTGGACCCTCGGGTTTTTGACCGGCCTGTTCGGCCGGTACGGGAAGGGGTTTGCCCTCTGGGCGGCAGTGGGGGTGCTGGTGGCGGTCGCCTTTTGGGTGGCCGCGGCCCTCATGAGCCGGTAAATCCGGAAAGAAGGCAGCTTACTGTCCCGGAAAACGGGAGAACGCCGCCCGCCGCTTGGGCGGCAGGAATGGATGGATCAGATGGAACCGCATGTGATTTTTGATTTGGATGATACCCTGGTGCACTGCAACGTGCACTTTCTTCGCGCCAGGCAGGCCTTTGTGGAACGGATGCTTCTCTTGTTTGCCGATACGGGCATATCGGGTGAGGAGATCTGGAGGCGCCAAGGGGAAATCGACCTTTACCAAGTGCAGCGGGAGGGTCTGGGCAAAGACCGGTTTCCACGCTCCCTGGTTGCAGCGTATCGCGAGTTGTGCAGCCGTTTCGATCGTCCGGCGGATCCCGAGGAGGAAAAGCGGCTCCTGCTGCTCGGTTATCAGGTGTACCAGTCTCCGGTGGAACTGTACCCTGGGGCCCGGGAAGTTCTCGAGGAACTTCGGGACCGGGGTTGTCAATTGTATTTGTATACCGGAGGGGACGAGGAGATTCAAGTTCAAAAGCTCGTCCAAGCGGGAATCGACCGCTATTTTGCTCCCGACCGGAGATTTGTAACGCCGTTCAAAGACCGGATTCGGCTGCGGCAATTGTTGGAGTTGCACCGAATTCCGGAGAGCGAATCTTGGATGGTGGGCAATTCCCTCCGCAATGATATTCTTCCCGCCCTTCAATTGGGCCTGCAGGCAATCCACGTCCCGGAGGCGCAGACTTGGGAATTCGACCATGCGGTGATCCCGGAAGACTACCGCTCGCGGTGGCGGTCCGTGTCGGATCTGCGGGAGGTCCCCCGGGTCATTGTGTCCCGCGGAGAGGAAGGGGAGCGGGTAAGGCGAAATCGCACCGCAATCGGTCCCCCGGAGGATTCGACTCCGGGGCTTTGAGTTTCGCAAAAAATTCGCGCACATCCGTTTCTCTGTGTTATACTGTATAGTAAAGATCCGTTTAACGCCGCTCCGCACCGGACGGGTCGTCTCCGCCAGGGGGGATTCCGGTGGATCACGAATTTGTCTATCCGCTGACGATGAAAGACGGGAAGGTGTTTGACGCCCTGGGCAAGGACGTGACCGAGCAGTATCAGCGGGTGAAACAGGCGGAAGCCGCGGAACGGTTGTTGAGGGCCCTGGAGATTTTACAACAGAAAAAGCGGGAAGGGGTTGAAACCCAGCACCTTCTCTACGTCGATACGGCGTTCCGTTACTGTGCGGTGGTCGAAACGTTTGCGGGGGATGACCTGTCTGAACGGTTGAATCTCGCCTATGCCGAGCGCGTCCACCAGGATGAAGAGGGACGGCTGTACCTGGACAAGGTCAACCGGACCTTGTATCCCATTGAAAGTTTGGCGCAACTGTACCGTTTGGCCCGCAACGGATTGTTTTCCATTTCAGTGGCGGAGGCGATCTGGGACAACCGGGGTGCGGCCTTTTATTTAATCCGGGATTTGTGGGATCCGTCCGCTTGACGGAAGGGTGCGGGGGCGCCTTGCGTGCTCGGACGAATCGGGCTACACTTGTTGAGAGGAGGAAAGATCCTCCCGGGAGGTGATTGGGATGGTCACATTGACGCAAGGGGCTGCCGACAAGCTCAAGTCGATCATGGCCGACAAAGGGCGGGAAGACTTGGCGGTCCGCGTGTTTATCAAAGCCGGCGGATGCAGCGGGTTCAGTTACGGCATGGCCCTTGACGAACCCAAGGACGACGACCAGGTGGTGGAGACTTCCGGTATCCGCGTCGTCATCGATCCGATGAGCGCCCGTTATCTTCAGGGAGCGGAGATCGACTACGTGGATTCGCTGATGGGGGCGGGGTTTAAGATCCACAACCCCAATGCCGTTTCCACCTGCGGATGCGGAAGTTCGTTCCGGACGGCGGACGACGCCGGACAACCGGGCACCTGCGGACATTGAACCGCGTATCAGGTGAATCGGCAGTCTTGACCGGCCCGTAGCTGCGGCTACGGGTTTTTTATGGATAGAGTCCTCCGTTCGGGCTGAGAGTCTGGCCGGTCAACCAATCGTTGGCAGGGAGTGCCAGAAACACCACCGCCTGGGCGACGTCCGAGGGCTTGCCGAGGCGGCCGACGGGAATGCGTTCCGCCAGTTCCGCCTTTTCGTCTTCCGTCAGGGGGGCCAACATGTCGGTATCCACCGCTCCAGGAGCCACGGCGTTGACGGTGATGCCGCAGCGCGCCACCTCTTTGGCCAGAGCGCGGGTGAAGCTGATCACGCCTCCTTTGGCGGCGGAGTAGGCCGCTTCGCCGGCTGCGCCCGTCTGTCCCCAGATCGACGCGATGTTGATGATGCGGCCGTACCGGCGGCCGATCATCGTCGGCAGAACCGAGCGACACGTCAAAAAGACCCCCTTGAGGTTGATGTCGATCAAATCGTCCCAATCTTCTTCTGTCGTGTCGGCGACCAGGGCGTGGCGGGTGCGGCCGGCGGCGTTGACTAAAATATGAATGGGCCCTAAGGATCGCGTGACGTATTCGACCATGGCTTCGACTTCCCGCCGGCGGGTCAGGTTGGCCGCGACGGCGACGGCTTCGCTTCCGTTCTGCCGGCACAGGGAAGCTCCTTCCAGGGCCGAATCCCGTCGGGTGTGGTAGTGAAGGGCGACATATGCCCCTGCCCGGGATAGAGCCAGTGCGATTTCTCGGCCGATTTCTCCGGACGCCCCCGTAACAAGGGCTACCTGCCGAAACAAGGGACGGGTGGTGGAGATGGGGTGCATGTCGGGTCACCTCGATGACAAGGTTACTCCCGGGGCAAGGGGAAAACAAGGGGCCCTGACGGTTTCTTTTCCGAACGAGCGATCGCTCGGCAGAAGGGATTTTCCGGGGTGGCGTCGAAAGTCATAAGGGGAATCGAGTCGCGTACGGAGCGATTCTTCTGGAGGTGCGACCATGAAACAGATTCTGTCAGCTATGGCGGGAACGGTGATGCAAGTCTTGGTGCAACCCGGGGACGGCGTGCAGCCCGGGCAGGACGTGGTGATGATCGAATCGATGAAAATGGAAATTCCCGTCACCAGCGAGATTTCCGGAGTAGTCAAAGAAGTTCTCGTCCGGCAAGGAGATTTTGTCAACGAAGGCGATCCACTGGTCGCCCTCGAAGATTGAGGTGTGAACCGATGCAAAGTTTTCCTCGACGGGTGGAGATTGTCGAGGTCGGTCCGCGGGACGGCCTTCAGAACGAGCGGGGGGTGGTGCCCACCGAGGTGAAGGTGGAGTGGATCGACCGGCTTGGCGCGGCCGGCCTGCGCCGCATCGAGATTACGTCTTTCGTTCATCCGAAATGGATCCCGGCTTTGGCGGACGCCGGGGAAGTGGCCCGTCGCATCCGCAGGCGGGAGGGGGTCCAGTACAGCGCACTGGTGCCCAACGTCAAAGGTCTGGAGAGGGCGGCTGAGGCCGGCCTCCGTGCTGTGGCGGTGTTCATGTCGGCCAGTGAAACCCATAATGTTCGAAATATCAACAAATCGATCGCCGAGACGTACCCGGTGCTCGAAGAGACAGTCCGGGAAGCGAAAGCCGCCGGGATGTTCGTCCGGGGGTATGTGTCCACCGCCTTCGGGTGCCCTTACGAAGGGCCGGTTTCCCCGAAACAGGTGATCGGGGTGGCGGAGCGCCTTCTGGAGATGGGGATCGATGAGTTGTCGATCGGCGATACCATCGGAATCGCTACCCCCGGGGACGTCCGTCGCCTTCTGGACGCTCTCCGCCAGCGCGTTCCGGCGGAGCGGCTGGCTTTGCATTTTCACGATACGCGGGGGATGGCGGCAGCCAACATATACGCCGCGCTGGAGTACGGGATTTGCGTCTTTGACGCTTCCGCGGGCGGGTTGGGCGGCTGTCCTTACGCCCCCGGCGCGACGGGGAACGTGGCGACGGAGGACGTCGTATATTTGCTTCACGGGTGCGGAATTGAAACCGGCGTCGACCTCGATCGGCTGATCGAGGCGGCCGCTTACATGGAGGATCATTTGGGCCGTCCGCTGCCAGGGCGCAACCTGAGAGCGCGGCGGGCCGCTGGCTGAGACGGAGGGATTCAGAAATGGACATGGAACGCTACGAGCAGACGCGCCGGCGGATCCTCCGCGGCGGGGACGAAAAATACCATGCCAAGCTCCGGCAGGAGCGGAAGTTGTTTGTCCGGGAGCGGCTGCGTCTGCTGCTCGACGATGACATCGAATTCGAAGACGGACTATTTGCCAACTGCAGCGACACGAACCTTCCGGCGGACGGCGTGGTCACGGGGGTTGGGCGCATCGGCGGCCGCACGGTGTGTTTTATGGCCAACGACTCGACCGTCAAGGCGGGATCGTGGGGAGCCCGGACGGTCGAGAAAATTTTACGGATTCAGGAACAAGCGGAGAAAATGCGGGTTCCCATGCTGTACCTGGTGGATTCGGCGGGAGCGCGCATCACCGATCAGGTGGAAATGTTTCCTGGGCGGAGAGGGGCGGGCCGAATCTTTTATCACCAGGTCCGGCTGTCCGGGGTAGTGCCTCAAGTCTGTCTGTTGTTCGGGCCCTCCGCGGCGGGAGGGGCGTACATTCCCGCCTTTTGCGACGTGGTCATCATGGTGGAGGGCAATGCCAGCATGTACCTCGGGTCGCCGCGCATGGCGGAAATGGTCATCGGGGAAAAGGTGACCTTGGAGGAGATGGGCGGCGCCCGGATGCACTGTTCGGTGAGCGGTTGCGGCGACATTTTGGCCGGCTCGGAGGAAGAGGCCATCCGGGCGGCCCGGACGTATCTCAGCTTTATGCCCTCTCATTGGGAGGAACTTCCTCCGACGGCGCCGCCGCGGAGCCCCAAAGAGTCGGAAAGGCCGCTGGGGGCGATCATTCCAGACAATCAGAATGTGCCCTTCGACATGTACGAGGTCATCGACCGACTGGTGGACGAGGGGTCATTCTTTGAGATCAAAAAGCTCTATGCCCAAGAGATCATCACCGGTTTTGCCCGCCTGAACGGCCGGGTGGTGGGAATCGTGGCGAACCAGCCCAAGGTCAAGGGCGGAGTGTTGTTTGTCGACTCCGCCGACAAGGCGGCCCGGTTCATCATGCTGTGTGACGCTTTCTCGATTCCCCTGCTCTTTTTGGCGGACGTGCCGGGATTCATGATCGGGACGAAAGTGGAACGGGCGGGTATCATTCGGCACGGCGCGAAAATGATCGCCGCCGTGTCCGAGGCGACGGTGCCGAAAATCTCGGTGATCGTCCGCAAGGCGTACGGAGCCGGCCTGTACGCGATGGCGGGACCGGCCTTCGAGCCGGACGCCTGTCTGGCGCTGCCTTCTGCCCAAATTGCCGTCATGGGGCCGGAGGCGGCGGTCAACGCGGTGTACAGCAACAAGATTCGGGAGATGCCGGAGGAAGAGCGGCGCGCCTTTGTCGAAGAAAAGCGGATGGAATACGCCCGGGATATTGACATCTACCGGTTGGCCGGCGAACTGGTGGTCGACGAAATCGTCGATCCCGCACGCCTCCGGGAGGAGTTGATCCGCCGGTTTGAAGCCGCCGAAGGCAAGCGAATGGTGTTCGCCCGCCGGAAACACGCCGTTTATCCCGTTTGATCGAGCGCATGCCTCCCGCATGCCGCGGGTACGATAGCCGTAGCGGAGTTGCAGCGGAGCAAGAGGGAGGCGGAGACGGATGTGGCGGCGCTCGAAGGACGACCTCTGGATCTGGCTTGCGGCAGCCGGGGTGTTGTGGCTGAGCACTCCCCGCGGGCGCCGGTCGGCCGCCCGGCTGGCGCGTAGGGTGGCCGAGTGGCTGGAAGAAAAACCGGAACAGGGCGGCCGGGGTCAAAGCGCCCGCCCCTTTCGCGGGGGACGGGAAAGGTCGGAGCAGTCGCGCGGCCGCCGGAATCGGGAGGAACAGGTGGTATGGTGGATGACGGGGCCGGACGGGGAGAAAGAGACCGGATTGCAGTCGTAGGCGCCGGCGCCGTCGGTTTGTGGCTGGCCGCTCATCTGGCGGAGGCCGGGCACCGGGTGACGTTGCTCTGTCGCCGGGAAAAACAGTGTCAGGTGATAGGGGAACGGGGGATCCGGTGGGTGTCGGCCCGGGGCGAGACGACCGTTTTTCCTGAATGCCGGCCTGTGTCGCGGGGGTTTCCCCGCGAAGTGGATTGGATGGCGGTGTGCGTGAAGGGAGAGGATCGGGACCGGGTGGATCCGGGACCCGCGGGATGGCCACCGGTACCCGTCCTGCGGATTCAAAACGGAGTGGATCTTCTGCGGATCCCTCGAACCTGGGGGGTGCCTCCTTCCCGTTATGCGGCCGGCGTATTGACCTACGGGCTGATGCGGCCGGACGACCGGACGGTGGAGGTGCGCGGCGAAGGCACGCTGACAATCGGCGTGCCTGGGCCTCCCGGCGAACCGCCGCCTTTTTTGCGGAGGATGGAGCAGGTTTTGCGGGAAGCCGGGATCGCGGCGGCCGCGTCGCCCGATTTGGCCCGTGAAGTATGGCGCAAGGCGGCGGCCAACGCGGCGATCAATGGATTGACCGCTTTGCTGGAATGTTGCAACGGCGAGATTTTGCACCGTTCGGCGGTCCGGGCCGTGGCTGCCGACGTGGTGCGGGAAGTCGGGCGGCTGGCCGCCCGGGCCGGTGTGGCGGAAACGGAGGAGACACTTTGGTCTTATGTGTTGGAAGTGATCCGGGCGACTGCCCGCAACCGCTCTTCGATGCTGCAGGATTGGGAATTCCGGCGGCGCCCCGAGTGGGACGCCGTCTACGGGGATCTCCTGAAGGCGGCGGAGGAGGCGGGGGTTTCCGTTCCCGTTCTGGCGACGGTGGCCCGATTGGTTCAATCGAAATTTCAAAATATAAAATAAAAATTAAATTTATCCTTTTCCCTATAAAAAATCCTGCCCTGAAGGGCAGGATTTTTTGTGGGGCGGGGCGAATATGAAAGTGTGGTGCAAAGTGGGGGATAGTGGGGAGTTGTGGTGAGAAGGGTGGTGGGCCGAGGTGTTCATGGGGGAGTTCACACACAGCCTCGACGACAAGGGTCGGCTCACCATGCCCGCAAAGTTTCGCGAGGGCCTCGGCCAGGGGTTCGTTCTCACCCGGGGACTCGACCGCTGTCTGTTCGCATATCCGAAACGGGAGTGGGAGACGTTAGAAGCGAAATTGAAAAGCCTGCCGATGGCCCGCGCCGACGCCAGGGCGTTCATGCGATTCTTCTTTTCAGGCGCCACCGAGTGCGAATTCGATCGGCAGGGACGGATTCTCATTCCCGCCTCGTTGCGCAGTTACGCCTCTTTGGAACGGGATTGCGTCATCATCGGGGTTTCGAACCGGGTGGAGCTGTGGGCGAAAGAGTCGTGGGAGTCCTACTTCCGACAAGCGCAGGATTCCTTTGCGGAAATTGCCGAAGGTCTGGTGGACTTGGGTTTTTGATCGGGGAGTGACGCGGCGGTGTTCCACCACGAACCGGTCCTGCTCCGAGAGGCGGTGGAGGCGTTGGCTCCCCGTTCCGGAGGGGTCTATGTCGATGGAACCCTAGGAGGAGGGGGACACGCAGAAGAGATTTTGAGGCGGAGCAGTCCGGATGGCCGGTTGGTCGGGATCGACCAAGACGAGTCTGCCTTGGCGGCGGCCGCCGCACGCTTGGCCCCCTTCGGGGGGCGGGTGACGGTGGTCAAAGGGAATTTTCGGCGGATCGGTTTGATCGTGCGGGAGCTCGGGTTCGACCGCGTGGACGGAATCCTGTTCGACGTAGGGATGTCCTCGGTGCACGTAGACGAGGCGGAACGCGGGTTCAGTTACCGCCGGGATGCTCCCCTCGATATGCGGATGGACCGCAGCGCCGCCTTGACGGCCCGGGAGATCGTCAACGGGTGGGCGGAAGAAGAACTGACGAGAATCTTCCGCGAATATGGGGAAGAACGGTGGGCGGCCCGCATCGCCGCGGGAATCGTCCGCCGCCGGAGCCGGAAACCCATCGAGACCACCGGGGAATTGGTGGAAATCATTTTGGACGCGGTACCGGCACCCGCCCGGCGCCGGGGTCCCCACCCCGCTCGGAGGACCTTTCAAGCCTTGCGAATCGCGGTCAACGATGAATTGGAAGCGCTCAAGGAAGGCGTGTACGGGGCGATTGGTCTTCTCAAGCCGGGGGGGCGACTTGCGGTGATTACATTCCATTCATTAGAAGATCGAATCGTCAAGCGGATTTTTCAGGAGGAATCCCGCACCTGCGTGTGTCCGCCCGGAACGCCGGTCTGCGCGTGTGGCTACCGTCCACGGCTCCGGCTTTTCCGGCGCAAGCCGATCGAGCCCGGCCAGGAGGAAATCGAACGAAATCCCCGCTCCCGATCCGCCAAATTGCGGGTCGCCGAGCGGACGGAAGCGAACGGGGAGTGAGGTTGGACGTGGCGGCTGTCAGACCTGTCGGACGTGCAGTGACGAAACCACAGAAGAAACCCGATTTCTCCGCAGTTCACCGCCCGGGTCTAAGCCGGGAACAAATCAAAGACCGGCTTGCCCTGGTCGGCACTCTGTTTGCGGGTGTCGGCATCCTGTGTTGGGTACTTTCCCGCGACGCCGCCATTGCGGCGCAGAACTACCAGGTGCAGGAACTTAAGGCGCAATTGGAAGCCGTGCAGCGGGAGAATGCCGTCCTCCAGAGTAAAGTCGAGCAACTCTCGATGCCGTCCCGGGTGACGGAGGTCGCCAAGCGAATGGGACTCACCTATACGGCGCCGGGCCAATGGCGGGTGCTTCCGGAACCGCAGGGCGGGGACGGGCGATGAGCCGGCGGCCGCCCCGGCACGGGTGGCTACTGGTGATTTTGAGCACCTGCCTGGGGCTCATCACCCTGCGGCTCGGGTGGATGCAGGTGGTGGACGTCCCCGTTTGGTCTCGGATGGCAGAAAATTCCTGGGTGGCGGAACACGATTTGCCGGCCAGGCGGGGGACCATCCTCGACCGGAACGGCCGGGTTCTCGCCCAAACGGTCACGGCGTTCAACATCGTGTTGCACACGCGTCCGGGGAATTTTCCGAAAGTTCCAGTGTTCACCGACGAGGCTGCGGTCAAACTGGCCCCGTTGGTTCACATGACGCCGGATGAAATCCGCAAAGCGGCGGCCGGCGGGGGGGAGTGGGCGGAACTGCGGCCCGGGGGCCTGCGGATCGACGAAGACACGGCTCAGAAGATCCGGGAGCTTCAGCTGCCGGGAGTTTTTTTGACGGAAACGACCAAGCGGGTATATCCCTCGGGAACGGCGGCTGCTCACGTCGTGGGATTTGTGAACGCCGAGACCGGGCAAGGGCAGGCGGGTGTCGAATTGCAGTTCAATGACGTGTTGTCCGGCCAACCGGGACACGCCCGATACCTCAAGGATCCGGAGGGCACGCCGCTGCCCTTTGGCGAGCAGCAAATCAAGCCAGCGGTGGACGGAAAGAACGTCGTCCTGACCATCGACGGGACCATCCAGAGCATTGTGGAGCGGGAACTGGACCGCCTGGTGGCCGAAACCCGTCCGAAATCAGCGACGGCCATCGTCGCGGATCCCCATACCGGCGAAATTTTGGCGATGGCCAACCGGCCGACCTATGACCCGAATGCGTATTGGACATCCACTTCGGCGGTGCTCGACCGGAACATCGCCATTTCCGATCCCTTTGAACCGGGGTCGACCTTTAAGATCGTCACCCTCGTGGCCGCTCTGGCGGAGCACAAAATTCGCCTCGATGAGACGTTTTCATCGGGGCAGATCGTCGTCCAGGGAATTCCCATTCACGACTGGAACTACCAGGGGTTCGGAACCATCACCTTCAAAAAAGCGGTGGCGGTTTCGAGCAACGTCGGATTCGTCATCATGGGGCAACGGCTCGGGGCGGAAAAGCTCTATCAATACATTTATCAATTCGGGTTCAATTCCCGAACGGGCATCGATTTGCCCGGCGAGAGCGGAGCGCAACTGTTCGATCCGGCGGTCATCCGCCCGATCGATTTGGCCACCACTTCCTTCGGCCAGGGGATTGCGGTGACGCCGATCCAACAGGTGGCTGCGGTGATGGCGGTTGCCAACGGCGGGAAGCTCGTCCGTCCCCACGTGCTGAAGGAGATTGTCGATCCCCAAACGGGACAGGTGGTGCAACAAACCGGGGTCCAGGTGATTCGGGACAGGGTGGCTCCCCCGGAGGTGCTGAGCACCGTCCGCCAAGTGCTGGAGGACGACGTGCGGGAAGACAAGGCGAAGGCGGCGTACCTGCCCGGTTACCACGTGGCCGGCAAAACCGGAACGGCTCAGATTCCCCGGCCCGATCACCGCGGATACTATTCGGACCGGTACCGGACATCCTTTATCGGATTTGCCCCGGCGAATGATCCGAAGGTGGTCGTGTACGTGACTGCCGAAGCGCCCCAGGGGGTCGTCCAGTTCGGCAATACGGTGGCTTCCCCGGTGGCCAAACGCATTCTCGAACAGGTGCTCCCGTATCTTCAAGTGGCTCCGGATGCCTCCGACATGCCGAAGGAACCGGCCAAGCCGGAGGCCGGACAGTCTTCCCAAGATCGGCCGGCGACCGTTCCCGCCGTGGAAGGTCATGACAGCGGGACGGCTGTCGAGGAAATCCGGTCGGCCGGGCTCCGCGGGCAGGTGACGGGAAAGCCCGGTCCCGTGCGGCGACAGTGGCCCGCTGCCGGCGTCTCGTCCCCGAAGGGAGGACCGGTGGTTTTGCTCACCCCGCCCCGGGACGACGGCAAAATCGTCGTGCCGGATCTCCGCGGACTCAGCATGCGGGATGTGGCGGACCTTTGCGCCGTCTTGGGCTTGCAGCTCCGTTCATCGGGGGACGGGTGGGCGGTGGACCAGGATGTGCGTCCGGGTCAGTTGGTGCCGCCGGGAAGCGTGCTGCATGTGAAATTCGGGGGGGAGAGCCCGGTTCCCTGATCTTCGCCCGGGGAGGAGCGAAAGTCGGCCGGCCCCGGGCTTTCTCTTCTAGTTCGTCCCTCCGCCGCATATGGTTCCCTCAGAAAGAGGATCGTCCGGAAGGGGAGGGAGGGGGCCGGAGGTGGGCGAACAGGACTTGACGAGGAGGAGGCGGCTGGTCGGCCTGTTCCTGGGCGCCCTGGTGGCTTTCGCGTTTCTGGTCGGACGGTTGGCCTACATTCAGTTGTTCCAGTCTTCGTGGTTGACCGAACGCGCTCAGGAATTGTGGAGGCGGGACATTCCAGTTGAGCCCAAAAGGGGAACGGTGTATGATCGTAACGGTCAGGTGTTGGCTTACAACATCAGCGCTCCCACGGTGGTGGCGGTGCCCGCGCAGATTCGGGACAGGGAAGAGACGGCCGCCCGCCTGGCCGGCGTGCTGGGGGTATCCCGGGAACGCATCTCGCAATTGATTTCGAAACGAACCCTCATCGTGTATGTGGCGGGAGGTCGGAAACTGGATGCCGAAAAGGCCCGGGAAGTCCGTGCCCTCGGGTTGCCGGGGATCTATCTCACGGAGGAGGGGCGCCGCTATTATCCCTTTGGAGAGCTGGCCGCCCACGTCCTGGGGTTTGTCGGCATCGACAACCAGGGCCTCGCGGGCCTCGAAGCCAGGTACGACTCTCGCCTGCGGGGGATCCCGGGAGCCATTTCCTTTTTGGCCAACGCGCGCGGCGAAGTCATGCCGGGCAGCGAAAGTTTGTACGTGCCTCCGAAAGACGGCCAAGACGTCGTGCTTACCCTCGACCGCCAGATCAGCGCTTTTGTGCGCCGGGAAATCGAACAGGTGGTGGCGACCTACAACCCGGACAACGTGACGGCGATCGTGGCCGACCCGCGAACGGGCGAAATTCTGGCCATGGAGAACGCCCCGACGTTTCACCCGGGAAAATATCAGGACTATTCCCATGAAGTGTACGATCGCAATCTGGCCATCTGGAAGACCTTCGAACCCGGTTCCACGTTCAAAATTGTCACGTTGTCCGCCGCATTGGAAGAAAAAAAGGTGAATCTCAATGAACGGTTTTTCGACCCGGGGTATTTTGAAGTGGCGGGACATCGGATCCGGTGTTGGAAGGCGGGGGGACACGGATCCCAATCTTTTTTGGAAGTTGTGGAAAATTCCTGTAACCCCGGGTTTATGCTGATGGGCCAGCGCCTAGGAAAAGAAGCGTTGTTCCGTTACATTCGTGAGTTCGGGTTCGGGTCCAAGACCGGGATCGATCTACCGGGTGAAGGAACGGGAATTCTTTTCAAATTGTCGCGAGTCGGCCCGCTGGAATTGGCCACCACCTCCTTTGGACAGGGCGTTTCCGTCACGCCGATTCAGCAGGTCATGGCGGTGAGCGCGGTCGCCAACGGCGGTCTTTTGATGCAACCGTATGTGGCGGCCAAATGGGTGGACCGCGCCACGGGGGAAGTGCTCGACGAGCGGAAGCCGACGGTGGTCCGCCGGGTGATCAGCGAAGAGACGGCCCGGTTGGTCCGAGGGGCGCTGGAGAGCGTCGTCGCCCGAGGCACCGGAAAGAACGCCTATGCCGAAGGATACCGGGTGGCGGGCAAGACGGGCACGGCCCAGGTGGTCGGGCCCGACGGGCGGTACAAGCGCAATCATTACATCGTGTCGTTCATCGGAATGGCTCCGGCGGACAATCCCCGCCTGGTGGCGTACATTGCAGTGGACAATCCGAAAGCGCCCCTGGTGTTCGGGGGCGTCATCGCCGCTCCGGCGGTCGGGCACATCCTGGCCGACGGCCTGCAGTATTTGGGGGTTCCGCCCAGCGCGGAGGGCCCGGCGAAGGAATATTCGTATCTCGACGTAAAACCGGTGGAGGTGCCCGAGTTGACCGGGCGTTCGCTGGAGGACGCCCGAAGATTGATGTTGGACAGCGGGGCGCAGCTCCGGGTCGAAACGGCGGGGCAGGGAGGATACGTGGTGGCCCAGGCCCCCAAGGCGGGGACGAAGGTGCCGCCCGGGACGGTGATTCGACTCTACCTGGGGAATCGCCCCCCCGATTCCCCTTGACGCCGGTGTGGGGGCTGTTCCGGCGGTCTATACTGGATAATGAGAAAAGAGGGATGACCTTGCGGTTGGACCACTTGATCGGCAGTTTGCTTCGCCGTCGAATCGTCGGTTCTCTCGCGGGTCTGGAGGTATCGGACGTCACCGCCGATTCTCGCCGGGTTCGTCCGGGCAGTCTGTTTATCGCCCTGCGCGGCCACACGGTGGACGGGCACGCCTTTGTGGACGAAGCCCGCCGGGCCGGGGCGGTGGCGGCGGTGGTGGAGGAGCCTCAAGACGCCGCGATCCCCCAGATCGTCGTTCCCGACACCCGGCGGGCCGCTGCGATTCTGGCGGCCGTCTTTTTCCGCCATCCCTCCCGGGATGTGAGGGTGATCGGGGTCACGGGGACCAACGGAAAAACCACCGTCACCCATTTGATCGATCATCTTCTCGTGCGTGCCGGCTATCCGACCGGATTGATCGGCACCATTTATACCCGGGTGGCTGGGGAAATTCTGCCTTCGGTTAATACCACTCCAGAGGCCGTGGAGTTGCAGCGCCTGTTGTCCCGGATGAGGGAGGAGGGCCTTCGGTACGCCGTCATGGAGGTGTCTTCCCACGCCCTTGAGTTAGACCGCGTAGCGGGGACCCGGTTCCGGACGGCGGTGTTTACTAATCTTTCCCAAGACCACCTCGATTTTCACGGTTCCATGGAAGCCTACCGGCAAGCCAAAGGGAAGTTGTTTGCCCGGCTCGGCAACGAATACGGAGACACCCTTTCGAAGCAGTCCTTTGCCGTGGTGAACCTCGATGACCCGGCGGGGCGATGGATGGCGGGGCAGACGGTGGCGCAGACGATTACCTACGCCGTGGACCGGAGCGCCGATGTCCGGGCCCGGGACGTGGAAATCGCGATGGAGGGCGTCCGGTTCGTGGCGGAGACCTTCGCGGGAACGGTTCCAGTTCGCCTGAAATTGACGGGGCGGTTCAGCGTATACAACGCCTTGGCCGCCCTTGCCGTCGGGCTGGTGGAGGGGCTGTCCCTGGAGGCGATGGCGGCCCATCTAGAAGAGGTGCCGGGTGTCCCCGGCCGCCTGGAGAGGGTCGACGCCGGCCAGCCTTTCGGCGTCATCGTGGATTACGCCCACACCCCGGACAGCCTGGAAAACGTGTTGCGGACCCTGAGGGAATTCACCCGAGGGCGCCTGATCGCCGTGTTCGGATGCGGAGGGGATCGGGACCGGACCAAACGCCCTTTGATGGGACAGATTGCGTATCGGTGGAGCGACTACGCGATCCTGACTTCAGACAATCCGCGGACCGAAGACCCGGAGCGGATTCTCGACGACATCGAGGCGGGATTGATCGAAATCGGCGCCGACCGCGACCGGTATGAACGCATCCCCGATCGGGAGGAGGCCATCCGGAAAGCGGTGTTTCTGGCCGGTCCGGGGGACGTGGTCCTCATCGCCGGCAAAGGGCATGAAACGTATCAGTGGATCGGGCGCCGTAAATTCGACTTTGACGACCGCCGGGCGGCGGAGCGGGCGATCCGGTCCCGGATGGGAGCAGCTGGGTGAACAGATAGGGGGACGCTGGAATGCAAGCGATGTGGCTGACGGCGGGGACCTCCTTGGTCCTGGCGCTTCTGCTCGGCCCCTTGTTTATACCGGTGTTGCGGCGTCTGAAAATCGGCCAAAGCATTCGGGAAGAAGGGCCGGCTTCCCATCAGAAAAAGTCGGGAACCCCGACGATGGGAGGCACGATCATCCTTCTGGCGGCGACGGTGACGGTGTGGCAGTTCGCCGGACATTCCCGGGAGGCGCTGCTGGCCCTCGGAGTGACTCTCGCCTACGGGTTGATCGGCTTTCTGGACGATTACATTAAAGTCGTGAAAAAGCGAAATCTCGGGCTGACGGCGAGACAAAAGCTCGCAGCCCAAGGATTGGTGGCGGTGCTGTTCTTCTTTTTTCTGGCCGGTACGCCTCATTTTTCTTTTACGGTCACTCTTCCCTTTTTCGGCGCCGTGTGGGATCTCGGCGGTCTTTATCTTCCGTTTCTCGCTCTGGTGCTGATGGGCACTTCCAACGCCGTCAACCTGACGGACGGATTGGACGGCCTGGCTGCGGGAACGGCTGCGATCGCCTTCGGTACATACGGCGTGCTGGCCTTGTGGAACAGCCAGTACGATCTGGCCACCTTTTGCGGGGCGATGATGGGGGCGCTCTTGGGATTTTTGGTGTTTAACGCCCATCCGGCCCGGGTCTTCATGGGCGATACCGGCTCCCTGGCCGTCGGAGCGGGGCTCGCCGCGGCGGCGGTGCTGACGAAGACCGAGTTCTGGCTGATTCTCATCGGCGGAGTGTTCGTGGCGGAGGCCCTTTCGGTGATGATCCAAGTATTCACCTTTCAGACCTTCGGGCGTCGCGTTTTTCGAATGAGCCCGCTCCATCACCATTTTGAGTTGGGCGGCTGGTCCGAATGGCGGGTGGTCGCGACTTTTTGGGCGGCGGGCCTCTGTTTGTCCGCCGGAGCGCTGGCATTGTTTGCGCGCGGGTGAGAGAGGAGCGGATCAGATTGCGATCGGGAGTGGGGAAATCGTGAAGGAATGGGCGGGTGCCAGGGTGCTCGTAATCGGACTTGCGCGCAGCGGTGAGGCGGTTGCGCGTTTCTTGGCCCGGAGCGGGGCGGATGTCACGGTGACGGACCTCAAACCCCGGGAGGAACTGGGGGATGGGGCAAGGAGACTGGAAGAGCTGGGAATTGAAGTGATTGCCGGGGGCCATCCTCCGGCCCTTTTTGATACGTCTTACGATTTTGTGGTCAAAAATCCGGGGGTTCCCTACTCGTCCCCTCCGGTGGCGGAGGCTCTCCACCGGGGCATTCCCGTGTATACCGAGCCGGAAATCGCTTGGAGGGCGCGTCCCGACCGGTGGATCGGCATTACGGGAACCAACGGCAAGACGACGACCACCACTTGGACGGGGCACATGCTGGCCAAAGCGGGGATTCCCCGCCGGGTCGCCGGCAACATCGGCTTGCCCCTGTGCGACGCCTTGGACGGATTGGCGGAAGGCGAATGGTTGGTCGCCGAACTGTCCAGCTTTCAATTGATGGGCACCGAACGGTTCCGGCCGAGGATCGGAGCGGTTCTGAATGTGTATCCCGCTCACCTCGATTATCACGGGACCTTTGAAGCGTACATCGAGGCCAAGAAACGCCTGTTCGCCTGTCAGCGGGAGGACGACTGGGCGGTGCTCAACGCCGGACAGCGGGATGCGTTCCGGTTCGATTGCGGGCTGCGGTCTCGGATCGCCTGGTTCGGCGGGGTGGGCGACGGTCGGAGGGCCGGTCTCTTTGTCCGGGAGGGGTGCGTCTGGTGGCGGGAGAACGGCGGAGACAGGCGGGTGTGCTCCCTCCGGGACCTCGCCCTGCCGGGGGCCCACAACGTGGAAAATTTCCTTGCCGCCGGTACGGCGGCGATCTTGGCGGGAGCTCCTCCGGAGGCGGTGGCGTCGGCGGCCGATTTTCGCGGGGTGGAACACCGGTTGGAGTTCGTCCGGCGGTGGCGCGGGATCGATTTTTATAATGATTCAAAGGCCACGAATCCGGAGGCGGCCTGCCGGGCGCTCGGCGCTTTTTCGCGGGGAGTCGTGTGGATTGCGGGCGGTTTGGATCGGGGGGACGATTACCGGCGCTTGCTCCCTTTCCTGCGCGGCGGGCGGGTCAAATGTGTCGTCGCCATGGGGCAGTCGGCCCCGAGAATCGCCCGCCTGGCCGAAGAGGCGGGGTTGCCCGTCCGCCGGGCGGCCGACGTGGAAGAGGCGGTTCGGAAGGCGATTGACTGGGCGCGGGAAGGGGACGTGGTACTGTTGTCCCCGGCGTCGGCCAGCTGGGACCAGTATCGTTCCTTCGAGGAGCGGGGCCGCATGTTCAAGGAGGCGGTGAATAAACTGTAACAGGCTGGACGAGACCGGAGACAGGGGGTGAACGCCGTGTCCGGCCGGGGACGCTTACCCGATGTGCTGCTCATGACCGTAACCCTATTGCTGCTGGCGGTGGGGGTGGTGATGGTCTATAGTGCCAGCGCCGTCCTGTCGGAGCAGAGGTACGGCGACGCCTTTTACTACGCTAAGCGCCAATTGCTCTGGGCGGCGTTGGGCGTGGTGTTGATGCTGGTCATGATGCGGGTGGATTATTGGAAACTCCGGCCTTTGGCGAAACCCGCCCTGTGGTTGTGCCTCCTGTTGTTGGTCGTCGTGCTGACGCCCCTCGGCGCCGTCCGCGGCGGTTCGCGGGCCTGGCTCGGAGTCGGCTCTCTCGGCATCCAGCCCAGCGAGTTCGCGAAATTGGGGTTCATTTTGTTTTTTTCCGATTGGCTGGCGAAACCGACGGCCCGCATCGATTCTTTTTGGCGGGGATTAGCTCCGGCTTTGGGACTTGTGGCGGCAGCGGTCGTCCTGATCATGCTGGAGCCCGACCTGGGGCAGACGGCGGTATTGGTCGGGACGATGGGCATCCTCATTTTTGTGGCGGGGGCCCGAATCCGGCACCTCGCCTATTTGGCGGGGCTCGCGGTTCCCGTTTTCGCCGCGCTGGTGGCGGTCGCGCCGTACCGCCTGATGCGCGTGGTTGCGTTCCTCGACCCGTGGAAGTATCCTCTTAACGAAGGTTACCATATCATCCAATCCCTTTATGCCCTCGGTCCGGGCGGCTTGTTCGGTCTGGGGCTGGGCCGGAGCCGGCAGAAGTTTTTGTATCTGCCGGAACCGCAAACCGATTTTATTTTTGCGATTTTGGCCGAGGAACTGGGCTTTATCGGCGGAGCGACGATTTTGCTTCTGTTTGTCGTGCTCGTATGGCGGGGCATCCATGCGGCGATTCGGGCACCGGACGCCTTTGGCAGCTTGCTGGCGACGGGAATTGTCGGCATGATCGGGGTACAGGTGTTGATCAATATCGGCGTGGTAACGGGCTCGATGCCGGTGACGGGCATCACGCTTCCCCTGATCAGTTACGGAGGATCTTCCCTGGTCTTGATGTTGACGGGGATCGGGATTTTGTTGAACATTTCCCGCCATGCGCGTGTCTAAATTCGCTGCGGGAACGGGGGATCGGACATGCGGGTATTGCTGACCGGCGGCGGGACCGGGGGCCACATTTATCCGGCCCTGGCTTTAGCGCGCCATTTGCGGCAGACGGATCCCGAAGTGGAAATTCTGTACGTCGGAACCCTTCGGGGGATGGAGAGCGAGTTGGTGCCAAAGGCCGGGTTGCCGTTTGAGACGATCGACGTCCAGGGATTGCCCCGCAAGTTCGGATGGAGGCAGGTGCGCGCGCTGTGGCGGGCGTGGCGGAGCATCGGGCAGGCGCGGGCGATCCTGCGGCGGTTCCGGCCGGATGTGGTGGTGGGAACGGGCGGTTACGTATGCGGTCCGGTGGTATACGCCGCACACCGGCTGGGGATTCCCACTTTGATTCACGAACAAAATGTGGTGCCGGGCCTGACGAACCGGATCTTGGCGCGGTTCGTCGATGTGGTGGCCGTTTCTTTTCCCCAGACGGACCGGCGGTTTCCAAAGGCGAGACAGGTGGTCATCACCGGCAACCCCCGGGTGAGCGAAATGATGGGGGTGGAGGAGGAGCGCCTGAAGGCGTTGCGCCGGGCGTACGGACTGGAGGCGGGAAGGCCCGCGGTGGCCGTGTTTTCCGGCAGCCGGGGCGCCCCGCCCATCAACCGGGCGGCGGCGGGCTTGCTGCCCCGCTTGGTTCGGGAGCGGACTTTCCAGCTGGTTTGGGTGACCGGGCGGGATCATTACGAGGCGTGGATCCGGGAACTCGGGGAGAAAGGTCTGTATCCCGGCGTCCCCGGGATCGCCGTCGTTCCGTTTTGCGACGATATGCCGGCTTTGCTCCGCCTGGTGGACGCCGTCGTCTCGAGGGCCGGAGCGTCTACGGTGGCGGAATTGACGGCGGTGGGGGTGCCGGCCGTCTTGGTGCCGTCGCCTTACGTGGCGGGCCGGCATCAGGAACACAACGCCCGGTGGCTGGCCGAGCGGGGAATGGCGGTGATGGTCGAAGAGTCGGAGTTGACTCCCGACCGTCTGTATCGCGAAATTCTTCGCGTGTTGCAGGAAGGACCGGCCGGCCGAATGCGGCGGCGGGCACAGGAGTCGGCCTTGACCGAAGCGGCGCAGACGTTGGCGATGGTCGTCCGGTCCCTGGCCGAGCGGCGGCGGTGACCGGTCTGGGACCCCTGGGCGGATGGAAGCGGCGGCTCAGGGGATTTTTCATGTTCCGGCGGTCGCGGGTAGGCGTTTGTCACACCCGCCGGCCCAGTTCCATAGTATAGGGATGCAAGGGTTGGCAGGGCGGCGGCCTCGTCGACCCGGCAAGGAGGTTCACCGGTGAAGGAACAGATGCGGTCGATTCTCAAGCGAGCCGACGTCGGGCGGGTCTTGTTCGACGAGCCCATGTCCCGCCATACCACTTGGCGGATTGGCGGGCCGGCGGACGCCCTGGTGTTGCCGGAGTCGGAAAGCCAGATTCTGCGGCTGATGGGTCTGATCGGCGAATACGGCTGGCCTTGGACGGTCGTCGGACGCGGATCGAACCTTCTCGTCCGGGACGGGGGGATCCGCGGCGTCGTGGTGAAACTGGCCGACAACTGGGCGGCTTTAGACATCGAGGGAACCGTGCTGACGGCTGAGGCAGGGCGGTTGATCGTGTCCGCCGCCAACACGGCGATCCGTCACGGGTTGTCCGGATTGGAGTTCGCCACGGGGATTCCCGGGAGTGTCGGCGGCGCCGTGCGAATGAACGCCGGCGCCCACGGAGGCGAGGTGGGGCGCGTGGTGTTGTTTGCCGACGTGGCGTTCCCCGACGGGAGGGTTCGCCGGGTGGACCGGGAAGAACTCGGATTCGCGTACCGTCGCAGCCGCGTCGGGGAGTGGGGAGCGCTCGTTCTTCGCGCCGCATTTCAATTGACGCCGGGGGACCGGGAGGCCATGATCCGGCAGGTCAAGGAATGGACGCAGCGGCGGCGGCAGACCCAGCCCCTCTCCCAGGCGAGCGCCGGAAGTGTGTTTCAGAATCCTCCCGGAACCCATGCCGCGCGGTTGATCGAAGAAGCGGGACTCAAGGGACGGCGGGTAGGAGCGGCTCAAATTTCCCCCCGGCACGCCAATTTTATTGTCAACCTCGGAGGGGCCACGGCCCGCGATGTCCTCGAATTGATTCAACTGGCCCAGGAAGAGGTGTGGCGGCGCTTTGCCGTCCGCCTGGAGCCGGAAGTCAAAATTGTGGGGGAGGACGGAGAAACCGGGGGGTGAGAACCTTGGACCAGATCGCCGTAGAAGGAGGAACGCGGCTGCAGGGAGAGGTCCGGGTGCACGGGGCGAAAAACGCCGCCCTGCCGATTCTCGCCGCCAGTCTTCTCGCGGACGGCGTCTGTGTGATTGAAGATGTGCCGGATCTTCAGGACATTCGGGTGATGGTGGATATTCTGAAAGCTCTGGGTGCGGCGGTGGAGTACAACCCTCCGGTCGTGAAGGTGGACGCCCGGCGGGTTTCCCAAACGGAAGTTCCCGAAAGGCTGATGCGCCAGATGCGGTCGTCGATCTTTTTGATGGGCCCTCTTTTGGCCCGGCACGGCCGGGCCCGGGTTTCTCGTCCAGGCGGCTGCACCATCGGGTCGCGGCCGATCGATCTTCATCTGAAGGGCTTGATGGCCCTCGGAGCTTCCGTGGAGGAACGGCACGGTTTCATCGATTGCCGGGCGGACCGGTTGCGCGGCGGCGCGGTGTATCTGGACACCCCCAGCGTGGGGGCGACCGAGAACCTCATGATGGCCGCAGTGTTGGCGGAAGGCACCACCGTGATCGGCAATGCCGCGCGGGAGCCGGAAATCGCGGATCTCGCCGACTTTCTGAACCGGATCGGCGGTCACGTCGAGGGGGCTGGAGAGGATACGGTCGTCATTCACGGAGTCAAAGGGTTGGCGGGAGGACGGCACCGGATCATTCCCGACCGGATCGTCGCCGGAACGTTGGCCATCGCCGCGGCGATGGCGGGGGGCGATGTCGTCCTCCGCCATGTCCGGCCGCGCCATCTGGGAGCCGTCTTGACGAAACTCCGGGAGGCCGGTGTTGAAATCGAAGTGGGCCGTGATATAATGAGAGTGCGTTCCGACGGGCGATTGCGCGCCGTGGAACAGGTGCGGACCGCTCCGTATCCGGGGTTTCCCACGGATTTGCAGGCGCCGTTCATGGCGTTGCTGTGCGTGGCGGAAGGCATGTCGATCGTGACGGAAACGGTGTTCGAAGAGCGGTTTAAACACGTGGGAGAGCTTCGCCGGATGGGTGCGAATATTCGCGTCGATCTGCGAACCGCCTTCATCCAAGGAGTACCCGGTTTAACGGGAGCGGTGGTGCAGGCGAGCGACCTGCGGGCGGGGGCCGCCCTCGTGCTGGCGGGTCTCGTGGCCAAGGGAACGACGATTGTGGAGCACGCCTACCACATCGATCGGGGATACGAACGATTCGACGAGGTGCTGAGCAGTCTCGGGGCACGTGTCAGGCGCCTTCGTCAACCATAGACTCGACCGGGGAGCGGCATATTCCGAAGGTATAGATATGCCGCTCTTTTTTTCCAATATGACGGGGGTCGTGAAATTTTGAAAACGGAACATCGGGCAGCACGGAACGGGGGCGAACACCGGAGCCGCCGGAGGGCGCAAGTGCTGGTCGGCGCGTTTTTGGTCGGGGCCTCCGCGGCGCTGTTCTTCGGTTCGCCGCTGTCCCGAGTCAACGAGATCCGGGTGGAGGGCGTCCACAGCCTTTCCCGCGAGAAGGTGGCGGAGGCGGCAGGCGTGCCCGTCGGCACGCTCTGGTTGCGGATCAAGCCGGACGCCGTCGCGGAACGGATCCGGGACGCTTTTCCTTTGGTTGCCGAGGCCCGGGTGGACATCCACTGGAACGGGGTCGTTTCCATTTCGGTGAGGGAAAAGGACGTGGTGGCCGTGTTTCCTGCGGAAACCGCCTGGTTTCGCCTTTTGGAGGACGGCACGGTTCTCGACCCCGTGCGGTCGGG
Organism: Alicyclobacillaceae bacterium; assembly: GCA_029961045.1. Classification (GTDB taxonomy): domain Bacteria; phylum Bacillota; class Bacilli; order Kyrpidiales; family Kyrpidiaceae; genus JASBVN01. The sequence goes on along the minus strand of JASBVN010000005.1, from coordinate 61,174 downwards.
AGAATCGATCCGCGCCCCGATCATTACGGTAAACCGCCCGGTTTCCGTCGCGCCGGGCCGCCCCGTGCCCGTGGAAGCGGTGGGACAAGCCTGTCGACAGTTGTCGAAGCTTCCCCCGGAACTGCGGGAGCAGTTGTCGGAGATCCACATTGAAGAGGGAGACGTCTGGACGGTCTATTCGGTGGACCGCTATAAACTTCACGTTCCGGCCGGATCGTTTGCCGACCGGTTGCGGTGGTTTCCGGCAATCCGGGACCAGGTCCGCGACCGCGGACCGGGCGAGATTTGGTTGACCGAGCCCTTCCGCTATCATCCCTTCCGCCCGGAAAAGGAGAGTGCCGGATGATGCAGCGGGTGGGGACTGCGGCGCTGTTGACCCTCGTGGGGGTCGTGCTCGGTTTTATGTTAACTGTTCAAATGCGGACTACCGGTGAAGCGAACCGCGCCTCCGTGACTCCGCTGCGATTGGAAGAGCCGGCTCGGCTGTCCCAGGCGCTTTCGGCCGTCCGGCGGGCCAACGCGGACTTGGAGGCGAGGATTCGCGACTTGCAGGGGCAGATCGAAGGATATGAAAAATCTCTGAACGATGAGATGGAGTCCGTGGCCCCCCTTCGCAAACAACTGGAGACCTGCGAGATCATTTCCGGAGCGGTGCCCGTGCACGGACCCGGTGTAGTCGTGACCATCGACGACCATCATGGTCCCGTTCCGGCTGGGGTGGACGCCCGGTACGCCATCGTCCACGATTTTGACATCCGGCGGGTGGTCAACGAATTGTTTGCGGCCGGCGCCGAAGCGGTCTCGGTGAACGGGCAGCGGATCGCCATGCGGACGGGGGTCGTTTGCATCGGCCCGACCATTCGGGTCGGCGGAGCTCGCTTGGTTCCGCCTTTTACCATTGAAGCCATCGGCGATCCGGGGCGTTTACAGGAACAGTTGAATCGCCCCGGCGGAATTCTGGATGTGCTCCGAAGCCGCAGTGTAAGCGTCACCGGACCGAAGGCCGATGCGGATCTTCATCTGGGATCGGCGGCGGGAGCGCAATCGGGTTGAAGGAGAGGAAGGACCTTGACGACGGGCGGATCCGGTTCCGGCGCATCATCGGGCAGGACTTTGTATCTGGTTTTGTTCGGAGCTTCGGTGTTGGTGGGGTTTATGGCCGCCGTCCAGATTGCGACCGTCCGGCAACCGGCCGTATCCCACGGGGACATTGTGGAACTGCGGAGCGAATTGTACCAGCAACAGGCCAAACAGCAGAGTCTGCTTAAAACCTTGGCGGACTTGCAGAACCAATTGGAAAAGTATCAGGCGACTTCGGGCAACAAGGAAGATATGGCCCGCGCCTTGATCCAGGAAGTCCAAGAGGCCCGCCGGCAAGCCGGGCTCGAACCGGTCAGCGGCCCGGGTATTATCCTGACCATCCGAGATATGGGACTGCCTCCGGCCGACGGGCAGGACCGACACGTCTACGATTGGATGTTGCAGATGATCGTCAACCTGCTGTACGGAAACGGAGCTGAGGCCGTCGCCGTCAACGGCCAGCGGCTGATTACCACTTCTTTTATCCGGGAAGTGAACGGCATCATGCAGGTGGATACCCATCCCGTTTCGATGCCCTATGTGATCGCCGCCGTCGGAGACGTCGACCGGATGAAGGCGGCCCTCACCATCAATCCTATTGTGCAGGATTACCGGCAGATCGGAAAAGAGATCATCATCGAAGAGCGCAAGGACGGACGGTGGGTGGAAATTCCCGCTTTCCACGACCCCGTGGAATTCCGGTTTGCCAAAAAAGAGGTGAGCGGCGGGACATGATCTGGTTGCCCATAGTCGGTTTGGTGCTGGGAGTCCTTTTGGGGCTGGCCTTCAATGTGACGATTCCCCCTCAGTATTCCAGCTATCTGTCGATCGCCGTGCTGGCGGCCCTCGACACCGTGTTCGGGGGCATCCGGGCGGGGCTGGAGGGCCATTTCGACAGCCGGGTCTTCATCAGCGGATTTTTTTTCAACACCCTCGTAGCGGCCTTCCTGGCTTTTATCGGCGTTCAATTGGGGGTGGACCTGTATCTGGCGGCGGTCTTCGCCTTCGGCGTGCGGTTGTTCCAGAACATCGCCGCCATCCGGCGCATTCTGATGAACAGACGTCGCTCGGTGCCCCCTTCGCCCTGAGGTCCCGTCGGCGCGGTCGTTCGGGGGTCTCTTTTTTTAAGGATTGATGGGGACAAAAAAAGGGATTCCATGCGGAGCGTCGAATTTTCATTACAGCATCTAGGGAGAGGGTTTGGGGGTGCCACTGGTTGACCAAAGGCGAGATCATCGTCAGCTTGGACGTGGGGACATCGAGGATCCGGGTCATTATCGGGGAAATTGCGGGCAACAGTTTGAACATCATCGGCGTCGGTTCGGCGGCCGGTGAAGGGATCCGGCAGGGAGCGATCGTCGATATCGATAAAACCGTTCAGGGCATTCGAGAGGCGGTGGAACAGGCGGAGCGGATGGTCGGTGTCCAGATCCAGTCGGCGTATGTCGGCGTATCGGGCAATCACGTCGCCCTTCAGTCGAGCCACGGTGTAGTGGCCGTCTCCTCTCCCGACCGCGAGATCGCCGAGGACGACGTGGAGCGGGTGCTCCAGGCCGCCCGAGTGATTGCTTTACCCCCCGAAAGGGAAATCGTCGACGTCGTGCCGAAGGAGTATGTGGTGGACGGTCTGGAAGGCATCACCGATCCCCGCGGGATGATCGGGGTCCGTCTGGAGGTGGACGCCCACATCATCACCGGATCTCGGACGGTGATCCACAATTTGGTGCGGTGCGTCCAGCGGGCTGGCCTCGAGATCGCCGGTCTCGTATTGTTGCCCCTCGCCGCCGGTGCGGTGGCACTCTCCCCCGATGAAAAAAAACTCGGTGTAGTCTTGGTGGATCTAGGGGCCGGCGCCACAACCATTTCGGTGTTTGAACGGGGAACCCTGGCCGGTATGAGTGTTTTGCCCGTGGGAGGCGACTACGTCACCAACGACATTGCCATCGGTTTGCGGACTCAGACGGATGTGGCGGAAGCGATCAAGGCGAGATACGGATGGGCCATGGTGTCTCTGGCCCCTGCGGAGGAGCGGTTTAAAGTGCCCCGCATCGGCAGCCAAGACGAAAAGGAGTTCAGCGCTGTGGATTTGGCTGCCGTCATTGAACCGCGCCTGCAAGAGATGTTCTACTTGGTTCGGCGCGAGGTGGAGCGAATGGGCATCGCCCGGGAAATCCCGGGCGGATACGTCTTGTACGGCGGCGTTTCCTCCACCCGGGGCATTGAGAAGCTCGCGGAACACGAGCTGGCCGGCCCCGTGCGGGTGGCCGTTCCAGAGTTTTTGGGAGTAAGGGATCCGTCTTTCGTCAACGGGGTCGGCATCATCCGCTATGTGGCCCAGCATAGCTTCCGGCGGTCCTCCGCACAACCATCCCGGAGAGGAAATCCGGCCGGTTGGATCCACCGGCTCAAGAGCTGGTTTGCTGATTTTATGTGAGCGGAGGGACAGCACATGCTCGAGTTCGATTTTGAAACGGAGCACCTTGCCCGAATCAAAGTCATCGGCGTCGGCGGCGGTGGTTGCAACGCGGTCAACCGCATGATCGAATCCGGCATCAAAGGGGTCGAGTTTATCGCTGTAAACACCGACGCCCAGGCGTTGCAATTGTCCAAAGCGGAGAGCCGGCTGCAGATCGGCGAGAAGCTGACCCGGGGCCTGGGTGCCGGAGCCAATCCGGAAATCGGGAAAAAAGCGGCGGATGAGAGCCGCGAACAGATCATGAACGCCCTGCGCGGGGCCGACATGGTCTTCGTCACGGCCGGGATGGGCGGCGGAACCGGTACGGGCGCGGCTCCCGTGATCGCAGAGATCGCCAAGGAACTCGGAGCGCTTACGGTGGGGGTCGTCACCAAACCCTTCAGCTTTGAGGGACGTCGAAGGATGACCCAGGCAGAACAGGGAATCCAGCATCTGAAGGAAAAGGTCGATACATTGATCGTCATCCCCAACGACCGGTTGTTGGAAATTGTTGACCGCAACACTCCGATGTTGGAAGCTTTCCGGGAGGCGGACAACGTTCTGCGCCAAGGGGTCTCGGGGATTTCGGATCTCATTGCCGTGCCCGGACTGATCAACGTGGATTTTGCCGACGTAAAGACCATCATGACGGAGCGGGGATCGGCGCTGATGGGCATCGGCGTCTCCAGCGGAGAGAACCGTGCCGCCGAGGCGGCGAAGAAGGCGATCTGCAGCCCGCTTCTGGAGACGTCCATCGACGGAGCGCGGGGTGTGCTCATGCACATCGCCGGAGGCAACAACTTGAGTTTGTTCGAAGTCAACGAAGCGGCCGATATCGTTTCGTCGGCGGCCGACCCCGAGGTCAACATGATTTTCGGGGCCGTGATCAACCAGGATCTGAAAGACGAAATCGTCGTGACGGTGATCGCCACCGGTTTCGAGCACAAGCAGCCACCTTCGAAGCCTGTGAACAAATTGGAGATTCGCCCTTTTCAAAGCACCCATGGCGCTCAGCCGGAGGATTATCATATTCCGGCCTTTATGCGCCAGCGTCGTGGTTGAGTCGCGAGGGGGACCGGCGGGTTCGCCGTCCCGGGCGTTCTCGGCGTTTTCGCCGGGAACGCTATTTTTTTTGTAGTGTTCGTCAAGGTGTGACAAGGTTTGTAATAGACATGTACTATACTGTCTTGTGCCATGGTCCGGTCCGAGGTGGGAATCCATGCCGGTTTTGTACGGCGATCTTGTGGTGGCGGTCAATTGGTGTATGGACGGATTGGCCCTCTGGGCGGCGGGGTTGATCCTTCGATTGAGGACCAACCCCCTCCGGTTGGCCGGCGCGTCCGCCCTTGGAGCGGCCTACGCCTTCGCAGTCCTGTTTTGGCCGGGGTTCGGAGCGTGGTGGATCCGCCTGGCCGTGTCCGTCGCCATGGTCGGATTGGGGCTGCCGGTTCGCCGTTGGATCTCTCTTCTCCAGGGGACTGTCGCCTTTTATTTGGCCGCCTTTGTGTTTGCCGGCGCCTTCGTCGCGGTTCAGGAGGGGGCGGGGGGGACGGTCCAAACGCAGGGAGGAGTGGTGTTGCTGGAACACACACCCGTTTGGATCTGGCACCTTCGCACGGGAACGTTCCTGGCGGCCGTACCGGCGGCGTTGGCACTTCTTTACGGATTGCGCCGCCTGAAGCGAAATGTCGATCGCCTGGATGGATTCCTGTGCCGTCTGGAGATCGCCACGCCTCTGGGGGCCGGTTCCCTTCCGGCCCTGCTGGACTCGGGCAACCTGCTGAAGGAACCCCTCAGCGGGTGGCCGGTGATTGTGGTCCACGCCGAGGAGGTCCGCTTTCTGTTCCCTCCAGAATTGATCGCCTGGGCCCGGATGGTTCAATCCTCGGCTGATGATTTGGTTCCCGGCCGCGGTTTTCCGGCTCCGCCGCCCGCGGAGGAGTGGACGGAGCGGATTCGCATCGTTCCGTGGCGGGGGGTCGGAGGGCGGCGCGGCTGGTTGGCTGCGGTGCGGCCCGAGCGCATTCGCGTGGATATTGGAGGCCGCAGGTGGACGGATGAGCGGGTTTATGTGGCGTTCCAATTCACCCCTCTCGACTCAGGGGGACGCTACGAAGCGATTGTCCCCGGATCGGTCGTCGCCGAGGCCGAAACCCTCCGCGAGGGGTACCGGTGAAGAAAGGAGGACGGGGAATGGGTGTGCTTCGGTCGCCGTGGATGCGGTGGTGGCGGCGGCTCTGGTGGAAACTGATCCAGTGGCTCAAGGGAGAGGAAATCCACTATGTCGGGGGAGGAGAGGCGCTTCCTCCCCCCCTGACCCGGGAAGAAGAGGAGGATCTTTTGGCCAGACTTTCCGCCGGGGATGTCTCGGTTCGCGCGACCCTGATCGAGCGAAATCTGCGATTGGTGGTGTATATCGCGAGAAAATTTGAAAATACGGGGATCTATATCGAGGACCTGGTCTCCATTGGAACCATCGGGTTGATTAAGGCGGTCAACACGTTCGATCCTGCGAAAAAAATCAAATTGGCCACATACGCTTCGCGCTGCATCGAAAACGAGATCCTCATGTTTCTCCGGAGGAATAATAAAGTTCGGGCCGAAGTTTCCTTTGATGAACCCCTCAATGTAGACTGGGACGGCAACGAACTGCTGTTGTCCGATGTCCTCGGAACCGAGACGGACACCATTTACCGGAACATCGAAGAACAGATCGACCGGCATCTTCTCTACGATGCCCTGGGCAAGTTGTCCGAACGGGAAAGGAAGATTATGGAGCTTCGCTTCGGCCTCGTCGACGGCCGGGAGATGACGCAGAAAGACGTGGCCGACCTGTTGGGGATTTCTCAATCGTACATCTCGCGGTTGGAGAAGCGGATCATCAAACGGCTGCGCAAGGAATTCAATAGAATGTTATAACTGCATATTTCTTCCCTTCCCGGGGATACTGAAGACGAAGCCGACGGGTTACGGTCCCACGCGGGAGGGAAGCCATGAAACGCAACAAGGTAGAAATCTGCGGTGTCAATACTTCCCAATTGCCGGTTTTGACCAATGCCGAGATGCGAAAACTGTTCGCTGACCTTCAAGCCGGGGACCAGACCGCCCGAGAGCGGTTGATTCACGGGAACCTTCGGCTCGTCTTGTCGGTGATCCAAAGGTTCAACAATCGGGGCGAAAACGTGGACGACCTGTTTCAAGTCGGGTGCATCGGCCTGATGAAGGCCATCGACAATTTCGATCTCAGCCAGAATGTCAAGTTTTCCACCTACGCCGTCCCCATGATCATCGGCGAGATCCGCCGCTATCTGCGGGACAACAACCCGATTCGGGTGAGCCGGTCCTTGCGGGACATCGCCTATAAAGCGCTCCAGGTGCGGGATCAACTGACCAACGAGCGGCTCCGCGAACCGACGATCACCGAGATCTCCCGAGAATTGAATCTCCCCAAGGAAGAGGTCGTCTTCGCCCTCGACGCCATCCAGGATCCGGTGTCCCTGTTCGAACCGATTTACCACGACGGGGGAGATCCGATATACGTCATGGATCAGATCCGGGACGAGCGCAATCAAGACGTCCACTGGGTCGAGGAGATCGCGTTGAGGGAAGCTCTCAACAAACTGGGCGAACGAGAGCAAAAAATCCTCTCGATGCGATTTTTTGAAGGGAAAACCCAAATGGAAGTGGCGGAGGAGATTGGCATCTCTCAGGCGCAAGTGTCTCGTTTGGAAAAATCCGCGATTCAACATATGCAAAAATACATCAAAGTGCACTGATCCGGAAGGTGCTCACCGGCCGCAAGGGCGCGCGAGCGCCTTTTTTTATGGGCACTTTTGGCGCTTGGTCGCATATATAAGGGGTAAGGACGGGGGAAGTAGGGATGGGAGTATCATGGCGAAGATGAAAGCTTCGGACCTGCGGGCCAAAGACGTGGTCAACATCCGGGACGGTGCGCGCCTGGGCATGATCGAGGACTTGGAGATCGACCCGGATCAAGGTGTGGTGAAAGCGATCGTCGTTCCGGGCGCTCCCCGGTGGTTCGGGTTATGGCGGAACGGACCCGAGTATGTCATTCCCTGGGATCAGATTGTGAAGATCGGCACCGATGTGATTCTCGTGGAATTGCGTCCGTCTCCCGGAGAGGAACCGTTTCGTCCGGCCGGGGAAGAATCGGGGTTTTCCGGCGAATATTGACCCTGTATGATAAACTGGAGGGCGAGGGAACAGGGGAAGCGGGGGACCCGTATGCACTGGGAACTGGTGGAGTCTCCGGACGTGGTATACTGGAGGATGATCGGTTGGGAAGAGAGCGGGGCGGTGCGGGCCCGGTTCTTCAGCCGCCGCGGAGGAGTCAGCCGTCCTCCTTTTCAGGAGTTGAATTTCGGGTTTACGGTCGGTGATCGCCCGGAGGACGTTTTGGCGAACCGGGAACGGGCGGCCCGTTCTTTCGGAATCGGAATCGACCGTTGGGTCTTCTGCCGTCAAGTGCACGGGCGCCGGGTGCACCTCGCCGGGTTGGCCGACGCCGGCCGGGGGGCCAGATCGGTCGAAGACGCCCTGCCCGATACCGACGCCGTCGTCACCCGAGAATCGGGGCTGGTCCTGGCGACCCTGGCTGCGGATTGTGTGCCGGTGCTTCTGTATGCTCCAGAGGCGCGGGCGGTCGGCGCGGTGCACGCCGGTTGGCGCGGCACGGCCCTGCAAGCGGCCGCGGCGGCGGTGGAAGCCCTCTCCTCACTGGGGGCGCGCGCCCGGGAGATTCTGGCGGTCATCGGTCCGGCCATCGGTCCCTGCTGTTATGAGGTAGACGAAAAAGTGCGGAGCGCGTTTGTCTCTGAGTGGGGCCGTGTTCCGGAGCGGCTGTTCGCCCCTTCCCGAGAAGGTCGCTACCTTCTCGATCTGTGGGAAGCAAACCGGGAGGTGCTGCGGCGGGCCGGTCTGGACGAACGCCGGATCACGGTGATGGGGGTTTGCACCTCTTGTCGGGAAGACCTGTGCTTTTCCCACCGTCGCGACCGAGGCGTCACCGGTCGGATGGCCGCGGCGATCGCCCTTTTGTAGAGCGGATCAATGGGGAGACGGTTTCTGGAGGTGTCGCGATGGCGATCGAAGACCGGTGGCGGGAAGTCCGATCTCGGATTGCCCGGGCCTGCGCTCGGGCGGGGCGCGATCCGGACACCGTCAAGGTGGTTGCTGTCACGAAATACATCGATCCGGCTGCCGCCGGGGCTTGGGCTGCCGCCGGTTTGAGGGATTTCGGTGAGAATCGCTGGACGGCGGCCCGCTCGAAGATCGAAGCCCTCGGCCCGGGGGTGACGTGGCATTTTATCGGTCATTTGCAAACCAATAAAGTCAAGTACATCGTTCGGTTTTTTCACTGGCTCCATTCGTTGGACAGGCCCGCCTTGGCGGAGGAATTGGCCAGGCGGTTAGGGGACGGGGAAGAAGCCCGGTCCGCGCCCTTGTATACCTTGATCCAGGTGAATGTCGCCGAAGAACCTTCCAAGGGGGGAATCTCCGTGGCGGAGGCGGGGGATTTTCTCGACTATGTTCACGCGCTCCGGCGGAGTCCCTTGTGGAAGGTGGTCGGATGGATGACCATGGCGCCCCGGGCGGAGTCCGCGGAAGAGGTCCGGTGGGTGTTTAGGACCCTGCGGGAGCTGCGGGATCGGTGGCGGGACCACCCCGTGTGGGCGGCGGACCGTCCGTTGGAGCTGTCCATGGGAATGTCGGACGATTATGAAGTGGCAGTGGAAGAGGGGGCGACCATCGTCCGGCTCGGCCGCGTGCTGCTCGACGGCGGAGAGGCGCGAGTTCGGGACGGTCCGCAAACGGAACGCGAAGAAAGGGTGTAAACGATGGGAAATCCGTTTCACCGCATTTTGCAGTTTCTCGGATTCGCCGACGAAGACCCGGAGGAGGTTCGCCGGGAGGAGACCCGGGCCGAAGCGGTCCAGACCGCCGGGCGGAAGGGGGCTGTGGTGAGCCTGCATCAACAAAAGCCGGTGAAATTGATTCTCTGCGAGCCCGAGCGGTTTGAAGACGGTCAAATGATCGCCGATCATCTGAGGAGTCACCGTCCGGTGGTCGTCAATCTGCACAAGGTGCAGTTCGAAGAAGGCGCGAGGATCATCGATTTTCTCAGCGGCGTCCTGTACGCCCTGGGGGGCACCATGCAGAAAGTCGGCGCCCAAATCATCCTGTGCGCTCCGGAAAACGTCGACGTGCAGGGAGCCGTGTCGGATTATCTGAGTCAACAGGAACCGAAGGGCCGGACGAGGTGACAAAATGCCGGGGGACGTCGTGTCGACCGTTGTACATTGGGTTGGAACGGTTTTGAGCGTGTACTGGTACATTTTGATCGCGCGGGGATTGCTTTCGTTTTTTCCGGATGTCTGGAACACCCGCCTCGGGAGCTGGCTGGTGAAGATCACCGAGCCGTATCTGGCTCCGTTTCGCCGGTTTATTCCCAGCCTGCCCTTGGGTGCCGTGTCCCTCGACTTGTCGTATCTCGTCGCCTTGCTCGTGTACAACCTGTTTCTCGTGCGGGGTGTGATGGTGGTGTTGGGTTGGATTCTCTCCGCTGTGGGATCGGTGTTGTGAATGCCGGAGTTTCCTTGGGAACCTCATCTCCATCCCGATGAACGGCCCTTTGCGCGCCGGGCCGACCGGATCCCGGCGGAAGCGTTTCGGCCTCCCGAAGGGGCGTGGAGGGAAGAGCGTCTCACGGTGCCCTTCTTGCGTTTGGACGCCTTGCTGAGGAGCCTTTTGCGGCTTTCGCGAACGGAGGCCGCGGACCGGATTCGCCTAGGCACGGTCCAGGTGAACTGGGCCCCGGCGGAAGACGCCGACCGGGAAGTGGCGGAGGGGGACGTCCTGTCGGTGCGGGGTTGGGGGAGGTTCAAGATCCTGGGAATTGAAGAACAAAGCCGGAGAGGGCGGATCGTCGTACGGGTGGGTCGCACCTGGTGAGGTCGGCATTCCGGTGCAGGAATTCCGAGGTTCGCGTCGAATCTTAGCGCTAGCACAAGGAGCTTGCCACGATCGGGGAGGTGGACGTGGTGCCGTTGACGCCGCTGGATATCCACAATAAAGAATTTGCCGTTTCGTTTCGGGGGTACAACCAGGACGAGGTCAATGAGTTTTTGCAACAGGTGATCCAAGATTTCGAAGCTTTAATCCGTGAAAACAAGCAATTGACCGAGCGGGTTCAGCAACTAGAAGAAAAATTAAGCCATTTTACCAATCTCGAGGAAAGCCTCAGTAAGTCGATCGTCGTCGCCCAAGAGGCGGCGGAAGAGGTGAAAGCCAACGCCCGGAAGGAAGCGCAGTTGATCGTTCGGGAAGCGGAGAAGAATGCCGACCGCATCGTCAATGAGGCGCTCATGAAGTCCCGGAAAGTTTTGATGGAAATGGAAGAAATCCAAAAACAAGTATCGGTATTCCGGGCGCGTTTCCGGTCGTTGGTACAAGCTCAGCTGGAAATGATCGAATCCCGGGATTGGGACGATCTGTTGGAAGACGTGCGACAGGCGACCCAAATGGAGTCGTAGGTGAATTTGACAGGGATCCCGGGCCAATTTATACTATAATACACGGATTTTCTGTGCGTACGGGGTGCCGTTGCAACGCCGAGGCCGATGGAGAGGACGCGGCGGAAGGTGACAGCCTCTCGTCCCTGCGCGGGGGATGGGGGCTTTTTGTTTGCGGCGTGAAAGGAGGACGTCTTGTGGATTACAGCCATACCCTCAACTTGCCGAAGACCGATTTTCCCATGCGCGGCAACTTGCCGAAGCGGGAGCCGGAGATCCAACGCCGTTGGGAGGAGTTGCACCTCTATCAAAGGGTCCGGGAAAAAAGGCGGGGCCGTCCGAAATTCGTCCTGCACGACGGCCCGCCTTACGCCAACGGCGACATCCATGTGGGGCACGCGCTGAACAAAATTTTGAAAGACATCATCGTCAAGTTTAAGTCGATGGACGGGTTCGACGCTCCCTACGTCCCCGGCTGGGATACCCATGGCCTGCCCATCGAGCATGCGATCATTAAGTCCCGGAATCTGAACCGGCACGAAATCGACGTGCTGGAATTCCGCGAGATGTGCCGGCAATATGCGCTGGAGTTTATCAACCGGCAACGGGAGCAGTTCAAACGCCTCGGGGTCCGGGGGGATTGGGAGAATCCGTACGTCACCTTCGATCCCGCCTACGAAGCGGCGCAGGTTCGGGTGTTCGGGGAAATGGCGAAAAAAGGGTACATCTATAAGGGATTAAAGCCCGTCTATTGGTGCCCCTCCTGCGAAACCGCTTTGGCGGAGGCGGAGATCGAATACCGGGACAAGGTGTCGCCGTCGATGTATGTCAAGTTTCCCGTCGTGGATGCGAAAGGGACGGGTTCCGCCGAAGGCGCTTCCGTGTTGATTTGGACCACCACTCCCTGGACCTTGCCGGCAAACCAGGCCGTGGCGGTGGGACCGGGGATTTCGTACGTCCTCGCCGAGGTGGGCTCGGAGCGGTGGATTACCGCCAAGGAGCGGTTGAAGGCGGTGCTGGAGGAGGCCGGTTTGGACCCTGCGGGCGTCCGGATCCTGCAGGCCTTCGCGGGTACCGAACTGGAAGGCTGGGTGCTCCGGCATCCCTTCTACGCGGACAGGCGAGTGCCGGTCGTACTGGGGGATCACGTGACTCTGGAGGCCGGCACCGGAGCGGTGCACACCGCGCCCGGGCATGGAATGGAGGATTATGCGGTTGGGCTGAAGTACGGTTTGGCCATTGTGGCTCCTGTGGACGACCGAGGCCGGTTTACCGAACAGGCGCCTCCCTTTGAAGGACAGTTCTACGCAGACGCCAACCCGGCCATCGCGGACCTCCTCCGCCGGGAGGGGGCGCTGGCGGCGGAAGGAGAGATAGTGCACCAGTACCCCCACTGTTGGCGGTGCAAAAACCCGGTGATCTTCCGGGCCACGGAGCAGTGGTTCGCCTCGATCGATCAGTTTCGTTCGGAGTTGCTCGAAGAGATCGAACGCGTAAACTGGATTCCCACTTGGGGAAAACAGCGGATTCACAACATGATCGCCGACCGGCAGGACTGGTGCATTTCACGGCAGCGGGTCTGGGGCGTGCCGATTCCGATTTTTTACTGCGAATCCTGCGGCGAGACGATTATCGACGACCGTACCATCGAATACGTGGCCGACCTGTTCGCCCGGGAGGGGTCCCAGTCCTGGTTTGCCCGAGAGGCCGCCGATCTGCTTCCTCCCGGCTACCGGTGCCGGTGCGGCGGAGACCGATTCCGGAAGGAAACGGACATCATGGACGTGTGGTTTGATTCCGGATCCAGTCACATGGCGGTGCTGGAACAGCGGCCGGAGTTGCACTGGCCGGCGGACTTGTACCTCGAGGGGTCCGACCAGCACCGGGGATGGTTCAATTCCTCCCTGTCCACCGCCGTTGCCGTCAAGGGGCGGGCTCCGTACCGGGCCGTGTTGACCCACGGGTTCCTTTTGGACGGCGAAGGGAGGAAGATGTCCAAAAGCCTCGGAAACGTGGTGGACCCGCTGGATGTGATGCAGCGGCTGGGGGCCGACATTTTGCGCCTCTGGGTGGCCTCGGTGGATTACCGGTCGGACGTGCGGGTGTCCGAGGCCATTTTGGCCCAGGTGGCGGAGGTGTACCGGAAGATTCGCAACACCTTCCGGTTTCTCCTCGGCAACCTGTACGATTTCGATCCGGCGCAACACCGGCTTCCCGTAGAGCAATTGACCGAGTTCGACCGGTGGGCCCTGGACCAGTTACAGCGTTTGATCGAGCGCACTACCGAAGCCTACCGGAACTACGAATTCCACATCGTCTATCATGCGGTGCACAACTTTTGCACGGTGCAGATGAGCGCCTTTTATCTCGACGTCCTGAAAGACCGGCTGTACTGCAGCCGGGCGGACGACCCCCTTCGCCGGTCCGCCCAGACCGCCCTGTACGAAATTCTCGTCACCCTGGCGAAATTGGTGGCTCCGATCATCAGCCACACCGCCGACGAGGTATGGTCCTACATCCCGGGGGTTCGGGAGCCGAGTGTTCAATTGGCCGATTGGCCGGCGGTCCGTCCCGAATACAAGGATGACGCTCTCGCCCGGAAATGGGAGCGGATCCTGGCCCTGCGGTATGAAGTGGCCAAGGGGCTTGAGGCGGCCCGCCAGCAGAAGGTCATCGGCACCGGGTTGGGCGCGGCGGTGGAACTGTGGCCTTCGCCGGAAGCCCGAGCGATTTTGAGCGAAACGCCGGATCTGGCCCAGATCCTGATCGTTTCCCAGGTGACGGTGCACGGGGAGGGAGAGACGCCGCCGGAGGACGCCCTCCAGTTTGAGGGCATCGCGGTCCGGGTGTCGCCGGCTCCGGGAACCAAATGCGAACGCTGTTGGATGGTTCTTCCTACCGTCGGCGGCGATCCGTCCCATCCGGACCTGTGTCCGCGGTGCGTCGAGGTCGTGCGTTCCCAAACGGCTTGATCGGCCCGTGGGCCCGTGTTACAATCTCGGTGTCGGTATAAGCCGGAAAATCGTAGGAAAAGCGCCATCCTCGTTAGGTGAGGCGTGTGTACAAACACAGGCCACTGCCCGGAAACGATTCCGCCAATGGGTAGACCAGGAATTGCCGGATTAAGGCTTTTCCTAAGGTGGCTGAGTGCGCTTGCGCTCTACGTTGTACATTGCCGAAGCTCGACTAGGGGGAAGGCGGCGGGCTACCCGTGTGTCCCCCCGGAGACGGGGGGATTTTTTTGTGCGTTCAGGCGAGCCTTTTTTGGAGGAAAAGGGGGGAAATGGCATGCGGCGTTACGGGGCGGCGAGCCAATCGGCATGGTGGGTGGACGCGGCGCTCCTCCTCGGGGTGCTCGGGCTGCTGTACGGGATTGTGCATGTGGGAAAAGGAATGGTGGAACCGTATGGTCCGCCGGATGCTGCGATCGACGTCTCTCTCGATCCGTCGATGCTGCCGTATTACGCCGGAAGATCGCTGATCCGGATGTTCGTGGCTTTGGGCGCGTCCCTGGTCTTTACGTTTCTGTACGCGCAAATCGCCGCGCGAAGCCGGATCGGCGAACGGATCTTGATCCCCCTTCTCGACATTTTGCAGTCGGTTCCGGTGCTCGGATTTCTGTCCGTCACGGTGGTCGGGTTCATGGCCCTGTTTCCCAACAGCCTCCTCGGAGTGGAATTGGCGTCGATTTTCGCCATTTTCACGGGCCAGGTGTGGAACATGACCTTCGGGGTGTACCAGTCCCTGACCGGGGTCCCGAAGGAATTGCGGGAGGCCAGCCGGCTGTATCACATTCGCGGTCTTCGGAGGTTTCTTTTGCTGGATTTGCCGTATTCCGCCGTGCACCTGGTGTGGAACAGCATGATGTCCTTCGGAGGCGGTTGGTTTTTTCTGGCGGTCAGCGAATCGATCACCGTTTTGCACCACGACATCCGGTTGCCGGGCATCGGTTCCTATATGGCCGCCGCGATGGATCAAGGGGATGTCCGGGCGCTGTTGTACGCCATCATCACCATGGTGGTGGTCATCGTGGCGGTGGATCAATTGTTCTGGCGTCCCGTGGTGGCTTGGGTCCAGCGGTTTAAAGTGGAACAGACCGCGGGGGTGGACCAGCCTTCTTCTTGGATGTTGAACCTGTTGCGCCGCTCCCGTTTGGCCCGTTGGATGCACAAGGCGGTTGTGGAACCGGCCTGGGCTTGGGTCATCGCCGGTCGGGCGGGGCGGAGGGAGAGGCGCACATTCCGGCCGAATCGACGGGTTCGCCGGTTGCTTGCTTCCGCCGCCTGGGCGGCGCTGTCTGTGGTGGTGTTCTACTGGGTCGTCCGGGGGGGGCTGATGGTCGCCGAACTGGGATGGCGGGAGTTGCTTGTGCCTGTGGGTTACGGCTTCCTGACGATGGCCCGGGTGTTTGCGGCGGTGGCCCTCGGCGCCCTGTGGACGGTGCCGGTGGGGGTTTGGATCGGGACCCATCCGAAGTGGTCTCGGATCGCCCAACCCTTGGTGTTGATCGCCGCGTCCTTTCCGGCCAATATGTTTTTCCCGCTGATCACGGCTGTATTTCTGTCTTTGCACATCAGCCTACAATGGGGTTCTGTTCTTTTGATGATGTTGGGCACCCAGTGGTACATTCTGTTCAATGTGATCGCCGGTGCGTCGGCCATTCCCAACGATCTGCGCGAAGCGAGCGAACTGTTGGGGCTGCGGGGATGGCGCCGGTGGCGGTATCTGATTTTACCCGCGATCTTTCCCGCCTTGACCACGGGATTGGTGACGGCTTCCGGAGGGGCGTGGAACGCCAGCATCGTGGCCGAGGTGGTGTCGTGGGGGGGCACGCAATTGACGGCGACGGGCCTGGGGGCGTACATCACCCGCGCCACCACCGAAGGGCACTGGCCGGCCATCGTGTGGGGAATCGTGGTCATGGCCGGGTTCGTCGTGGTCATCAACCGGACGCTGTGGCGGCGGATGCACCGGCTGGCGGAAACCCGGTACCGGCTGGAGGCGTGAAAGGAGGGAACGGACGTGGCACTGCTCGAGTTGCGCAGGGTATCGAAGGACTGGGAAGTGGGGTCGGAATCGAAGACGACGATCTTGAAAGACATCTCCTTGAAGGTGGAGGAAGGCGATTTTCTGGCGGTTTTAGGGCCGTCCGGTTCGGGAAAATCGACGCTTCTGAGGATCATCGCCGGCCTGATTCCCCCCACCGAAGGAGAAGTGCTGTACCACGGGCGGCCGGTTGAGGGAGTGGCCCCGGGAGTGGCGATGATTTTCCAGAATTTTGCACTTTTCCCCTGGCTGACGGTATTGGAAAACGTCGAACTGGGACTGGATCGGGAGGAATTGACGGCCGCTGAAAAGCGGGAGCGGGCTCTGCAGGTCATTGACATGGTGGGCCTCGACGGATTTGAAACGGCTTTTCCCAAGGAGTTGTCGGGGGGAATGCGCCAGCGGGTCGGCTTCGGCCGCGCCCTGGTGGCCGAGCCGGACGTCCTCTTGATGGATGAGCCGTTCTCCGCCCTCGATGTCCTGACGGCGGAAAACCTGCGCCGGGACCTCTTGGAACTCTGGCTGGAGAAGAAGATCCGGACCAAAGCGATTATCCTCGTCACCCACAGCATCGAAGAGGCGGTGTACTTGGCCAACCGGGTGGTGGTGCTTTCCCGGGATCCGGCCCAGGTCGTCACCGATGTCCGGCTTACCCTCCCTTATTGGCGGGAGAAGCAATCCCCCGCCTTTTTGGCGGTGGTGGACCAGCTGTATGCCACCATCACCCGACGGACGCCCGCGGAAGCGGCTCCGGCGGCCGCGGGGAGACCGTTGAGCCGGGTGCCCGAAGTTCGTTCGGGAGCCTTGACGGGATTGTTGGAGTTGTTGGACGATTTGGAGACGCGAATCGACCTCTATAAATTGGCGGACAATCTGATGTTGGACGTGGAAGATTTTCTTCCCATCGTGGAAGGGGCCGAATTGCTGGGTCTCGTCAAGGTGGAACATGGAGACATCGAACTGACGGACGTGGGGCGGAGATTCGCCGAGGCCAGCGTATTGGAACGCAAAGAAATTTTTCGTGAACTCGTGTTAAAAAAGGTTCCTACCATGGAAAAAATGTTATGGGTGCTCCAGTCGAAACGCAACAAGCAGATTCCCCGGGAGTTTTTCCTCCAGATCTTCGAACGGAGGTTCGGTCCGGATGAGGCGGCGAAACAGTTGGATATTTTGATCGACTGGGGCCGGTATGCGGAACTGTTCGGCTACGATGAACAGGGAGGCCGCTTGTACTTGGAGGGAGATGAGCATCCTCGGGCGTGACCGGTAGCAAAATGAGGCGATTTTCATCGATTTTCCTGTTTTTTTGTCGAGAGGCAGGATTTCCCGGTCCGGACCTCGAATTGACCGTTGGTGAGGACCGGGAGGAGGGAGAGCAGTGAATCTGGCGGTGGAAGCGGTTCAAGTATCCGGAGTGGTGGTCGCCCGGTTGCGCGGAGAGTTGGACCACCACACTTCGGAGGCAGTCCGGGAGTGCGTGGACGCGGCCTTGGAAGAGGCGGGATCGCCTTTTCTGTTATGGAATTTGGCGGAATTGTCTTTTATGGACAGTTCCGGGTTGGGCGTCCTTCTCGGACGGTATCGGCGGATCAGCCAGCAGAAAGGAAAAATGGCCGTGTGCGGCCCCACAGCGCCGGTTCGCAGGCTGTTGGAACTGTCTGGGGTGTTGAGCATCGTCCCCGTATACGACGATGAGACCACGGCGATTGCCGCGCTGAGGGAGGCCTGACATGAGCGCGAGGCGGAATTACATGCGGTTGGAGTTCGCCAGCCGGTCGGAAAACGAATCCTTTGCCCGCGTCGCCGTGGCGGCGTTCGTCGCCCAGTTGGATCCGACGGTGGAAGAGTTGGCGGAAATCAAGACCGCCGTGTCCGAAGCGGTGACCAACGCCATCATCCACGGCTATCCGGACGGAGAAGGGTTGGTCGCCGTCACCTGCACCCTCGACGGGGACACGGTGGAAATCGTGGTCGAAGACCGGGGGTGCGGCATCGAGGATGTCGAATTGGCCCGCCGGCCCATGTATACGTCCCGGCCCGATCTCGAACGCTCCGGGATGGGGTTCACCATTATGGAAAGCTTTTCAGACCGCGTGGATGTAATCTCCCGCCCCGGTGAGGGAACCCGGGTTCGCATGGTCAAGCGGCTTCAATCGTCCGCTCCGACCTTCGATTAGGTGAGAACATGCAACCGGAAAAAGAGATGTCCTCCACAGCCAAATTGACGGACGAAGAGGTCCGCCTTCTGATCGCTCGGAGCCAGCAGGGCGATTCGGCCGCGCGGGAGAAACTCGTCCTGTTCAACCAGCGCTTGGTCTGGTCGGTGGTTCAACGGTTTCTGGGGCGCGGGTATGAACCGGACGATCTGTTTCAGATCGGTTGCATCGGGTTGATGAAGGCCATCGACAAATTCGATTTGAGCTTCGATGTCAAATTCTCCACCTACGCGGTTCCCATGATCATCGGGGAGATCCAGCGATTTCTCCGGGATGACGGGACGGTGAAAATCAGCCGGTCGGTCAAGGAGACCGCCCGCTCGATCCGCCGGGTGCGGGACGAATTGGCCAAGCGGCTGGGACGGCAGCCCCACATCAATGAATTGGCCGCCGAACTGGGCATGGAACCGGCGGAGGTGGTGTTTACTCAAGAGGCCGTGAGGGCTCCGGCTTCCATTCACGAAACGGTGTTTGAAAACGACGGGGATCCGATTCTTCTGATGGACCAGATTGCCGACGAGGAGCAGGAAAAATGGTTCGACCGGCTGGCCCTCGCCGACGCCCTCAACCGGTTGCCGGAACGGGAGCGGCTGATCGTCTTCCTCCGTTTCTTTCGGGACAAGACTCAGTCGGAGGTCGCCGCCGTCCTCGGCATTTCTCAAGTGCAAGTCAGCCGGCTGGAAAAGAAGATCCTCAACCACATTCGGAGACAATTGATCGGAGACGGGTAAAGCGGAAGTTGCAGCGGGGGCTGTCCCGAGCGTCCAAACCGCTCTGGGGACGGCCCCCGTTTTTTGGCCCGGTGTCCGCATGCCGCCGGCGGGCGCGGGTGGCACTCCCGGGGAATACTAGGAGGGACTCGGCGGAGGAGGGGTTCCGCTTGGAGAATCTCCGGGGGATCGAGGTGTACGTGCGCCCCAAGGAACGCATGTCGTATCGGACCGGCGTGCCTCTGCGGGTGGGCGAAGTGGCGGAGGTGGTGGCCATCGGCCCGAGGGGAGCGGAGGTCGGCGAGGATATCCGCCGGATTCCGGTGGCGGAGTGGTCCGGTCAAAAGGGGGATCTGCGGGTGGTTCAAGCCATCGACATCCTGGTGGCGATCAAACGCCGGTGGCCCGGGGTGAATGTGCATTTGATCGGGCCGACGGAAACAATCGTAGACCTCGACCGGCCCGATGAGCAGCCGGCCCCCTGGTACAAAGTGGCGGCGGTATGGCTGTTGCTGTTCGTGGGATCGGGCCTGACGATCATGAACTTTCACGCCGACGTCAGTATGGTGCGCGTCCACCAGCGGATTTATCAACTGATCACCGGCCATTTTCAAGAACGTCCGCTGATGCTGCAAATTCCCTATGCGTTCGGCGTAGGCATCGGCATGGCTCTTTTTTTCAATCATCTGTTGCGGCGCAAATTCAACGAGCACGAACCCAGCCCCCTCGAAGTCGAGGTCTTTCAATACGAACAGATGATCAACCAGTACGTGATCACCCGGGAGGGCAGCAAGCAAGAGGGGAGGGGTCCGCATGATCCGTGAGTGGATAGCGGCCGGGGCGGGGCTCGCTTGGGGGATTACCGTGGGCAGCGGATTTCTGGCCCTTTTGTCGGTTTTGGACGTCATTCCCCGCCTCGTCCAGCTGACGCGTTCTCAATCCTATTTGCGCGGGTATGAATGGGCCCTGACTTTGGGAGCTCTGGCGAGCACCCTCGCGGAGATCGCGCATCCCCGGTTTTTCTTGTCTCCGGTTTTGGCGGCGTTTTGGGGACTTCTGGCGGGGGTGTTCGTCGGCATGGTGGCCGGGGCTTTAACGGAGGTGCTCAACGTCTTGCCGATTCTCGCCAGGCGCCTCCGAATGCAGGAAGCCCTGCCGGTGTTGGTGTCCGCCATGGTGATCGGGAAGATCCTCGGCTGTCTGATCAATTTCCTCTTTCCGGAGTTATCGCCGTAAGAGGGCGGTCCGGATATTTGGCGAGGGTGCGGCACATCCTAGCAAAGGCGGCTATGGGATAGGAGGTGTTCGGCATGACCGCGCATTCGGCGGACGACCGGAAGGCGCAACAGGAATATCGCCTGCTGGTCCGGGAAAAAAGGCCGCCGAAGCCCGTGATCCGGAATGCAGTGCGGGCTTTTTGGGTAGGCGGCTTGGTGTGCGACCTCGGACAGTGGATCCAGGGGCTTTACATGCGATGGGGCGGCTTCGACCGGGAGGCGGCCGCCAATCCCACGGTGGCCACATTGATCTTGTTGGCCGTGTTGTTGACCGGGTTCGGTGTGTACGATCGCCTCGCCCAATGGGCAGGGGCGGGACTGGCGGTGCCGGTAACGGGATTCGCCAACGCCATGTCTTCCTCCGCCATCGAAGCCAGGAGCGAAGGGCTGGTCCTGGGGGTCGGGGGGACGATGTTCAAAATGGCCGGTCCGGTGATCGTATTCGGAGTGGTCGCCGCCTTTTTCGTCGCTCTTGTCCGGACGTTGCTGGTGCGGTTGAGCGGTTGACGGGAAATCGGGTGGAAGGGAGACGGGGACGGACATGGCCCAACCGCGCGGACGGCAAACCTGGCTGTTTGAACGGGTTTACCTGTTGAGTTCGGCGGCGGTGGTGGGACCAAAAGAAGGGGAGGGGCCGCTGCGGGACGATTTCGATGCGATTTTCCCGACTTCCTACGCCGACCAGTCCAACTGGGAGAAGGCCGAACAGAAGTTTTTGCGGGAAGCTTGCGACCGGGCTTTGGAAAAATCAGGGATACAAAAAGAGGAGGTCGGGCTCTTTGTCGCCGGGGACCTCATGAATCAGATCACGACTTCCAGTCTGATCGCCCGGGCGCTGTCTCTTCCGTATCTCGGGATTTTCAGCGCCTGCGCCACGGCCGGAGAGGCGCTGGCGGTGGGAGCGCTGGCGGTGGACGGGGGGCACGCCTCCGCTGTATTGGTGGGGACGGCCAGTCACAACGCCACCGCGGAACGGCAATATCGCTATCCCACCGAATACGGCGCCCAGAAGCCCGATACCGCGCCGTGCACGGTATCGGGAGGAGGGGCGGCCTTGTTGGCGCGGCGTCCGGGGGGTGAGCGGCCGCGCATCCGGATTTCTTCCGCGACCATCGGCAAAGTGGTGGATTTCGGAGCGAAAAATCCCTTGGACATGGCCGAAGCGATGGCTCCGGCGGCGGCGGACACCTTGGAGGCGCATTTTGCGGACACCGGAACCGGCCCTGAAGATTACGACTTGATTGTGACGGGCGATCTCGGGATATACGGCATGTCTCTTCTGCGGGACTGGATCCGGAGACGCGGAATCGACCTGGGGGACCGGTACGGCGATTGCGGAGCGATGATCTTTTCCCGCGAACAGACGGAAGTCTTCAACGGGGGTAGCGGAACGGCCTGTTGCGCGGTGGTCACCTTCGGTCCCCTCGTCCGCCGCCTGCGGCGGGGCGAGCTGCGAAAGATCCTCGTGGCGGCCACGGGGGCTCTGCACTCGACGGTATCCGTGCAGCAGGGCGAATCGATCCCGGCCGTTTGTCACGCCGTGGTATTGGAACGGGAAGAGGGGTGATTCGCCCGGGGAATGGAAAGGGGGAAGTTCGGTGATTTACCTTTGGGCGTTCGTGGTGGGAGGTTTGATCTGCCTCATCGGCCAACTCCTCATGGATGTCGGGCGGCTGACCCCGGCCCACGCCATGACCGTGTTGGTGGTGGCCGGAGCGGTTCTCGACGGATTCAATCTGTACGATCCGCTGATTCGCCTGGCCGGGGCGGGAGCCACCGTGCCGATCACCAGCTTTGGACACGCGTTGACCCACGGCGCGCTCATGGAGGCTCAGACCCACGGCTTGATCGGGGTCATCACCGGAATTTTCGAGGTCACCAGCGCCGGCATCTCTTCTGCCATCGTCTTCAGTTTTCTGGCGGCCCTCCTGTTCAAACCGAAGGGTTGACGTCGTTGTATCCCGACCGGATCCCGTGATATAATCAGGGCAACCGGCAACCGGGGGTCGCCTGGTTGCTTTCGCGTTTTTGGAGAGGAGAAGCCGGATGGTGCTCTACGGGACGACTCGCATCAATGAACGGGGACATCTCGAGATCGGCGGCTGCGACGTCGTGGATCTGGTCGCGCGATTCGGGACCCCGCTATATGTGTACGACGAGGAATTGTTGCGGGAGGCTTGCCGCGAGTTTCACGCCGCCTTCCGGAAAACGGGACTGTCTTACCAGGTGGCGTATGCGAGCAAGGCTTTTTGCACCAAGGCGATGTGCCGGCTGATTGAAGAAGAGGGGTTGAACCTCGACGTCGTATCCGCCGGGGAATTGCACACGGCGGTGGCGGCGGGGTTTCCGCCCGAACGCATCCACTTGCACGGCAACAACAAAACGCCGGACGAACTCGCTTACGCCCTCGAGGTGGGGATCGGGGGATTTGTGGTCGATAACTTTTATGAATTGGACGTCCTTGGGCGTCTGGCTTTCGAGGCGGGCCGGACGGCTGAGGTGTTGTTGCGGTTGACACCGGGGGTCGAGGCGCACACTCACGAATTCATTCAGACGGGGCAGCAGGACACCAAGTTCGGGTTCGATCTGGCCAGCGGGCAGGCGGAAGAAGCGGCGCGGCGGGTCTTGAAGACCGCGTCTTTGCGGTGGATCGGCATTCACTGCCACATCGGCTCTCAAATTTTTGATACGGACGGGTTTGTCGCGGCGGTGGATCGCATGATGGGCTTTTACGCCCGGGCGGTCAAAGAATGGGAAGTTCCCCTGAGGGTTCTCAACATGGGCGGCGGTTTCGGCATCCGCTACGTCGAGGGGGACGATCCCCTCCCGGTGGAAGTCTATATCCGAGCCATCGCGGACCGGGTGCGGGAAGCGGCCCGCCGTTTCCGGATCCCGGAACCGGAGGTCTGGGTGGAACCGGGGCGGCGGATCGCCGGGCCGGCGGGTACCACTTTGTATACGGTGGGGTCCCGGAAGGACATCCCCGGCGTGCGCAGTTACATTGCCGTGGACGGCGGCATGGCCGACAACCCGCGGCCGATTATCTACCAGGCGAAGTACGAAGCGATGGTGGCCAACCGGGCCTTGGAACCCGCGTCCGAAATGGTGTCGGTGGCGGGCAAGTACTGCGAGAGCGGGGATATGTTGATCTGGGATGTCCGCCTGCCGAAGGCGGAGCCGGGGGATATCCTCGCCGTGTTTGCTACGGGTGCGTACACGTATTCCATGGCCAGCAACTACAACCGGGTGCCGAGGCCGGCCGTGGTCTTCGTCCGGGACGGACAAGCCGACCTCGTTGTGCGCCGGGAGACCCTCGACGATCTCGTGCGCCACGATCTCATTCCGTCCCGGTTCCGGCGGGTGCGCCATCCGGTGTGATAAAAATAAAAAGGCGGAGGAAGCCGGAAAGGGCTCCCTTCCGCCTTTTAAAAATGTTTTAAAATTGCCGCCACTGGGGTCTCGCGGCGTTCCGGAACCGCCTTCTCCGCTTCCTTCGCCAGATGACGTACAACAGGAACGCCGGCGAAGTCAAAAGGAGCCAACGCCACCGGTCGGGCGGAGCCTCCACCGCCCTGTCGCTGACCAAGGGAACTTGGGCGATGACCTGTCCGTCGACCGAATAGGTGACCGTGCCGATCGGGGTTCCCCTTTGGATGGGAAGGGGCGGCGGCGCCAGTTGGACGTCGGCGGTCACCTGAGGGATTTGTCCGCTGGCAAAGCTGTACCAGACGCTTCTGGACAGAAGGGCCTGGGCGAGTTGATTGCCGGGAAGGCGGACGGTCTGCACCGCCGTCCCGGCCGAGGCGATCTGTTCCGTCCGAAAGTGGCGGAAACCGTAGTCCAAGAGTTTAGTCGCTTCCAGACGCATGGCCTCTTGGCCCGGAATGTCCATCAGGCAGGCGATGAACGACTGGCCCTCGCGTTCCGCGGTGACCACCATCGTCTGCTGGGCCTGATCGGTATAGCCGGTTTTGACCCCGGTGGCTCCTGGATAGGTCCACAACATCCGGTTGATGTTGACGAGCACTGTGTCCCATTCCCGTCCGTGCCACGGATAAGTCTTGGTGGCGACAATTCGGCGGAAAATCGGATTTTGCATGGCGTAGCGGCCGATGAGGCACATATCGTACGCCGTGGTATAGTGATCGGGGTCGTGCAGGCCGTTGGGATTGACGAAATGACTGTTTTTTGCGCCGATTTCCGCCGCCTTGGCATTCATCATCGCCGCGAACCCGGCTACGGATCCTCCGTAGTGCTCCGCAATGGCCACCGCCGCGTCGTTTCCCGAATTCAGCATCAGGCCGTACAACAACTCTTCCAAGGTGTGCACTTCTCCTTCGACGAGGTAGACGCGGTTGCCCTCCTGCTCGGTGGCCAGCCGGCTCGCGGTGATGCGGTCGTCGAGGCTGCCGTGTTCCAAGGCCAAAATGGCGGTTAAGATTTTCGTAATACTCGCCGGATAATGTCGGGCGTCGGGATTTTTCGCGTATAGGACTTGTCCGGTTTTCATGTCCATGAGGACCGCCGACTGCACGGCCAAATCCGGGGGTCCCTCGTCCGGGCCCAAATCCTGCGCCCTTGCCGGACCCGGGGGAACGCCGGTCAGCAGCAGCAGGAAGACGATCAGGACGATCCGGCCCAGGACTGTCGGCTTCGTTCGCATGACGTGCATCGCGCTGGTCCGCCCCTTGACACACAACATATTGGTATTCTAGTACAAGGTCAAACGGTGTGCAACAGGCTCCGGTGTTTCCGACACGCGCTTTACAGCAAGATATGGGGAGGGGTATACTTAAGAACAAACTTAACAGGGGATTTCCTTCAGGGCAGGGTGAGGAGAGCGTCTCCAATTCCCGACCGGTGGTGACGCCGAAAGGCGAAGTCCACGAGCGATCCGGTGCGTCCGGTTCGCAGGAACTGGTGAAATTCCAGTACCGACGGTACAGTCCGGATGGGAGAAGGAAAGCGGCGGGGACCGCGGCATCGGTGCGCGGCGCCCCACGGGAGTGTGTTTTTGCGCGGATTTCGGGCCTTGGAGGAAATATGTTCCAAGGCCTTTTTTGATGGGGAGGGAAGGATTTGACCGACGAAGAGTGGATGCGGTGGGCGCTGCGCCTGGCGGAGTCGGCCCGGGGCCAGACGAGCCCGAATCCCTTGGTGGGGGCCGTGGTCGTCCGGGACGGGGAGATCGTCGGACAAGGCGCCCATTTGCGGGCCGGGGGCCCGCATGCCGAGATTCACGCCCTTCGCATGGCGGGAGAGCGGGCGCGGGGGGCGGTCATGTACGTCACCTTGGAACCGTGCGATCACCACGGGCGGACTCCTCCATGCACCCGGGCATTGATCGAGCACGGAATCGCCCGGGTCGTGGTGGCGATGGTCGACCCCGATCCCCGCGTGTCCGGCCGGGGAATTGCCCGCCTCCGCGAGGCGGGGATTGCGGTGGATGTCGGCGTCCTCGAGAAGGAGGCGCGGGAGCTCAACCGGGGATTCCTCCGCCGGGTCGTGGACGGGAGACCCTGGGTGACCGGTAAGGCGGGGATGACCCTGGACGGGCACATTGCGACCTGGGCGGGGGACAGCCGGTGGATCACCGGTGAGGAGGCCCGGCGGGACGTCCACCGGATTCGGGCGGAGGTGGACGCCATCATCACGGGGATCGGCACCGTTTTGGCCGATGATCCGCTTCTCACGGCGCGGGCGGTGCCCCCGAGAGGAGGGCATCCGGTGCGGGTGGTCCTGGATTCTCGCCTGCGCATCCCGGATGCCGCCAAAATCCTCGATGTATCCGAGGCGCCGACGGTGGTGTGTTGTCTGGAAGGCGCCGATCCCGCCCGGGCGGAAATGTTGCGCAGTCGGGGCGTGGAAGTATGGACCTTCCCGGAGGCCGGCGGCGGGGTGGATCCCGCCGCGGTGCTGCGGCGCCTTGCCGAGCGGGGGGTGTGCTACGTTTTACTCGAAGCCGGGGGGAAGGTACAGGGCAGCTTTCTACGGGCGGGTTTGGTCGACCAGGTTTTGCTTTATCTAGCTCCGAAATTGCTGTGCGGCGAAGGAATTCCGGCTTTTGCAGGCCGGGGGGTCGAACGGCTCGGCGAGGCCGTTTCCCTGGATATTCGAAGCGTGGAGCGAATCGGGAAGGATTGGAAAGTCGACGCCTTGGTTCGTTACCCGGGAGAAGGGGCAGGTGAAGGGGATGTTTACGGGCATCATTGAGGAAATGGGGCGAATTCGAGACGTGATTCCCGGGGACCAGGGGGTGCGCATCGTCGTAGAGGCCCGATCCGTGTTGGAAGATACCCGGGTAGGGGACAGCATCGCCGTCAACGGGGTGTGTTTGACGGTGGTTTCACTTTTCCCGGACGCCTTTGGCGCCGATGTGGTGGCGGAGACCTTGCGCCGGACCACCTTGTCCGCGGTGCGCCCGGGCGTTCCGGTGAACTTGGAGAGGGCGCTACCGGCCGGGGGCCGGTTCGGCGGTCACTTTGTGGCAGGACACGTCGACGGCGTGGGGCAGGTCCGGGGCCGGCGGCCGGAAGGAAATTCCGTCGTATTCGAATTCGGCGTCCCCGGGGATCTGCGGCGGTACATCGCACGGAAGGGTTCTATAGCCGTCGACGGAGTCAGTTTGACGGTGGCGTCGGTGACGGAAGAAGGTTTTTGCGCAGCGGTGATTCCGCATACCTTGCAACAGACCACGCTCGGCCTGCGACATCCGGGAGATCCCGTCAATTTAGAAGTGGATCTGGTGGCCAGGTATGTGGAGCGCCTGTTGGGTTGTTCCGGACCGCCGGGGAACGAGTCATGAGAACGGAGGAGACGAAACATGTTTGCGCCCATTGAAGAAGCGATCGAAGAATTGCGAAAAGGCCGCGTCGTCATTGTGGTGGACGACGAAAACCGGGAAAATGAAGGGGATTTTGTGGCGCTGGCGGAGCATGCGACTCCGGAGATCATCAACTTCATGATCACCCACGGGCGCGGGCTCGTCTGTGTGCCGATCACCGAAGAGCGGGCGCGGGAATTGGCACTCGATCCGATGGTGTGGAACAACACCGATGTTCACGGCACGGCGTTCACCGTTTCGGTGGACGTCCGCCGCGGTACGACCACCGGAATTTCCGCTTACGAACGGGCTTTGACCGTAAAGGCGCTGATCGATCCGGACAGCCGGCCGGAAGACTTCCGGAGGCCGGGGCATATTTTCCCGTTGGTGGCCAAACCCGGGGGGGTGTTGCGCCGTGCCGGACACACCGAAGCGGCGGTGGATCTCGCCCGGTTGGCCGGTGCCTACCCGGCCGGGGTCATTTGCGAAGTATTGAAGGAAGACGGCACGATGGCGCGGGTGCCGGATCTCGCCGAGGTGGCGCGCCGCCACGGCTTGAAAATGATCACCATCGCCGATCTGATCCGTTACCGGAAAGAAAGGGAAAAATTGATCGAGCGCCGGGCGGAGGCCGATCTGCCCACCGATTACGGAATGTTCCGGGCCATCGTATATACCGACACTTTGGACGAGAAAGAACACATCGCCTTGGTAAAAGGTTCGATCCGCCCCGGAGAGCCGGTTCTCGTCCGGGTGCATTCCGAATGCCTGACGGGGGATGTGTTCGGATCCCATCGGTGCGACTGCGGCCCGCAGTTGTCGGCGGCGCTCCGGCAGATTGAACAAAACGGTTCCGGCGTGTTATTGTACATGCGTCAGGAGGGGCGCGGCATCGGCCTCGTGAACAAAATCCGGGCGTATGCCCTTCAGGAGCAAGGGTACGATACGGTGGAGGCCAATGAGAAATTGGGATTTCCCCCCGATTTGCGGGATTATGGCATTGGAGCCCAAATTTTGCACGATCTGGGTGTCACCAAATTGCGGCTGTTGACCAACAATCCGCGCAAAATCAAGGGGTTGGAGGGACACGGCCTCGAGGTGGTCGAGGTGGTACCCCTTCAGGTTCCGGCTACCGAGGAGAACATCGGATACCTCCGGACGAAAAAGGTCAAACTGGGACATTATTTGAATCTGTGACACCCTCGGGGGGACGGCTATGGGACGCGTATACGAAGGAAGTTTAGTGGCCGAAGGGATGCGGTTCGGCATTGTGGCGGCTCGATTCAACGAATTGATCACCGGGCAGTTGCTGGAGGGGGCGCTTCACGCTTTGCGGAGGCACGGGGCTCGGGACGAAGATGTAGACGTCGCGTGGGTGCCCGGGGCTTTTGAGATCCCCCTGGCGGCTCAAAAGATGGCGGCGTCTGGCCGGTACGAGGCGGTGATCGCGATCGGCGCCGTGATCCGGGGGGCGACTCCCCATTTTGAGTATGTCGCCGGGGAGGCGGCCAAGGGGGTGGCGGCGGCGGCTCTGAAAACCGGGGTGCCGGTGATTTTCGGTGTCTTGACCACCGACACCATCGAGCAGGCGTTGGAACGGGCCGGCACCAAAGCGGGGAACAAGGGCTGGGAGGCGGCGGTGACGGCGATTGAAATGGCCGATTTGATCCGCCGGTTGCCGGGGTGAAGACGGGAGAAGAGGTGTCGGTGTGCTCTGGGACAGCGAAGACTTGATTTTTCGGATCATCGCTTTTTTGATCGCCATCGTCTTTCATGAATTGGCCCACGGGTGGACCGCCGACCGCTTCGGGGATTCGACGCCCCGACGGGCGGGGCGCCTGACCCTGAACCCGATTTCCCACATCGATCCCATCGGTCTGTTATTGATTTTGTTCGGTCCTTTCGGATGGGCCAAACCGGTGCCCATCGATCCCCTGGTGTTCCGGAGGCGGCCTTGGGCGCTGGCGGCCGTGTATGCCGCGGGGCCGGCGGCCAACGTGGCGGTGGCCCTGTTGTTGGTCTTGCTCTGGAAGGCCGTGGACGTCTGGGTGTTGTCGTTGCAGGGGTTGTTGGGGATCTTTTGGTACAAAACCTTTCTTTATTCGGTGTACATCAACGTCGTGCTCGCCCTGTTCAATCTGTTTCCCGTTCCTCCGCTGGACGGCGGCCGCTTGCTCGAACTGGCGGCGTCCCGGAGGATGGGCGACGCATGGCGAACCTTTGCGACGGTCGGTCCTTTCCTCTTGTTGTTGCTGGTGTTGACGCCCCTGGGCCATTACGTCATCACCCCCTGGGTACAGGGCGGAATGCGGATATTTATGGCGCTGACCGGAAATCCCTTCGCGGGGGCGGGATGGTGATGGCGTATGCGATCCGCCTCAATTCCTTCGAAGGGCCGCTGGATTTGTTGCTGCATTTGATCGAAACGCGCAAATTGGACATTTGGGATATTCCGATTGCGGAAGTAACGGAACAGTATCTCGGGTATCTGAGGCAGATGCAGGAACTTTCTTTGGAAATCGCCAGTGAATTTCTGGTCATGGCGGCCCGGCTTCTCGAAATCAAGAGCCGCATGCTGTTGCCAAGGCCGTCCAAGGACGGGGAAGGAGGGGAAGAGGAGGCGGACGATCCCCGTCTCGCCTTGGCGAGGCGGCTTGTGGAATACCAGACGTTTAAACGGTTGGCGGCTATTTTCGGGGAATTGGAACGCACCCGGGAGCGGGTGTGGACGCGGCCTCCTTCGCGAGCCTCGGGCGAGTTTCAGCCTCCCCGCGGGCCGCAGGCGTCTCCCGACGCGTTAGCTGAGGCGTTTCGGCATGTGCTGTGGCGAGCTTTTGCCGAGACCCCAGCGGTGCGGGTGGACCGGGAGGAACTGAGCGTTGAAGCCCGAGCGGATCAGGTGGCTTCACTGCTGCGGAGAAAGGGCGGCATGACGTTTCGGGAGATTCTCGGTTCCCGGAGAGACCGGGCCCATATCGTGGTCACCCTGCTGGCGGTTCTGGAACTCATGAAAAACCGCCGGGTCCGCTGCGTTCAGGAAAAAGTGTTCGGGGAGATCTGGATTTTTTGGAGGAAAGGGGGCGAGCGGACTGAAGGCCAATCCGATGATGGCGGTGATTGAAGGTCTCTTGTTTGCAGCGGGCGACGAGGGGCTGACGGCGGAGCAGTTGGCCGAGTACACGGGCTTGCCCGTATGGGAAGTTCAGTCCCTGTGTGACGCTTTGGGCGAAGACCTTCAGCGGCAGGGGAGGGGGATTCGGCTTCGCAGGGTTCAACGGGCGTATCAATTGACGACGGCGCCGGAACACGCTCCGTACCTGGAACGGATGAGCGAGGTGCCGAAGGTCCCGCCGCTGTCTCAGGCGGCCCTGGAGACCTTGGCGATCATCGCCTACAGGCAACCGGTGACGAGGATGGAAATCGAAGAGATTCGGGGGGTGAAGTCCGACCGGGCGCTGGCCACCTTGTTGGGGAGGGGCCTGGTCCGGGAAGCCGGCCGCGCGGATGGACCGGGGCGACCGATTTTGTATGCGACGACGAAATATTTTTTGGAATATTTCGGATTTAGGGATTTGGAGGATCTGCCTTCCCCGGAATGGGAGGAACGGCCGGGAGAGGGCGAGTTGTTCCTGTTTGCCCGGCCGGAATCCTCCGCGGAGGAAAATGTTCGGGGGGATGAAAACGGCGATTGAGGGAACATTAGGAGTGAGTTCCGGTAGGAGGCTCGTCTCATGGTGATGGTGTCCATGGCAGCGGTCATCCTGGTCGCGGCGGCGGTTCTTTTTCTGTTGTTGTCGCCGGTCCGGGTTCGCGTGCTCTACCGGCGAAGGGAGAGCCGGAGCCGGACCATCGTGGAAGTTCGGTGGCTGTGGGGCATGGTGCACAAGCGGTGGGTGTGGCGGGGCGGTGCGGGTGTCCCCGATTCCGGGAGGGGGATCGCCTCTTGGAGGGATCCCGAGGGCCG
This sequence comes from Alicyclobacillaceae bacterium, assembly GCA_029961045.1. Taxonomy (GTDB): domain Bacteria; phylum Bacillota; class Bacilli; order Kyrpidiales; family Kyrpidiaceae; genus JASBVN01. The sequence goes on along the minus strand of JASBVN010000005.1, from coordinate 30,071 downwards.
GCCGGACCTGGTGCCGGAGGTGGCCGGGTGGTGGCGCCTGTGGCGCCGGCACCGAAACCTCCGGCGGTCGGTGCAGCGCTTTTTGCGCAGGGTGACGATCAGAAAATGGCACACGGATCTTCGGTTTGGAACCGGCGATGCGGTTCTGACGGGGGTTCTCGCGGGCATTTTCTGGTCTTTTTTTTATGGGTTCGCGGCCGCCTTGGGAACCCGGGTGCGCTTGTGCCGGCCGGTGGCCCGGGTGAGGCCGGTGTTCGATCTGAGGATCGTGGAGATTGACGTGGACAGTATAGCCCAGTTCCGGGTTGGGCAGGCTATCGGCGCAGGGGTATCGCTGGCAATTGCGCTGTGGAAGGAGGGCCTTTTGTGGCGGAGCACCCGATCAAGAGTTTGATGCAGACGGCGATGGAGCATTTGCGCGACATGGTGGATGTCAACACCATCATCGGAGATCCCGTCGAGACACCGGACGGCACGGTGATTCTCCCCATTTCCAGGGTGGGGTTCGGTTTTGCGGCCGGGGGGAGCGAATTCGAAGCCGAAGGAGCCAAACCCGGCGAAGTTCAGGGGACGGACAGTTTGCCCTTCGGAGGCGGTGCCGGCGGAGGGGTGTCGATCACGCCGATCGGGTTTCTGGTCGTCAGCCGGGGCAACGTCAAAATCCTCTCCACCCAGGCGCCCCATCCACTGTATGACCGGCTCATCGAAATGGCCCCCTCCCTCATCGACCGCATCCAAACGTTGGTCGGTCAGAAGACGGCGGCCACTCCCACCGCTCATCAGGCGCCGAATACGACTCTGTAAGGTCCGGAAATGAATACCCTGGGCCCGTGCGGTTCCGCAGGAGTTGCGGCTCCTGCGTTTTTCATGAGACGGGCTGGAGTACGGAGCGGCGGTGGCGCATAAACATAGCAGCGCAGGAGGTCGACATGGTCCGTAAACTCGTCCTCTGGTTGTGGATGGTCGCGGTTGTCGTATCCAGCTTCCCGGCAGGGGTTCGGGCGTCCCGGGCGGAGGGTCCGGCGGCTGTCCCGGCTCCTCCGGATATCGCCGCCCGGGGCGCGGCAGTGGTGGACGTGGACAGCGGCCGGGTGCTGTACGCCAAAGAGGGGGATCGGATTTTGCCGATCGCCAGTCTGACCAAGATCGTGACCGGTTGGATCGCGGTGGAATCCGGGAGGTTGGACGAATGGGTCACCGTCAGTCCGCGGGCGGCCGGGAAAGAGGGATCGTCCGTCTACTTGAAAGCCGGAGAACGGTACAAGCTCCGGGACCTGGTGTATGCGATGATGTTGCGCTCGGGGAATGATGCCGCCGTGGCTGTGGCCGAACACCTCTCCGGTTCCGAAGAAAAGTTCGCCGAGTTGATGAACCGGAAAGTTCGGGAACTCGGTCTGCGGAATATGTATTTTGCCAATCCCCACGGCCTCGACGCGCCGGGTCACGGAGCTTCCCCTGCCGATCTGGCCCGGTTGACCGCCCGAGCGTTGAAAAATCCGGAGTTTGCGAAAATCGTCTCCACCCGGTATTACCGGATGCCCTGGCCGGGAGAGCCGTGGGACCGGTCGCTGCGAAACAAGAACAAAATGCTTTGGCAGTACCCCGGTGCCGACGGGGTAAAGACGGGGTACACGAAAAAGGCAGGCCGGTGTTTGGCCTCTTCGGCGACCCGGGACGGCCGCCGCGTGGTGGCGGTGGTGCTGGACGATCCGTCCGACTGGAAGGATTCCGCCCGGCTGCTCGATTACGCCTTTCGCGCCTACCGGTGGATTCCCGTCCCGGGGGAAACATCTGTGTCTGTGCGAAAGGGGAGGGCCGAAAGTATCCGCGTCACGGTGGACGGCCCGAGGCGGTTTCCCGTGCGAGGGGATGAATTCCTTTCCGCCCGGTTCCGGCTGCCTTCGTCGGTTCGGGCGCCGGTGTCGCGGGGGGACCGCTTGGGAGAACTGGAAGTAACGGTGGGGGACGAGGCGTACCGGTACCCGGCGGTCGCACTGGAAGCGGCGGTCCGGAGGCCCTGGTGGGATCCTTTGGGCTGGCTGGGTTGAGGGCATTCCCCCGGAAAGGGGCCAGGGGAAAGAGAGACCAGGAGAGGGGAGAGAGCCGGTGGTCAGCGTCCTTTGGCTCGCCATGTTGGTGTCGGGGTTTTTTGTCGCGGCGATGCAGGGCCGTATCGAGGTGGTCACCCGGAGCCTGTTGAAGGGGGCCGAAGAGGGGGTGGCCGTCGCCCTCGGCCTCATCAGCATTCTCGTGTTTTGGCTCGGCGTGATGCGCATTGCGGAAGAGGCCGGGTTGGTCGCCGCTTTGGCGCGGGTGTTGCGCCCGGTTGCCCGGTGGCTTTTTCCCTCTGTACCGCCGGATCACCCGGCCATGGGATCGATTTTGGCGAATATGAGCGCCAACCTTCTGGGGCTCGGCAATGCGGCGACGCCGTTGGGACTGAAAGCGATGCGCGAACTCCAAGAGCTCAATCCAGACAAGGAGCGGGCCAGCGACGCCATGTGCACTCTCCTCGCCCTGAACACCGCGAGCCTGACTCTCCTTCCCACCACGGTGATCGCATTGCGCTTGCAGTACGGGTCGGCCCAGCCGACCGATATTCTCCCGGCTGCGGCTGTGGCCACCGCCGTCGGTACGGTGTCGGCGGTCCTCCTCGACCGGTTCTATCGGCGCAGGGAGCGGCGGGGAAAATGACGGCGGTACACCTGTTGTCCAATTGGCTGCTTCCGTGTTTCTTGGTGGGAACCGCCTTGTGGGCGGCCGTCCGCCGGGTCCCGGTTTACGAAGCCTTTATCGACGGAGCCAAGGACGGTTTCGGCACGGCGGTCAACATCATCCCGCATTTAGTAGGGATGATGGTAGCCGTTCGGGTGTTCCGGGATTCCGGGGCGTTGGAAGGGTTGGTCGGCTGGGCATCTCCCTGGATTTCGAGATGGGTTCCGGCGGATGTTCTACCCATGATGCTCCTCCGTCCCATCTCCGGAACCGGATCGCTGTCTTTTATGATCGACCTTTTTCGCACCCATGGTCCGGATTCCTGGACGGGACGGGTGGCGTCCGTCGTCCAGGGAAGCACCGACACCACTCTGTACGTTCTGACGGTTTATTTCGGCAGCGTGGGAATTCGCCGCATCCGGTACGCTCTGAAGGTGGGGCTGCTGTCGGATTTGATCAGCGCGTTGGCGTCCGTGGCGGCCGTTTGGTGGTTTTTCGGCCCTCCGGGAGAGCCGGAACCGTGACGCCGTAAGGCGAACGGGGTACAATAAAGGAAAAAACACCGGCCCGTGTTCCTCGGAAGGGGGGTACCGGGTGAAAGAGCGCCTCCAAAAGGTTTTGGCCGCAGCGGGGTTGACGTCGAGGCGAAAGGCCGAAGCGTGGATTCTTCAGGGACGGGTGGCGGTGAACGGCCGGGTGGTCACCCAATTGGGCTGCAAAGTCGATCCTGAGACAGATCGGATCGAAGTGGACGGACGCCCTCTGCAGGGGAGCGAGAGGCGCGTCTACTACGTGTTTTATAAACCCCGCGGTGTGGTGACGACCCTTTTCGATCCCCGGGGTCGCCGAACGGTTGCCGATTACCTCGCGGACATCCCGGAACGGGTATTTCCCGTCGGGCGTCTCGATTTGAATACGTCCGGGCTGTTGCTGTTGACCAACGACGGGCCGTTGGCTCATAGGTTAATGCATCCGCGTTTTGGGGTGGAAAAGACGTATCGGGTGACGGTCGCCGGGAAAATGTCCGATGAGGCCTTAAAAAAGCTGGAGAACGGCGTGCTGTTGGAAGACGGGCCCACTGCGCCGGCGCGGGTGCGATTGCGCCTGCGCGAGCCGGGGCGGACCGTTTTTGAGCTCACCCTTCACGAGGGGCGCAACCGGCAGGTTCGCCGCATGTGCGAGGCCGTCGGCCATCCGGTGGTCGATTTGGTGCGGGTCCGGTACGCCGGTCTCACCCTCCGCGGCCTGGCGCCGGGCCAGGTGCGTCCCCTCGGCCGGGAGGAACTGGAGCGCTTGCGCAAGGCGGTGCGGATGTTGTCAGAGCGGTCTTCGTCCGGTACCATGAAGGTGAATTCAGGACCGGAAACGGTTTGAACCGCCCCGTCGGAGCGCAGGAGAGGCGGAGTCGGGGCCGGCGCTGGGAGGAGATGAGTCGATGAACCAACCGAAGATTCTCGTCGTCGACGACGAAGAGCGCATTCGCCGACTCGTTCGCATGTACCTGGAGCGAAACGGCTTTTCTGTCGAAGAAGCGGAAGACGGGCGAACGGCTCTCGATCGGGCGCTCCAGAACGATTATGCTGTGATCGTGCTCGATTTGATGTTGCCGGAACTCGACGGCCGGGAAGTGTGCGCTCAGTTGCGCAAGCGGAAGGATACCCCGGTGATTATGCTGACCGCCGCCGGGGACGAGATGAATCGGATTCACGGTTTCGAACTCGGGGCTGATGACTACGTGGTCAAGCCCTTCAGTCCCCGGGAGTTGGTGATGCGGGTCAAGGCCTTGATCAAACGGGCACACCCGGGGCACGGCGAACACGAGGTGGCCCAGGTGTTCACGTTCCCCCACCTGACCATCAATCTCGAATCGAGAAAAGTGGTGGCGGACGGCCAGGAGGTCAGCCTTACGCCGAAAGAGTACGAACTGTTGTGTTACCTTGCCCAGCGTCCGGAGAAGGTGTTCACAAGGGAAGAGCTGCTCAGGGATGTGTGGAACTACCAGTTCTACGGAGATCAGCGGACGGTCGACACCCACATCAAACGCCTGCGAGAGAAATTGGGCCGGGCCTCGCAAAAGGCCGCGGCGATGATCGTCACCGTGTGGGGCGTCGGATATAAATTCGAGGTGACAGAGTGATTCGCAACAGCATCGTTTCCAAGCTCTGGCTCACCATCGCCGGGCTGGTGATCGTGGTACTCGGGCTTTTGTCCATGTACCTAGAACAGATGGTCGATACGTATTTGTACCAAGTCCAGGCCGCCGCTTTCCAACGCCGGGCCGACTATATCGCCCACATCCTCAAGGAGGAGGACCCCGGTCTGGCCAGGACCGTGGCGGGCCGGCTCGCCGAAGAGGCCGGAGCGACCTTGTACGTTCTGGGTTCCGTCGAGGGGGATCCCCTCGCCCGGGAAGTTTGGAATCGCCTCACCGTGGACGACCGGAACCGCTTGCACGCCGGAGGAGACGTCATACCGAAAAGCCGGGACTTTCTGCAAGACAGCCCGCATTTTCAGGGGCATCCCAATCATTTGTGGATTGTCGTTCCTCTCAAGCAGGGAGAGGCGTTGACCGGCCTCGTCGTGCTCACCCAGCCCCTGGAGCCCAGCCAGGAGGCGATGCGGCAAATCCGCAACTCTATTTTCTACGCCGGCGGGCTGGCGATCATGATGACGACGGGGTTTGCATTCGTGATCTCGAAGAACCTGTCCAGGCCCTTGGTGCAAATGAACGAAGTGGCGGAGCGGATGGCCCGGGGGGATTTCCGGGGGAAAGTGCGGGTGGTCACGGGAGATGAAGTCGGCCGTCTCGGCATCACCCTGAACAAACTGGCTCACGACCTCGAGGAGAATATCAAAGCCCTCTCCAAGGAGAAAGAACAGTTGGCCAGCATTTTGGCGAGTATGGCCGACGGGGTGGTATCCGCCGACCTGTCGGGTCGGGTGTTGCTCGCCAATCCTCCGGCCAAGCGGTGGCTCCGGGCGGTTTCCATGGTCGAAGAGGGCCGTCCGCTGGAGGACCGCCTGCCCCGGGACCTCCTCGATCTCAAAGATAAAGTGATTCAAACCAAAACGGGCCAGGTGGGGGAGGTGGTGGGACAGGGACGGACGCTGGCGGTCACGATGGCCCCGCTTTACGAGCCCAATTCCGAAAAGCTTCGCGGCGTGGTGGCGGTGCTCCGGGACATTACCGAGGAGTTGAACATCGATCGCTTGCGGCGGGATTTTGTCGCCAATGTATCCCATGAACTGCGAACGCCCCTGTCCATGTTGCAAGGGTACAGCGAGGCGCTGCTCGACGATTTTATCGACGATCCGGAGCAGCGTCGGGAGCTGGCCCGGATCATCCTGGAGGAGACCCTCCGGATGAGGCGGCTGGTAAATGACCTGTTGGATTTGGCCCAACTGGAATCGGGGCAATTTTTGATGAAGCGGACGCCGGTAGACGTCCGGCCCTTGGTGAAGAAGATCTGGAAGAAATTTTCCACCCTAGCCCAGGAGAGGAAGCTGCCTTTCCATCTGGAGATGGAGGTGGAGGAACCGGCGGTGGTGGATGCGGACGTCGACCGGTTGGAACAGGTGTTGACGAATCTGATCGACAACGCTTTCCGGCACACCCAACCGCCGGGCGGTGTGACGATCCGGTTCAGCGCAGACGAAGACACGGTCCGCATTGCCGTACGGGACGAGGGTTCGGGGATTCCCCCGGAGGACATTCCGTACATTTGGGACCGGTTTTACAAAGTGGACAAGGCCCGTACGCGCCACAAGGGGGGAACGGGCCTCGGACTGGCGATCGCAAAAAACATCGTCATTCAGCACGACGGCGATATTGTGGTAGAAAGCCAGTTGGGAAAGGGGACGACTTTTACCGTGTTGCTTCCGCGGTACCGGCCTGGGGGGTGAGTCATCCTTCCGGCAAGATCCGGCTGAGGATATCGGCGATTTCGTCGGAAAAGGAGGATACGGGTCTCCCTTGCCGGATGCCGGCCGCCACTGCCCGCAGGCGGGCCACCAGGTCTACGTCGGCGGTCACCACCACGCGATAACCGCCGCCGGTGCGTTCTGCCGCCTCCTTGACCGAATGTTTGATGGAATCGATCTTGGAGCCGGTGACGGTGTGGGACAGGTCGACTCCCACCAGGGCGGTGCGTCCGGCGAGCACCACGGTGGAACCTTCGACTCCCGGGATGCGCCTGACGGCGTCGTTCATCTGGCGCATGATCTGGTCTGGATCGGCGGGAGCGGCGAATGGACCGGCCTGTTGAGGTGCCCGTTGGGGCGGGGGAGCCGGAGCCCGGTCCGCCCGTTCTCCGGGAGGGTTCTGAATTTCTTCCGGGCGTTGAGTCCCGTCTTCGGAAGGATAAGGACCGGTGTCTTTCGGTCCAGGCCCCGGGCCCGCCGAAGGTCCTGGGCTGCAACTCGCCAGGAGACCGGCCGCCAAAGCGCCGGCCAGGGCCAAGCGTCGGATCGCAAAGAACATGGTCGGTCACCTCAGGGCTATTGTGTGAATCTGCCGGAAGGCTTATGCGGCCCTTGGTTGTCGGCCCTGTCCTGGGATATACTGAGGGAGAAAGACCCACAACGGCTCGGAGGGCGCCCATGGCATGGATTTATTGTTCCAGGCTGTTTGACAATCAATTTCAGGCGGGGTGTTACGCGGCACGCCTGCGGGAAAACGGATGGCGGGACGCGGCGCAGCTTCCGGATTACGTGGCCGTGTTCCGGACTCCGAGGGGGCGTTTCGGCGTCAAGTTTCTCCCCGGCCGCACGTGGGCGCCAGATCGGAAGTCGAAGGGCACTCCATCCTAGGGGGGATCGCGGTGTTTGAAAACCCGAGCGACCAACAGATTGCCGATCTGCTTCGCACGGCCCGGACGATCGCCGTCGTCGGTCTGTCCGACAATCCGGCGCGTCCGAGTTATGAAGTTGCGTCGTATCTGCAATCCCAGGGTTACGAAATCGTGCCGGTCAATCCGACGATTGAGCAGAGTCTGGGCCGAAAAGCCCACGCGAGCCTGAGGGAAGTCGAAGGCCCCGTCGACATCGTAGACATCTTCCGCCGGAGCGAAGAAGTCGATGGCGTTGTCGAAGAAGCCGTCGCCATCGGAGCGAAAGCCGTGTGGATGCAGCTGGGGGTTATCAACGAAGGGGCCGCCCGCAAGGCGCGGGAAGCCGGACTGACCGTGGTCATGGACCGGTGCATCAAAGTGGAACACCGCCGGCTGCTCGGGGCGGAGGCCCGGTAGGACGGGGTGGCGCGCAAAAAAGGAGGCGCCCCGGTGGGGCGCCCCAAGAAAAGAGAGAGAGAGGAGAAGCTGAGGTCTGTACGCCTCGGCTCCGTTTATGAGTATGGACCGATTTGAAGGGGATTATACGCCGGCGCAGCGAAGTCGACTCCGGTCCCCGGCGGACTCCGCCGGGAGCGAGCGCAAGACCGGGGGAGGGAGGCCATGATCTGCGGGCTGTACGCCATCACCGACGCTCGATTTTATCGAGGCCGCACGTTGGAAGAGGTGGCCCGGGCGTGGATTGCGGGTGGCGTTTGTTGCATTCAATTGAGGGAAAAGGACATGACGGGTCGCGGGTTGTGGGAGGCCGGCCGCCTTTTGAGGGATCTGACCCGGGAGGCGGGGGTGTTGTTCATCGTCAATGACCGGGTGGACGTGGCGGTTGCCGTGGACGCCGACGGGGTCCATCTGGGTCAAGAGGATTTACCCGTCGAAGCGGCGCGAAAGATTCTCGGGCCGGACCGGCTGATCGGGGTGTCCACCCACAACGTGGAGGAGGCTGTAGCCGCGGAACGGGCAGGAGCGGATTACATCGGCTTTGGGCCGGTCAAACCGACGGCGACGAAGGCGGACACGCGTCCGGCGGTGGGCGTGGAAGGTCTGCGGGCTGTCAGGCGGGCCGTCCGGGTGCCGGTGGTGGCGATCGGGGGAATCCAAGTAGAGGATGCGGAAGATTTGGCTTCGGCTGGTGCCGATGCGCTGGCCGTCATCCGGGGTTTGCTCGACACCGACGACATCGTAGGCCGGACCCGGGAGTTTGTGCACAATTTCCAGCGGGGCCTGGCCCGAAGGGGTGAGGTCGGATGAAACTGCACGTCAACGGTCAGTGGCGGGAACTGCCGGATGTGAGCACAGTAGCGGACGTGCTCCAGCATTTTCATTTGTCGGAACGTTTGGTGATCGTCGAGTTGAACCGGACGATCGTGCCGAAAGAGGACTACGCCAAGCGGGCGGTGCACGACGGGGACACGATGGAGATCGTTCACTTCGTCGGCGGCGGATGATCGGGAAAGGAGTACGGGGCATGGAGGAGCGGATGCAGGACGACCGGCTTGTCATTGCGGGACGGGCATTTCGGTCCCGATTGTTTCTCGGAACCGGAAAATTTTCCGATTTAGAGGTGCAGAGCCGGGCGGTGGAAGCCTCCGGCGCCGAGGTCCTCACGTTCGCGGTGCGGAGGCTCAACCTGGACCGGCCGGACGAGCCCAATTTTTTGGAACGGCTGGACTTGAAGCGATTTACGCTTCTGCCCAATACGGCGGGCGCGTCGGATGCCGAAGAAGCGGTGCGCATTGCCCGGTTGGCCAGGGCGTCGGGATTGTGCGACATGGTCAAAGTCGAGGTGGTCGGAAACCCCAAGACCCTGTTGCCCGATCCGGTGGAGACCCTGAAGGCGACGGAGATTCTGGTCCGGGAAGGATTTATCGTCCTTCCATATATTTCTGATGACCCCGTTTTGGCCAAGCGGCTGGAAGAGGCCGGGGCGGCGGCGGTGATGCCGGGGGCGGCGCCGATCGGGACGGGCCTCGGTCTCTTAAATCCGTACCATCTCCAGTACATCGTGGAGGAGGCCAAGGTCCCGGTCATCGTGGACGCCGGGATCGGTTCGCCGGCGGACGCGGCCTTGGCGATGGAACTGGGGGCGGACGGCGTGTTGCTCAACACGGCGGTATCCGGCGCCCGGGACCCGGTGTTGATGGCCGAGGCGATGCGGCTCGCCGTGGAGGCGGGGCGCAAGGGCTACTTGGCGGGCCGGGTGATGAAAAAGCGGTATGCCAGCGCCAGCAGTCCGGTGGAGGGGATGGTCGGCCGGTAGCCATTTTGTCGGCGCCGGCCGACATCCTTTTTGTGGATTTTCGATCGCGTTACGGCAGCCGGCCCCGCCGACGCGCCGGGTGGGCGGCCGGCGGGGCCCGGCGGTTATAGCAGTTATAACTGAACGTCCCGGACTTCCAAAATACCCGGAACTCGTTCGATCTTGGCCAGGATGTCGGCGTCTACCGGCTTGTCCACCGCCAGGACCATGACCGCCTGGCCGCCGATTTCCCGGCGGCCCACTTGCATGGCCGCGATGTTGACGCCGGCGCCGCCCAGGATGGTTCCCACGTGTCCGATGATGCCGGGTTGGTCGATGTGCCGGGTGATCAGGAACTTTCCTTCCGGCGGAACGTCCACCGAATACCCGTCGATTTGCACGATCCGCGGCCCGAGGCCGTTGAACAAGGTTCCGGCCCCGCTGTGGGTTCCGGACTCGGTCGTAAGGGTGACGCCGATCCAGTCGTTGAATACCCGGTGTTTGCCGGCCTTCGTTTCCACGACTTTAATCCCCAATTCCTCGGCCACGAAGGGGGCATTGACGTAATTGACCTCGTCGCCGTGATGATAGGCGAGAATGCCCTTCAGGATCGTTCGGGTAATCGGCGAGACTTCTCGTTCCGACACATTTCCGCCATAGACGATCTCGATCCCGGACAGGCGTCCTTCCGTCAATTGACTGACCAGCTGCCCCAACTTTTCGCCGAGGGTCAGGTAGGGCTGTACCGCCCTCAGGACGTCTGCCGGCAAAGAAGGCAAGTTTACCGCGTTTTTGAAGGGCCGGCCCTGTAGAATGTTGAGAATCTCTTCTCCGACGTCGATGGCCACGTTGATTTGAGCTTCGACCGTGGACGCCCCGAGATGGGGAGTGGCGATCACTTGGTCGAGGGCCAGCAGTGGATTGTCCTTCGGAGGTTCTTCCTCGAAAACGTCCAGGGCTGCACCGGCGACGATTCCCCGTTCCAAAGCCTCCAGGAGGGCTTTCTCGTCGATGATCCCGCCCCGGGCGCAATTGAGAACCCGCACGCCGGGTTTCATCTTGGCAAATTGTGCGGGACCGATCAGGTGGCGGGTTTCCTTGGTCAGGGGCGTGTGGACGGTGATAAAGTCGGCCCGGGCGCAAAGCTCGTCCACCGAAGCCGTCTCGACGCCCAGCTGGTCTGCGCGTTCTCGGGTGAGAAACGGGTCATAGGCCAACACCCTCATTCCAAAGGCCATGGCCCGCTTGGCCACCTCCGTCCCGATCCTTCCCAGACCGACGATGCCGAGGGTCTTTCCGCGCAATTCGACGCCCACAAAGGACTTCCTGTCCCATTTTCCCGATTTGATCGACGCGCAGGCTTGGGGGATGTGGCGCGCTAAGGCCATGAGCATGGCGAAAGTGTGTTCCGCCGTCGAGATGGTGTTTCCGTCCGGCGCGTTGACCACGACGACCCCGTGGCGGGTGGCCGCTTCGACGTCGATGTTGTCCACCCCGACTCCGGCCCGGCCGATGGCCTTCAGTTTCTTTCCGGCGGCGATGATGTCCGCGGTGACTTTCGTCTGGCTGCGGACCAAAAGGGCGTCGTACTGCCCGATGATCGAAATCAGAGTTTCCCGGTCCAGTCCGGGCCGGATGTCGAGTTCGACTTCCGGAGATTCGATCAGTTTTTGTAGCCCTTCTTCCGAAATGGGATCGCTGACGAGAATCCGATACATGACGACAGTGGGCACCTCCTGTGAAAATGACAATTAACGGAAAGGGAACGCCGCCAAATAAAAAAACCCCTTCGGCCTCACTGCTCTCGACGAGCCAAGGGGCGAAAGGAGCCACTTTCGCGGTACCACCCTTTTTCGGCGGCATCTCACGACGCCGCCCTCGGCGGGTGACTGCGTCACCCGACTCCTTAACGGGAGTCAACCGTCCCGCACTACCCACGGAAGGCCGGGACCGGCCGTCCGCTTCGCGCGGGCACTCGGAAGCGCTGCCGACGGAAGGCGCGCTCCGGTTCGCACCGTCCACCGGCTCTCTGTGCCGCGCCGCTTCCCGCCGGGTTCTTCCTCATCGCTTTAGCCGCTGCGCATGTTGCACGTTGATAGTAAATTTAGCACGGGGTCAATCCCCTGTCAAGGCATCCCTTTCACAGGATCAGGAGCACCCATTTGTTGGTGGGCACGTAGTCTTTCCCGTCGTTGTGAACTTCTGCCGGCGTCGCCCGGCGGTCGTCCAGTTCCAAAGGCTTTGCGCGCCATGAATAGGACGGGAGGTTCGGACGGTTGGACTGGAAAATCGTGACGGAATCCCCCTTATCGTGCCGTATTCTGTTGCTGACCCGGGAAGCGGCCGCCGCCCGGGCCTTTGGGCTGCCTTTGGAGGAGCGCCACGGCAAGAAAGAGGAGCAGGCTGTATTTTGGATCGAGCGCGAAGGCCGCCTGAGCCGTTGGATCGCCGTCGGCCTGGGGCCGGCAGATCGGGTCGGCGAGGAAGAGATCCGCGCAGCCTGCGGAGAAGCGGGGCGCGCCGCTTTGAGGGAGGGCATCGAGGAGGTCGCGGTGCTGTTGCCCGATTTGCCCCTTGCTCCCGCCGAGACGGCCCAATGCGTAGCCGAAGGCCTCGTCTTGGGCACTTACGTCTTCGACCGGTACAAGTCGAAAAAGCGCGAGCACGCATTGAAACGGGTCGATCTGGTGGTTTCCGGGGAGCAAGAGGCCGCCTGTCGGGAAGGATTCGCCCGAGGGCTGACCGCAGCCGCCGGAACTTGTTTGGCCCGGGATTTGGCCAATGAACCGTCCAACCGTCTGCGCCCCGACACGCTGGCGGATGCGGTGCTGAACCGGTTTACCGGCACCCCGGTGGAGGTTTCCGTGTACGGCGGAGCGGACCTGGAACGCATGCAGTTGAGGGGGTTGCAAGCCGTCGGGAAAGGGAGCGACCACCCTCCGCGCCTGATTGAGTTGCGCTACGCCTCGGATCCGGCCAAGCCCCTCATCGCCCTGATCGGCAAGGGAATGACCTTCGATTCCGGAGGGATTAGCCTCAAGAGCCAGCGGGACATCAGCGACATGCGAATGGACATGGCCGGTGCCGCGGCCGTCATCGGCGCCGTGGAAGTGGTGTCCCGCTTGGGTTTGCGGGCCAATGTACTCGCCTTGGTGCCGGCGGCGGAGAACCTTCCGAGCGGAGGAGCCATGCTGCCGGGAGAGATCATCGAATACGCCGACGGGACGACGGTCCAGGTGGCCAACACCGATGCCGAAGGCCGCCTGATTCTCGCCGACGCTCTGCTTTTGGCCGGCCGGAGGGGAGCCAAGACGATCGTGGACATTGCCACTCTGACGGGAGCCTGCGCGGCGGCCCTCGGGGTGAAGGTGGCGGGGGTGTTCGGCGCCGAGGAATTGACCGCACGCCTGAAGGACATTGGAGAGCGGGTGGGGGACCGGGTCTGGCCCATGCCTTTGGTCGAGGATTACGAGACCCTGTTGAAAAGCGATTACGCCGATCTGAAGAATATCGGCGAAGGCCCCTACGGGGGCGCCATCACGGCCGCTTTGTTCCTCAAACGGTTTGTTCCCGACGGGGTACAGTGGGCCCACATCGACATGGCGGGGCCGATGGACACCTCCAAGACAAAAGGGTACTGGGTCGCAGGGGCCACCGGGTTCGGGGTCCGTCTCCTCGCCCGGCTGGTGGAAGAATTATCGCAATAGGACGGGAAAATCATGGCGTATCTCCGGTTTTGGTTGCGCAGTTGCGCGGTGTTTTGTCCGGCTCTGTTTCTCCTGTTGGCGTTCGGTGCCCACCAACCCCTGTGGAAGGCGGCGGCGTGGTCGGTGGGCGCCGCCCTCATCGGGATGGCCCTGATGTTGCCTGTGATCGGGCTTTTTTCCCGGGCCGACCGGAATTTGTGGTCTCCTGAGGCGGAAGAGGAGAGGCGGCGGAGGCGGGAGGCTTGGCGGCGGGAGGAATACGAATCAGAGGATCTCAGATAGGAGCGTCGCAGCAATGTATGTGATGATCACGCAAGCCAGTCGCAAGGCGAAGGCCGCCCGGGAAGTATACGAATCCTTGCGAAAAAGGGCGGCCGAATTGCTGCCGCCCACTCAGGTGGGAGACGTTCAGGGATTCGACGGGGTGGAAGTGCCAGCCCACGAACGGGGGCGAGTGCTTGCCTTGCGTTTTCACGATGAACATCTCAGTCCGTATATGAAATCCGACATGAACTTGTTTCATTTGCTCATGCTCGACGATCAGGTGAACGTCAAGATCTACCGGGCCGAGAAAGGCTGGTTGTTTGTGTTTGAAGGAGTTCAGGCGGGGCCGAAGCCTTTTGGAACTGCCGGCTATGATCCCCGTTGACGACGAAAGGGCGGGTGCCGGGGTGTGGGTGACCGGGTTTCTTCAAGAATTGGAGCCGACGTGGGCGGAACCCGTCCAGTATGCGCTTCGGGTCGGGGATGTGCGAATTCCGCTGAACACTCGTCTCGGATCGCGCTTGGAAATCCGCAGGTTGAGGCAAAAGGCGTGCCGGCACTGCGGTCGCCGGGTGTCGAAGTTGTATCAAAACGGGTATTGTTATCCGTGCGTGACGACCCTCGCCGAATGCGACCGCTGCATCATTCAGCCGCATCTCTGCCACTACCACGAGGGAACGTGCCGGGACGAATCCTTTGCCCGGCGGAATTGTATGATCCCTCATTATGTCTATCTCGCCCTCAGCAGTCACGTCAAAGTAGGGGTTACCCGCAAAAACCGGGCCCTTCAGCGCTGGATCGACCAGGGGGCCGTGGCCGCTCTTCCGGTGGCCGAAGTGCCCTCCCGCAAGCAGGCGGGGGAATTGGAGGCGGCGGCGGCCGAATTTTTGTCCGACCGCACCGATTGGAGAAAAATGTTGCGGGGCGAGGTGGAATGGGAGGATCTTCCGGTGGTGCGGGACCGGCTGAGGAAGATGCTTGGGGCCCGGTTTGAACCGTTCTGGATCGAGGTGCCCGCCGTGCGGTTGGCCTATCCCGTCGCCGGCCGCCCTCCTACGGTCCGGTCTCTTTCCTTGGACCGCCGGGAGGCGGTGGAAGGGGTGTTGCTGGGGGTCCAAGGGCAATATCTCCTGCTGGACGCGGGAGTGTTTCACGTCAAAAAACACACCGGCTACGAAGTGGCCGTTCGGTTCGTGTGACCGGGCCCGGCGCCGGTTCGGCGGAGACGGGTCCTCGAGGGGCGGTGTAGCGATCGGTTTGTTATAATGGAGCCGATCAGAAATAGGCCGCTCCCCTGCGGAGGGCCGAAAGGGGATCGCGGGATGAGGAAGACAGCAATGTTGTTGATTGCTCACGGCAGTCAGGTTCAGACGGCAGCCGAAGATATGTTTCGCGTCATGGAAGATTTGCGGCGCGAGGGAAACTGGGACATGGTCGAAGCGGCTTTTCTTGAAATCACCCCGCCTTCCATTCCCGAAGGAATTGAGCTCTGTATCGGGAAAGGAGCTACCCACGTGGTCGTCATCCCGTATTTTTTGCTTTTAGGAAGGCATGTGTCGCGGGACCTTCCCCGGATCGTCGAGGAGGCGCAACAGCGCCATCCCGGCGTCCGGATCCGTTTGGGTCCGCACATCGGGTACGATCCGCGCCTGGCGCGCATCATTGCCGAGAAGGCGGAAGAGACCTTGGCGGCCATGTGAGATTCGGTTGAGAAATCCGTTGGCGAGGAGATGCGGCGATGAACGGCACGATCCAATCCCTTTCGCTGAAGTTTTGCAAGCGGAATCTCGAACGCTCGGGGGAAGTGTTGCAGGCTCTGCGGGAAAAGTATCCAGACTTGTCCATCGAGGTGGCCGATTGTCTGGAAGTCTGCGGTTTGTGTACCGACGTCCCCTTTGTCCTCAGGAACAACGGCATTGTTCACGGCCGGAATCCCCGAGATCTATATCTTAAATTGGAAAACGGCATGGAGCCGTTGTTCCGGGAAGATCCGCTGCCCGGCACGGCGGCGGCCAAGGCCTTGAGCGGAGCGGGGCGTAGGGAACCGGATCCGGAACCGTAAGGCGGACGCGCCGGTTTCATCCGGGTTTTCGCCCCTCACTCCCTTGCGACCGGCGGCATAGGATGTAAGACGCCATCGGGGAATCGAGGAGTGACGGGGAATGAAACGGACGCCCAAGACGGCCGGGTGGACGGTCTACCGCATCGCCGATGTCGTGGAACAATACCGGGGGGCGGTTGTGAACATCGAAGTGGTGCAGGAGACATCGGGATATGCGGCCGTCAGGCTGCCGGGGTGGCCATGGCGCCTTCCGGAGGACGACCGGGAGCCGGAACTCCGTCAACTCAATATCGGTTCCGGTTTTTTCTTTGACAAGCGGGGCTTGATCCTCACCAATGAACACGTCATTCACGGGGCGACGGACATCGAGGTGCGGCTGCTCGGCCGAAGGGATCCGGTGGAAGCCCGCATCGTCGGCGCCCACTACGAACTGGATTTGGCCGTCTTGAGTGTTCGCAAACCCAAGGGGCTGCCGATCTTGGAGTTGGCTCGCTCAAAGGACATTCGGGTGGGAGAGTGGGTGGTGGCGATCGGCAATCCGTTGGGTCTGGATCATACGGTTACAGTAGGGGTCATCAGCGCCAAGGAACGCCCCATGTCCATCGGCGACCGGCGGTATCCCCATCTCATCCAAACGGACGCGGCGATCAACCGGGGCAACAGCGGAGGGCCCCTGATCAATCTCCGGGGTCGGGTGGTGGGGATCAACACCGCCGTGAGCCAGAGTTCCCAGGGAATCGGGTTTGCCATCGCAGTGGACGTGATTCGCAAGGCTCTCAAAGAAATGATGTCGTGATCCTCTTGGCGCGGACCGCACGTTTCCCGCGGGCATACTAAGTGGGAGGTCCATGTTCTGTGTGGAAGAGAGGGTGACGGCGGTGGGATCGATTCACATCCGCACTCCGGTTCCCGGCCCGAAGTCGGCCGAATGGTTCCGGCGCAAAGGAAAATCGGTGGCCGATGCGGTATCCGTATATGCCCCGGTGGTCGTGGAACGGGCCGAAGGGGCGCTCATCCACGATGTGGACGGCAATACCTTCATCGATTTGGCGGGGGGACTTGGATGCCTGAACGTCGGGCACGCTCATCCCCGCGTGGTGGAGGCGGTGGAGCAACAAGTTCGCCGCTTCACCCATACCGATTTCAGCGTCGTGATGTACGACGCCTATGTGGCGCTGGCCGAGCGCTTGATCCCCTATATTCCCGGAGGAGGGGAAAAGAAGGGGGCCTTTTTCAACTCCGGAGCCGAAGCGGTCGAAAACGCCGTGAAAATCGCCCGGGCTTATACGGGCAGGCCTGCCGTGTTGTGTTTTGAAGGGGCTTTTCATGGCCGCACCTTGTTGGCCATGACCTTGACCAGCAAAACCGTGCCGTACAAGGCCGGCTTCGGTCCCTTTGCCCCCGAAGTGTACCGGGTGCCCTATCCCGATCCCTACCGGGCGGGCGATCCGGTTCGGGCCGCCGAAGAGGCTCTGGCCGCCCTCGACCGCGCCTTTTCAGCCCTGGTGGCTCCGCGGGAGGTGGCGGCGGCGATTGTGGAACCCGTCCTCGGGGAAGGCGGATTCATCGTGCCCCCAAAGGAATTTCTCTCAGGACTGCAGGAGCGGTGCAGGGATTACGGCATCCTCCTGATCGCGGATGAAATACAGACCGGGTTCGGCCGCACGGGCCATATGTTCGCCTGTGAAGCTTTCGGTTTGCAGCCCGATTTGGTGTGCGTCGGAAAGTCCATCGCCGCCGGTCTGCCCCTGTCCGGGGTTTTCGGTCGAAAGGAAATTCTCGATGCGCCCGGGGACGGCGCCGTCGGAGGCACCTACGTCGGCAATCCCGCCGCCTGTGCCGCCGGTTTGGCCGTGTTGGACATTCTGGAGTCGGAGGGGCTCATCGGCCGGGCCCGTTCGCTGGGAGTTCTTCTGAAGACCCGGTTGGATCGGTGGAAGGAGCGCTTCCCCCTTGCGGGCGACGTCCGGGGGATGGGCGCCATGATGGCCGTGGAACTGGTCAAAAACCGGAAGACCCGGGAGCCGGCCGGACCGGAGACCGCAGCCCTCCTCCGGCGGGCCCTGGAACGCGGGGTGATCGCCGTCAAGGCCGGGTTGTACGGAAATGTGGTGCGTTTTTTAATGCCATTGGTCATTCCGGAGGACCAATTGAACGAAGCTCTCGATGTGCTCGAAAAAGAATTGGAAAGCGTTTGTGCCGCTGTTTCGTAAGCGGATAGCACAGTGTAAAAGAAATTGGATCCTTTCTTTAGCAGGTCCAATTGTGGGAATTGACTTCCGGCGGCTTTCGGAGTCCGCCGGAACTTCTTACATGTCCCCGGAAGAGGACGGACGAGCACCCCGTTTTGATGTGACAGTTTTGTGGCTTCGGAGCCGAATGTGCCACGAAACGGCAAAACTCTTGTGTTTCATTTATCGGTGTAGTATAGTGATAGGCAACGGAAAGTGTACCCTGGGATCCGGCCAGTCAGGAAATACTGGACAGGACCGAACGGTACAAGCCGTGCGGCTGCACCGTGGGGATAAAAGACCCGGCGGACAGGTTCCCTGTGAGGCGGGATTTGTCGCCGGGTTCTTGCTTGCCGCCGCAGGACGGCGGAGCGGCATAGGATGGATTTTTTAGGAGGTGGGAACGGATGCTGGAGCAGTTTTCGGGTGTGCGGGGACTTACCGCCGAACACGACGCCTGCGGGATCATTGCGGCGGTGGAACGGAATGGAATCCCTTCATACGACAATGTTCAGAGTATCATCAAAGCTCTGATTCAGATGCAGCACCGCGCCGGATTTGTGGACGGAGAAGGGGACGGATGCGGCATTCTGATGGATATTCCCCGCAAGCTGTGGGCGAAGAAGCTGGCCCATCAAGGACGGCCGGGCGCTTTGGCGGAAGACGAACGGTTTGCGGTCGGGCACTTTTTCATTCCCAAGGATCAGCGGGAGCAGGCGGAGCACTGGATGGACCGGGTTCGGGCGCTGTTCCGGGAAGCCGACGTCGAGCTCCTCTTTGAGGAGGCCGGAAACGTCAATTCGAAGGCCCTCGGGCCGCGGGGGCGCGAGGACGAGCCTGTCTTCTGGCAGGTGGCGTGTTTGACTCCCGATGCTGCATCGGCTGCGCGCACTTTGTTTGAATTGCACCTGTCCATCGAGTCGGTCACTCCCGTACACGTCGTTTCCCTCAGCCCGTATAGTGTGGTGTACAAGGTGAGGGGTTCCGCGGCGACGCTGCCCGACTATTATCCGGATTTGTCGAACCGGGATTTGCGGTCGGCGATCAGCATCGGACACAACCGGTATTCGACGAACACATCGACGGCGTTTGAACGGGTCCAGCCCTTTTCGCTGCTCGGCCACAACGGGGAAATCAACACCATCGCCAAACTCCGCGAAGAGGCGGAGATGTTGGGCATCCCTCTGGTTCGGGAAGGAAGCGACTCTCAGGATCTCAACCGCACCATCGAAGGGTTGATTCACCGGTACGGGTTCACCCTTTACGAAGCGATGGAACTGGCGTTCCCGCCGATTATTAACGAAATTAAAAATTTTAAATCCGATTTGCAGGATTTATACATGTTCTTCCGGTCCGCTTGGGGTCCCTTTGCCCAAGGGCCGGCAGGCGTGGTTTCTCGGTACGGGGACGAGTGCGTGTTCAGCGTCGACGCCCTCGGGTTGCGGCCTCTGTGGATGTTGCAAACGGAACGGGCACTCTATTTTTCCTCCGAACAGGGGGTCGTCGACCTGGCCGATATGGTGGCGGATCCGAAACCCCTGGCCCCGGGCGAAAAGATCGGAGTTCAGGTGGAACGGGGAGTGGGGCTCCGAGTCCACCCCTATCACGAATTTCAGAGGGTCGTGCTGGAACGGGCGAAGAGCCGGTTCTCCTTCGACCGGTTCCGCGCGACGTTGCAATTCGGCGCCTCTTCGGCCGCCGTCGAAGGGCCCGGTTTTGGAGAGGTCCGCGAAATTCCCGACCAGCCCGAATTGCGGGAGCGGTTGGTCGCCGCCTTCGGGTGGGACGCGGACGATCTGAAATTGCTCGAATTCGAAGCCGGAACCGGAGCGGAGCCCATCCGTTCCCTCGGGTACGACGGTCCTTTGGCGGCGCTGTCGCGGGAGCGTCAGAACCTCGCCGATTACTATAAGGAAACGGTGGCGGTGGTCACCAATCCGGCCATCGACCGGGAGCGGGAAATCGAACACTTTTCCACCCGGGTGGTCCTGGGGCCGCGCCCGTCGTTGCGCCGAAACCGGAGCGCGGCGTCCCGGCGCGTGGAATTGCAGACGCCCTTGTTGCTGGGAGGCCATCGCACCAAGACCGTGTTGTCCGCAGACGCCTACCGCGCTTTGGCCCACCGCCTGGGGACCTATCTGTTCGAGGATTTGTTGAAGGAATTCGACGTGTCCACTTATGCGGTATACACCCTCGATGCGACGTTCGGCGCGGAGGAATCGTTGCGGGATGCGGTGCAGCGGTTGAGCCGGGAAGCGGTGGAAGCGGTGGTGGCCGGTGCGCATTTATTGGTCATCGACGACGAACGGGCTTTCCGGGACGGCCGCCAGTGGCTGGATCCGCATTTGATCGTTTCGGCCGTTCACCTCGCTTTGAAACGGCATCCGGTGGCGGCGGAGGCGGACAATCTCCGCCGTCGGGTGAGCCTGGTCCTGCGGTCCGGGGCGATCCGCAACCTGCACGACATTGTGACGGCCATTGGCCTGGGAGCGGACGCTGTGAACCCCTATTTGATGTGGGAATTGGCTCCGGGGGATCCTGCGGCTGCGGTGGGCAACCTGTACACCGCCTTGCAAAAGGGCATGGAAAAGGTGATTTCTACCCTTGGCATCCACGAGCTGCGGGGCTATGATCGCCTGTTTTCATCCATCGGTTTGAAGCCGGAACTGATTCCCGTGTTGGAGACGCCTAACTTCTGCGGCTCCGAACGGGCTGGGCTCGGGTGGGCCGAATTGGAACAGGACGCCCGGGAGCGGTATGCCGTTGCCGCCGGCGAAGCGCCGGCTCGTCCGGTTCGCCAGTACAATTACTATCCGCGGATTTGGAAGGCGGCCGGAGATGCTGCTCAAGGCGTGAAGCCGTACCAGCAGTTCACGGAAAAATTGCAGGAAATGGAACGGACGAATCCGATCTCCCTCCGGCACGTCATGGACGTGAAGGAACAGAAAGACAGCCAGGTCGCGCCGGAGGAAGTCGACGTCTCCGTCGGCGAGCACAGTCTCCCGTTCCTGATTTCGTCCATGTCCTTCGGCTCGCAAAATGAGGTGGCGTACCGGGCCTACGCGGAAGCGGCCAAGCAGTTGGACATGATCGCGATGAACGGGGAAGGCGGAGAAATCAAAGACATGATCGGCAAGTATCCGAAGCATCGCGGTCTTCAGATCGCTTCCGGCCGGTTCGGGGTGAACATTGAACTTTGCAATGCGGCGAATCTCCTGGAGATCAAGATCGGCCAGGGCGCGAAGCCCGGGGAAGGCGGGCATCTGCCCGGTTCGAAAGTTTCGCCGAAGGTGGCGGCCGCCCGAAACGCGCAGCCGGGCATCGACTTGATTTCGCCGTCGAACAACCACGACATTTATTCCATTGAAGATTTGGCCCAGATGATCGACGAATTGAAGACCGCCAATCCCAATGCTCGTGTGTCCGTGAAGGTGCCGGTCGTGCCGAATATCGGAACCATTGCGGTGGGTATTGCCAAGGCGGGCGCGGACATCATCACCCTGAGCGGCTACGACGGCGGGACCGGTGCGGCGAGGGCCCACGCTTTGAAACATGTCGGGCTTCCTGCGGAAATCGGCGTACGGCTGGCCCACGTGGCCCTGGTGGAAGCGGGATTGAGGGATCAGGTCGAAATTTGGTGTGACGGCGGCCTGAAGACGGGCCTCGACGCCTTGAAAATGATCCTTTTGGGTGCAAACCGGTGCGGATATGCGACGATGGCCATGGTGGCTGTCGGGTGCACCAGTTGCCGGGCTTGTCATAAGGACACGTGTCACGTCGGAATTGCCACCCAGATCGAATCCATCGAGGAAGCCAAGGAAAAGGGCCTCAAGATGTTCGTCCCCCGGGAATTTGACGCGGCGGTGGCCAACCTGGTGCGGTTCTTCCGGAGCATGGGGCGCGAGTTGCAGGAGTGGACGGCCAAGCTGGGGGTGAAGAGGACCCAAGATTTGGTCGGCCGCACCGACCTGCTGGAGCAGACCCGCGAACTCGACCGGCTGGATGTCCGGGAACTGTTGACCCCGGTGGTCCTCAGCGCTTGGAACGCGGGACTGCGTGGGGCGCCGAAGGTTCGGATGAGCAGCGTCGGCGCCAATTCCCTCACCGAGCGGATTGCGGCCCAAACGGTTCTGGAAGTGGCGGCCGGCAGCGAGACGGTGGCCCAACAGGCCGAACAGGTCACCGCTCACGATCGGGTACTGGGCAGTTTTTTGGCGGGCTCGGTCACCAGAGGCAGGCTGCGGGGCGAATTCAAAGGGTTCCGGAAGGCGAACCTCCATTTCAACAAAGGATCCATCACCGGGAACGGCCTCGGTGCGTACAATGCCGCCGGCGTTCATATTCGAGTGGAGGGCGGTGCCCAGGACGGGGTCGGCAAGGGCTCCCTCGGCGGGAAAATCGTCGTGATGAAGGGCGTCAACCGGCGCGGAGAGCGACTGGACGGCTCTGTGGGCAAGGGCTTGGCCTACGGAGCGCAACGGGGGCTGTTCATCGTCCAGGGAGACGCCGACTCGCGGGCGGGCATCCGGTTGTCCGGCGCCGACGTCATCATCGGCGGCATGCTGAAAGAGCCGGTGGACGATTCCCTGGGATTGATCGGGGCACGGGCCAACATCAAGGGATTCGCCTTTGAATACATGACCAACGGCCGGGCCCTGGTGCTGGGAGATCCCGGGCCCTGGATCTGTTCCGGCATGACCGGCGGCGTGGTGTATTTGCGGGTTCAACCGGAGATGGGGCTGACTGTCGAGGCGCTGCAGCGGCGCATTGCGAAGGGGGCCAAGGTATCGCTGCAGCCCTTGGATCCCCACGGGAAGCGAGACGTGGAGGAACTGCTCCACCTGTACCTCCGCGAGTTGGTCCGCACCAAGCAGCACGAAGAGGCCGACGCGGTGCGGCGGTTGCTCGACCATCCCGAGAATCATTTCGTCATGGTGAAACCGACCAGTCAGCAGACCGATCAGGATATTGCGACGGAGTGAGGCGCGGTGGCCGCCGGACTCCGGTTCCACCCCCAAGGACAGAGGATCCTTGGGGGTTTTTCTTGGACCGGCGCAGAATCGGCCGATTTCGGAAATCTTCGGCCGGTATCGCGAAAAATCGCCCTTCCGAACCGATGAGGGAAAGCCTAGGACCTCCTGCGACGGCGGAAGGCGGCGCAGGGGAATGCCGCCTGTTCGCCATTCGTTCTCCGGTCAAGTAGAATGCAGGAGAGGTGGTCGGTGGATGGGAAAACGGTTGAAGGCATATATTTTGCTGCTCCTTTTTTTGACGGCATTTGTATTTGCTGCCGTGGGGTGCACCTTGACGATTCCGGCGTTTGACGCCAGCAAACTCGATCCGGCCCAGGACACGATCCTTTACGATAAATACGGCCAGCCGGCCATTACATTGCGCCCCAGCCGTTCGATTCCCGTCCCGTTGAAAGATATTCCGATGAATTTGCGGAATGCGGTGATCGCCACGGAGGACAACCGGTTTTACCAACATTCCGGAATCGACCTCCGGGGGATGATGCGGGCTTTGGTGCGGGACGTGATCAGCGGCGGGAAGGTGGAAGGGGGCAGCACCATCACCCAGCAATTGGCCCGGTGGGTCTTCTTGAGCAATGATAAAACGATCAGCCGCAAAATCCAGGAGATCATCTTGGCGGCCCAATTGGAACGTCATTACAGTAAAGATGAAATCCTCGAAATGTATCTCAATAAGATTTACTTCGGCGGCCAGGCATACGGGGTGGAAATGGCGGCCCGGCAGTATTTCGGGGTCTCGGTCAAGGACTTGAACGGCCAAAAAGATCCGATCGGGGATTTGGCGAAATGCGCCCTTATCGCGGGACTCCCGCAAGCCCCATCCTACTACAATCCCTTTGTCAATCCCGATGCGGCAAAACAGCGGCGGGACATTGTTTTGGAAAACATGTATAAATATGGGTATATCGATCAGGAGCAGATGGAGAAAGCCAAAGCGCAACCGGTTCCCACCACTCCCCCGAAGAACGGTCTGCCGGCGGACGACGCCAACAAGTACCCTTGGTACTTGGATTATGTCTTAGAAGAAGCGGAAAATCTCGGCATCAGCGCCGATGAGATCATGCGGGGCGGCTACCGGATTTACACGACTTTGGATCCGACGGTGCAGGAGGCGATGCAGGACACGTTTCGCAAAACGTCTCTTTTTGCGTTGCCCAACGGAAAACTGCCGCGGAGCGCCGCCGTGGTGTTGGATCCGAAGACGGGGGGCATCGCCGGACTGATCGGCGGGATGGAGTACAAGACCTTCCGGGGCTTCAATTATGCCACCATGAACAACTTCGTGGCCAACGGAGGACACGGTCAGAGCCCCGGCTCGACGATCAAACCGCTGGTCGTGTACGGACCGGCGATCGAGACGGGGCGGTACGGGCCGAACTCCCTATTGGAGGATCGTTTGCGCAAATACGGAGAGGGAGCCGGGGCCTATGAACCCCACAACTGGAACAATCGCTATCAGGGGACGGTCACCTTGCGGTATGCGCTAGAGCAGTCGCTCAACGCGCCGGCGGTGTGGCTGTTGAACGAGATCGGGGTGAAAACCGGCCTCGATTTCGCGAAGAGGCTGGGGTTACCCGTCACGGAGGAAGATTACTCCCATTTGGCGGTGGCCTTGGGCGCGACGTCGAAGGGCGCGTCGCCCCTTCTGATGGCACAGGCCTACAGCGCCTTCGACAACGGCGGCCAGTTGGTAAAGGCCCACGCCATCACCAAAATCGTCGACGGAAACGGCCGGACGCTGATTCAGCCGGATTATGCTCCGGTCCAGGTCATGCGGCCGGAAACGGCGCAGATTATGACGGATCTCCTGAAAAGCGTCGTAGAGCGGGGGCTCGGCACGGCGGCGCGAATTCCGGGGCGGGATGTCGCCGGGAAAACCGGAACCCAGGAATACGATCCGATTCCCGGCATGAACACCGATTTGTGGTTTGTCGGTTACACGCCGGAATACGTGGGGGCGGTGTGGCTCGGCCCGCCGGAGGGCTTCAACTATATTCCGCTCAACAAAAACCAGCAGGGCGAATACGGCAGCGGCAAAGCGGCCGCGGTGTTCCAGAACATGATGTCGGCGGCGTTGAAAAACACAAAACCGAGCCGCTTTGATTTCGGTCGAATCAATGTGCCGCCGCCGGAGGAAGATCAACCGAAGGAGCATCGGGTCATCGACGATCTGGCGGCCGCGGTGTCCGCCGACGGCAAGCGGGTCGATCTGCGGTGGACACCCTTGGACGGCGATGTGACCTATCGCATCTACCGTTCGGATCAAGCGGGTGCCGGAGCGGAGTCCTTTGTGCTGATGTCGACGGTGACTCGGCCTCCCTGGTCGGACCCCTCCGTGGCTCCCGGGAAGCGGTACAGCTATGTCGTCGCAGCGGTGGACGCCAACGGGGTGGAGATCAGTCGATCGAACGTGGTAGAAGTATCGGTCGGCCAGACCACAGGCTCCACTCCGCCTGAAAAACCGGGCGAGGACAAGCGTAAACCGAACGAGGACCGGAACCGGGAAGGGGGCAATTCGAATCGCGACCAGGAACGCAAGCCTACACCGACACCGGTACCGCCCCCGGCTCTACAGACACCTGAAGAAGAGACCAATCCTTCGACCGGCCAGGGCAGCCCGCCCGGAGCAGGCGGGCGGTGATCCCTCCGCATCCCCGCGCCTTGGAATTGTCCTTTTCTTATGTTATAGTGTTCACTATCTGGTGCCGCCGAAATGGGGGGAATAGAGAAGGGAAGTGACTGCACAGTGGAGTTTGATCTCGACAAGATTCAGGCGGCCGTTCGGATGATTCTCGAGGCGATCGGGGAGGATCCGAACCGGGAGGGGTTGCGCGATACCCCCGCCCGCGTCGCCCGCATGTACCAGGAGATTTTTTGCGGTCTGCATCGGGATCCCGCCAGCGAACTCAATGCCGTGTTCAGCATCGACCACGAGGAACTGGTGCTGGTTCGCGATATCTCGTTCTTTTCCATGTGCGAACATCATCTCGTTCCCTTTTTTGGAAAGGCCCATGTCGCGTATTTACCCCGTGGGGGCAAAGTGACAGGGTTGAGCAAATTGGCGCGGCTGGTAGAAACGGTCTCCCGGAGGCCGCAATTGCAAGAGCGGATCACCTCGACGGTGGCCGACGTCATTATGGACAAGCTAGAGGCCCGGGGGGCCGTGGTGGTGCTGGAAGCGGAACACATGTGCATGACCATGCGGGGCGTGAACAAGCCGGGGAGCCAAACGGTGACCAGCGCCGTCCGGGGCGTGTTTCTCGAGGACGGCAAGCTTCGCGAAGAGGCGTTCCGACTCATTTTGAACCGGTGAGGAGGAGCGGGTCCACCGGTACAGCGTTTCGGTGGCAGCACACCGTAAATTG
Organism: Alicyclobacillaceae bacterium; assembly: GCA_029961045.1. Lineage (GTDB taxonomy): Bacteria > Bacillota > Bacilli > Kyrpidiales > Kyrpidiaceae > JASBVN01. The sequence continues at coordinate 3,611 of JASBVN010000005.1, read as the reverse complement.
AAATTAAAAAAAGGCGCCTAAAAAGGCGTCTTTTTCCATAATCGATGTTTTATGGGTTCCCGTCCGGCTGCCTCCGGTCCCGTTCCTCTTCTGGCCAAAGTTGTTCCGGCCGTCCGCGAAGGTAGTCGCAGGAGACCAGGTGAAATCGGATGCCAAATCGGGTGCCGAGCAAGGCGTGGCGGTGTCCGTTGCCGTGCAAATGGCCGTAGATGCACCGGGTCACGCCGTACCGTTCCATGAGATCGATCATTTCGTTTCGTTCGTGATATTCGTTAACCGGGGGGTAGTGCATCATCACCCACCTCTGGGAAGCTCCAGAGGAGGATTGTAAAGAAAGTTCGAGACGGTGCACTTCCCGCAGATAGATCCGCTCGTCATGTTCGGTGAAGTCCCGGCTGCCCGGGCAAATCCACCCCCGGGTGCCGCACAGGGCGATGCCCTCTCCCAGATCCATGCTGTCGTTCTGGAGGGCGTACAGTCCGGGAGGGAGGGAGCGGCGGAGACGGGTGATGCCCGGCCACCAGTAATCGTGGTTTCCTCGCAGGAGCACCTTTCGGCCCGGTAGGCGGGCGATCCATTCCAGATCGGCAATGGCTTCTTCCAAACGCATTCCCCAGCTGATGTCTCCCGGGATCAGCACCCAATCGCCGTCCCGCACCCGATTGCGCCACTCGATTTCCACCCGGTGGGGATGGTCTTCCCACGGTTCCCCGAAGACCGACATGGGTTTATGCGTGCTGAACGACAGATGAAGATCAGCAATGGCGAAGATTTTCATCGACGCGGTCCCCCTCCGGGATATCCAACGTTTGCGGTTCGCTCTAGTTGTACACGAGTTACCGGGGAAAATGCAAGAACCGCAGAGCCGGGCCGTGGGGAAAACAGGATTTTGACGATTGGTGTCGAAACTACTAGCCAACGGGAAGAAGGGGGTAAGACCGATGGCGGAAACGGCGACCCGCCCGATTCGGTACAGTATTGAGGGAGGTTTGAAGCGGGCACTGTTTGAGGCCCGGCGGGCGATGACCCTCGATGAACTCCTCCATGCGGTGCGGGAGATGGGGAGGAGCGATTTGACCGATGAGGAGCTCCGCCAGCGTCTAGAGCACGCCTTGACCAGCGGTTCGGGGGCGTTCCTCCGGACGGAAGACGGCTGGACGCTGAATCGAGCGGCCGGATCGGAATTGAACGATCTGGCGTACGCTTACATGGCGGCGGGAAATCAGCCGGTGAAGCTGGGAGATATTCTCCGTCATCTCCAAACGGCCACCCACCGGAGCCGCGGGGAATTGATGTCGAGGGTCGATTTGGACGGGGATTGGCGGTTTGCCCGCCTTGAAAACGGAGAATGGGTTCTAACGGATCGGGCCGTACCCGGGGAAGGGGATTTGGCGGCGGAAGATCGAAAACCGGAGGATCGGACGAGCGACAATGATCGACCGGAAGGGGAGGCGACGGCGGTGGCGGCGTCGGCGACGGAGCAATTGGTGCAGGAAACCATTCGGTTGATTCAAGAACAGTTGGCCCGTTTGCGCCAACGGGAGGACCAGATTTCGCAAGAGGCTCTGGCGTGCTTTCACAGGGAAGATCTCGCAGGGATCGAACGGCTGATGGGGGAAAGGCGGATCGTGGTGCACTGGATTGCGAAGTTGGAGGAGTGTGCCCATTCCCGGGAAGGTGAATCCAGTGAAGCGGTCGCTACTGCGCCGTGACGGAGGAGAGGCCGGATGATCGAGCGGCGGTTCGCGAGATTGCGAAACGTCATCGCGCTTTGGGAACGGAGGGAATCCCAATGGGAGGCCGAGTTTCGGGCTCTGTTCGAACAAGGGGACGGGCCCGCCATTCGGCGACTTCTAGAACAGGCGCGAACTCTCCGCCGGAGGAGGCGGGCGTTGGAGTTGTTCGTGGAACGGTGGAGCGCTCGGTGTGAAGGGGAGTCGGGAGAGTGGAACTTCGGTGATCGACGGCATGGACCCGGGAATTGACGGCCGGGTCCCGCCGGAAGTTTGGCGGAGGCGGATGGAGGCCGAAGGGTGGAACCTGACCGAGGAGCAGTGGGCCGCGGTGTTGTGTCCGGCCAGGCGGATTGTGGTGTATGCGGGGCCCGGATCGGGGAAGACGACGGTGCTGACGGGTCGGGTGCTCTTTTTACTGGAAGCTGTTGGCCTCGACCCGAAGCGGGTCTTGGTGACCACTTTTTCCCGTCAAGCGGCGGACGAACTGCGGCGCCGGTTGGCCGGTCGGCTGCCGGCGAAGGTGGTCCGGGAAATGGAAATCGGTACCCTGCACTCGAGAATGTTGAGGTGGTGGATCCGAACGACGGGAGAAGTACCGCGAATCTTGAGCCCTGCGGAACAGCGGGAGATCGCCGACCGCGTTCTGCTGCGGGGTGCGGGCGTAACGCGAGGCGAATTTCTCAGGGAATTGGCGCGGATCAAGGGCAGCGTCGAAATGGGCGGCTGTTCGGAGCCGCAAGACCACCGGGGAGAATGGCGGGAGGCTTACGCGCGGGAATTGGAGCGGCGGGGGTTATGGGATTTTGACGATATCTTGATCCGAACGCTGGAGCGGTTGGCGTCACCCGCCGGGATCGACATCCCTTGGCAGGCGGTCTTGGTGGACGAAGCGCAAGATTTAAACGGCGTTCAGACGGCCTTGATCGAAAGGTTGGCGAGGGGAGCGGCGCTGTTTTTGATCGGTGACGACGATCAGTCGATTTACCGCTTCCGGGGGGCGGAACCGGGGTATTTTCAGCGTTGCGGTCGGGATGCGGATGCGGCGGTGTTTTCTTTGTCGGTGAATCATCGGGCTCACGACGGTTTGGTTTCATGCGCAAACCGGTTGATCGCCTACAATGAAGACTCCATGCGCAAACCGGTGCGGTCTTTGCGACCTGGTCCACCGCCCGATGTGATCCTTTTCCGCGACGAGTTCCGGCAGTGGAGGTGGGTTATCCGATCGGCGGGGACTGATGTTATGAACGGCCGTTCCTGTGCGATTTTGGCCCGGACCAACGGGGAACTGGCGCCTGTGTGGAGGCTGATGCGCGAGGGAGGCCGGTTGCCGATGGCGCCCTCCGGTTCGGTTTTGCCGGAGTTCCTCACTTTTCACGGGAGCAAGGGCAAAGAGTTCGATACGGTCTACATTTTAAACGTGGTCGAGGGGCGGATCCCGTATGGTCGGGCGGGGGAAGGCCGCCGGGGGGAAGGACGGGTAGGCGTTCCGGTATCGGCGGAGGAACTTCGGGAAGAACGCCGGCTTCTTTATGTCGCGATTACGCGGGCGCGAAATCGGTTGGTATTATGTGTCCCAAAATGGATGGACGGAAGAAGGATGTTGCCTTCCCGCTTTCTGGGAGAAGCGGGACTTGCTATTCCAGAACATTCTGGCTGGGTGGGAATGCTGAAAAAGATCTTGCCTAGGCATTGAGGATGTGGTACATTATTTCTTGCCGCCGGAAACCAGCCCGGGGGGGTTGCGGCGGCGAGTGGATCTGGAATATAATAAAGAGTGGATTTCTGAGAGGGCTGGGAGCGGTCCGGAATTCCGTGACTTACTTGCCGGCGTAGCTCAGTAGGTAGAGCAACTGACTTGTAATCAGTAGGTCGCGG
>JASBVN010000049.1 GCA_029961045.1 Alicyclobacillaceae bacterium | reverse complement strand
ACAAGGCCGATTACGTGGTCTTCGATGGAGAGCTCATCGACGTGCGGGACGACGGCGTGGCCTGGCGGATCGAGACGGCGATCCGGATGGGTCTGACCTGGGCGAAGGCGCTCCCAGAGGAACGGGAGAAAGGAAGGAAGGAATTTGAAAAACTCAGGGAGGAACGGAGGCGGAGGACGGATGATTAGCGTGTTCGTGTACGGCACCTTGCTCACCGGCGAGCCGAACCACCGGGTGGCGGCCCCGTACCTGCTCAGTGTCCGCCCGGGCCGGGTTCGGGGACGGCTGTACGACGTGGGGCCGTATCCGGCGCTGGTGCTGGACGAGGCGGGGCGAGAGATTGAAGGCGAGTGGTTCGAGGTGACTCCGGAGGGGCTAAAGGCGATGGACTGGCTGGAAGGGTACCGGGGTCCGGGCCAGAAAAACTTCTACGAGCGGGCGTGGGTCCGGGATACTCGGGAAGACCGGGAGGGATGGATTTACGTATGGCTCGATTCCCGCGGGTGCCCCGAGATCCGGGTCAGGTCGTGGCGGGCGTGGCGGGCGGTACCTAAGCGGAGAGGGGCGGTATAATGACAGTGTGTAAAATCTGCGGGAGACCACTCAAGAATTCAGAGAGTGTGAATCGTGGTGTTGGACCGACCTGTGCGAAGCATATGCCCGCTGTCGATATTTCCGCAATCGAAAACAAACGTGTAAGGTATTGGGTGCGGGAAGCGTACGAAACATTGCCCGCCGCGTTTCACCTTATGCGGAAAAGAATGCCTCTTGAGGGTGCATTCATGGCCCATCTGGCAGTAGAAAAGGCCCTCAAAGCATTGGTGGCGCAACATACCAATGAGGTTCCGCCCACAATACACAACTTGGTTACATTGGCTGCCTTGGCAAAATTGGATCTATCCCCTGAACAGTTGAAATTTCTTACAGACCTTAGCGCCTTTAACATTCAGGGAAGGTATCCTTCGGCCAGAGGGAAAATACTGAAGACCACTCCCAAAGAATTCTTCCGTGAATTACCTCGCAGATCGGGGGAGTTTATCCAATGGTGTACACAACAACTCAACTGAATGACATTTTGAGGGCGTATGTCAGCCTGATTGTGAAAGAATTCGACGTTGAAGAGATTTGGCTGTTTGGGTCCTATGTCCATGGGACACCGACGGAGGACAGCGACATCGACTTGGCCGTGGTTTCTTCGCAGTTCCGGGACAATTTTGTGGATCCGATGAGCCGTCTCTACCGGGGGTTGTGGGATTTTTATCAGATGCGGAACAGGTCTGATGTGCCGAATATTGAGGTTCATGGGTTTTCGCCGGAAGAGTTTAGAGATCCAGAAAACTTTTTTGGCGAGGAAATCCAGAAAACGGGCAAGTGCGTGTGGAAGAAGGACGAATTCTTGTTCTAGCCAAAAGGAGGCGCGTGGGATGGCAAGATACGCGGTGGTGGAGCAGAGTACGGATCTTCGATGGCGCAGTACGAAGATTCGGATCACAAGGAGCTTGAAGGTGGCACGCAGCCTTCGTAAAGGATCGGGCAGGTATACTTGCGATGATCCGGAGGCCGAGAGGAATTGGCACCGGACTTTCGTGGAGGTATACGAGCTTCCCGTCGGTTGGCGAAAGCCGCCGGAAAGGCAATTGAAACAGCAAGCTCAAAGAGAGAGCACGTCCACGTATCCGGTAACTGCGTTGGATGTCCTTGCGGGAATCATTCGGGCCGTTGGGAAGAAGGTGCAGTTGCGTGAAACGGTTGGAACGGAAAAGGAGTGAGTTCATGCGCAAGTTTGCTTTCCTGAACCTCATCCTGGGTGCTTCGCTTTTGGCCGGGTGCGGCACGGCGGCCCTGCCGTCGGACCACACCGCTTCCACCCAAACCGCGGCCGGTGCCCCGACGCAGATAGACTGGGCCTTTACCCGGGCTGGGCAGCATCCGGAGAAGAAGCTGGAGGACGTGATTGGCTCGGCCAAGCAGAGTCTCGATATCGCGATCTACAGCCTCACGAAGCCGGATATCGTCAAGGCGATCGAACAGGCGAAGAAACGCGGCGTCGCGGTGCGGATCATCACCGACCAGCAGGAGGCGCAAAACCGCACCCAGCAGGAGGCGCTGAAAATTTTGAAAAACGCCGGCATCCCGATCAAGGTCAACACCCACAAGGGGCTGATGCACCTGAAGGTCACGATTGCCGACAAGGCCGTGGTGACCACCGGGTCGTTCAACTACACGACGGCCGCCAGCACGGACAACGACGAGGTGTTGGTGGTGATCCGGGACCCGGCGATGGCTCAGGCGTGGGATGGAGAGTTCGAGAGGATGTGGAACGACAGCGAGGGTTT
>JASBVN010000048.1 GCA_029961045.1 Alicyclobacillaceae bacterium | reverse complement strand
GTGCGGGGTCGGGATGATGCGGATGCCCGGGAGCTGTTGGATCGTCTCCACCGGGCGGTGATGGAGCGGGTGGAGGGCGAGGGGTAAGATCCACTCCTCTTGGTTCGGTTCCGGAGTACAGTCCAAACATCGGGATGGAGGATGTGTATGCCGGGGGACGACATTTCGGCTGGGGAGGGGCCCTCCACCCGGTGAAAGGAGGCCCCCGTAAATATTCGCCGGTTTGTAGGGATCAGTGTCCGATACCCTGTGCTCCACATCGCGGGCGTGGCCGGTTCTGTCGCCGTTGTCGCGATGATCGTTGCCAGGACGGGCAGGGATGGTGCGTGGAATGGGCGACCAAGTGCAGAGTCGGCGTGCGGCGGTGATACGTGGTATAATCGGGACACCGAAGGAGGAAGCGGCGGTCGGCCGTGATCGTGATGCTACGTGAGAGGGAGAGGAGAATCCGGATGGGAGAGCATCGGTTTGTGCTGAGCGCTCGTTGGCAGGGCGGGCGCAACGGAGAAGGCGAAATCGCCGTGGGCCAGTTGCGCACGGCGGTGTCTGCTCCTGCAGAGCTGGATGGACCGGGAGTAGGCACGAATCCGGAGGAAATGTTGACCGGGGCGGCGGCCACGTGTTACTTGATTACCCTGGCTGCGGTGCTTGAACGGCGGGAATTGCCCGTTACGGGGATCAGTCTGGTGACCGAGGGTGTGGTGAATACCGAGGGCGGACTCCGGTTCGAAAGAATCCTGCACCGGCCCCGAATCGGGTTGAGGGCCGGGGCGACGGCGGAGCAGGTGGAGCGGGCCCGGCAGGCGGCGGAGCGGGCCGAGCAGGCGTGTATGATTTCCCGTGCGGTTCGGGGGAACGTTGAGGTTTTGGTGGAACCGGAAGTGGCCGTGGATAACGCATGAAGATGGGGTGATACGGAAGCCGGGGCGGCGGTTCCCCTGTTGGATCTGCGCCTGTTTCGCCGGCGCATCTATACCTCCGCCGCTATGGTGACCTTCTTCTTTATGATGAGCCTCTTCGGTAGCCTCTATCTTGTCCCCTTGTTTGTGCAGCAGCTGCTCGGGATGGGACCTGTAAAAACCGGAATCACGTTGATCCCCGAGGTGGTGGGAGCCGCCCGGCTGATTCCGGTAAGCGCTTTCCTTCTCCCCGGCTCGGAGCAAGTGTGTTAACCATTGCCGGCGCCCTGGTGATGACCGTCGGGATGATGTCCTTGACCGGGCTCGAGGCGGACACCGATCTTTTTGCCGTCAAACTTCATCTGGCTGTGGTCGGTTGCGGGCTGGGGCTGGGTATTATGTCCGCCGTCACGATGGCATACAGTACACTTCCGGATGTCTTGGTCAACCAGGGCTCGGCTTTTCTGAACCTTGTTCGTCAGATCGGCAGTGCCTTCGGTGTTGCTCTGTTGACGACGATTCTTCAGGAAAGACAGCCCGTGTGCCTGAACAGGTATGCCGAGGCCGTCACTCTGGGGTCTCCCGCGGAGCAGGCATCGAATCAGGTGAGCGCCTTTTGGCAGGGGATGGGTCACTCCGTCGGGGAAGCTCAGCAGTTGACCACGCTGTATCTGGTTCAATCCGTTCAGCGGGCGGCATCGGTTTTGGCTTTTCACGACGCCTTTTTTGCCGCGGTGGTTTTCGGCTGGCTGGTCATAGTCCCCGCCGTCTTTCTGTACCGTGGACGAGAGGCCGTTCCGGCTTCGTCGAAAGGCGGACGGTTCACGCGGTGATTCGCCGGCAGAGCATCACGACCGATCTTCTTGTTTTGCTCGATTTTTATGATATAATAAATAATGTCAAAATGGTGTGTAAAAAACCCTGTGTAAAAGGGCAGGGAGGTGCGGGATGGTGGAGCGGGTGTGGCATCGGCACTGGCCCAAGGGTTTGCCCGTGTCGTTGGACTATCCCGAGGTGCCGGTGGGGGCGATTCTCAAAGGCAGCGTCGAACAATTTGGAACGAAGACGGCCCTGGTTTATGGAACGGTTTCCTATACGTTCCATGAGTTGTATCGGAATGCGTTGCGTTTTTCGTCCGCTTTGCGCAAGAATGGGATCGGGAAGGGGGACGTTGTGGCCGTTCACCTGTTCAATACTCCTCAGTATATGATCGCGTATTACGGGATTCTGCTGAGCGGTGCCGTGTTTTGTCCGGTCAGTCCGCTGCTCCCTCCCGATGATATCGCATTTCAACTCCGGGATTGCGATGCGGCGATGGTGATCACCCATGAACGGTTGGCCGACGTCATCCGCCAGGTGTTGTCTCAGACTTCGGTCAGGCGTGTCTTGGTCACCGGGGATGGAGAATTGACGTCGCCCTTCCGACCGGTCGATTCGGAAGCTCTCGGGCCAGGTTGGTCGAGTTTTGCCCGCACCATGTCCCAAGGGGATCCGGACCCGCCGGCTGTCGCGATTCGCCCTGTATCGGGTACATGGATGAAGACGGATACCTGTTTATCGTCGATCGGATCAAAGAC
>JASBVN010000047.1 GCA_029961045.1 Alicyclobacillaceae bacterium | reverse complement strand
GCCCGTTCGTCGGTTCATCCAGGATCAGCAGTTCCGGATGGTGCAACAGCGCCCGCGCGATGCCCAACCGCTGTTTCATGCCGAGGGAAAATGTTTTCACTTTGCGGTTCCTCACTTCGGACAGCCCGACCACATCCAGCGCTTCCTCAATGCAGTCGCGGTTTCCCATGCCCATGAGCCGCCGGTGGATCTCCAAATTTTCCGCGGCCGTCAGATTCGGATAAAATCCGGGGAATTCGATGATCGACCCGATCCGCTCCAACAGCCGGCCGTTGCCCTTGCCGAGCCGTTCGCCGAACAGTTCGACCTCCCCGGATGTCGGCCGGATCAGCCCCATGATCATCCGCAGCGTCGTCGTCTTCCCGGCGCCGTTTTGACCGAGGAATCCGTAAATCTCCCCCGGCCGGATGGTCATATTGACGCCGCGGACAACGGCGCGCCCCCGGTATTTTTTCGTCAACTGGCGGGTTCGCAACACATAGTCCATTCGGATCCCCCCTCACCGGAAGACCAGTATACAGGACACCCCTTACATGCCGATAAACCGTCCCTTACGAATTTCTTACATCCATTTTCGCAGCCAGAACGAAAAAGTCGTCTTTTCATCCGGCACACTGCTGACCGCGATTTCGCCCTGCTGCCGCTCGACCAATTTTTTCGCGATCGTCAACCCCAACCCGGTGCCCTGCAACATGGCGTTGCGGGAAGCCTCCCCGGTATACAGCCGGTCAAAAATAAAAGGCAGGTCTTTTTCCGCAATGCCCCTGCCGCGATCCCACACATCCACCCGCACGCGGTCCGCCTCTTCCCGCACAGCGACGCCGATCACCCCTCCGTCCTTTCCGTACCGCAGCGCGTTGGCCAAAAGATTGTTCATGATCCGCTCGATGCTGTTGGAGTCCCCCCGCACGTATAACGGCTCCTCCGGAATCTGCAAGTCCGGGGTAATGCCGGCCTGCATGAACTGGTGGTAAAAGGACAGCACCGCTTCCCGAACCTGTTCACACAGATTGATCTTTTGCAACTGGATGGGCTCGTCCTCTGCCTCCAGCTTGGCCAATTCAAAAAATTCCTCGACAAGCTCCGCCATCCGGCGGCCTTTGGCGGCGATGATGTCCAGGTACTGGGCCGCCTCCTCAGCGGTCAAGTTCCCGTCCCGTTGCAGCGCCTCCACGTAGCCCAACAAGGAAGTCAAGGGAGTGCGCAGGTCGTGCGACATGTTGGAGATCATCCGTTTCCGCGCTTCTTCGAGGTAGAGCGTCCGTTCCGACATGCGCTGAAATTGGTCGACCAACCCGTTCAGCGCGCCGCCCAGTTGTTGCAGGAGGCGGTGGGAGGTATGCACGTGAAACCTCCGGTTCAGGTTGCCCTGCCGGATGTCTTCAGCGGTGCGGATGATGGCGCGCAACTCGCCGGCGATGGTAACGTGCCTCGCGACCAGAAACGCGCACAGAAAGCCGAGGGCGATTGCCCAAGCGCTCATCGCGAACTCCCCTCCCCCAGCTTGTAGCCGATACCCCACACGGTCTGAATGTAGGTCGGGCGGGAGGGATCCGGTTCGATTTTGGTGCGGAGCCGCCGGATGTGGACCATCACCGTATTTTCGTCCGACAGGTAATCCTCCTTCCACACCGCCTGAAAAATTTGCTGTTTCGTGAACACGCGCCCGGGATTGGCCAGTAACAGCTTCAGCAGTTCGAATTCCTTGGCCGTCAGCGACTTGGTTTGACCGCCTACCCGCACTTCATAGGTCGCCGGGTTGAGTTCCAGATCGCGATACCGGAGGACCCGGGGCTCCTCCCGGCTTGCGTCATGGGCCTCGTTGAGATACAAATACCGGCGCAGTTGCGCCTTGACGCGGGCGACCAGCTCGGCGATGCTGAACGGTTTGGTCAAATAGTCGTCGGCGCCCAGTCCGAGCCCCAGCACCTTGTCCACCTCGTCGCTTTTCGCGGACAAAATCAGCACGGGCACGTTGCCTTTCTCCCGGATGCGCCGCAAGACTTCATAGCCGTCGAGGCCGGGCAGCATCAAATCCAGAATCACCAACTGGTAGGCCGCGGAATCCAACGCCGAGACGGCCTCCCATCCCGTGAAGACGGATTTCACCCCATATCCTTCCTTTTGCATCGTGGTCGCGATCAACCGGTTGATCTCCCGGTCATCTTCGACGATGAGAATGCGAATGGGTTCCACGAACCGTTCTCCACCCTTTCCGGACATCGGGTTCAGGTATCATCATAATAAAACGCGCTCCATGTTCATAGGTCGCAGTACTGTAAGGTCCGGTTGTGCAGATTCCACGTACTTCGGCAAACAGACCGACCCGCCAACCAAGGTGAGCTGTTACCCACAGGACGAGAAGCGGGCCGGCCAGCACATGATGGTGTCTGAGTAGCTAGATGATGCAGGTGGGATCGCTATATCCTTGGATGTCGTAACGCAGGTCAACCGATACGTTTCAGGACGCTACTGTTCCAGTACACTACTCCATGAGCAGGTACGGTGAACGTTTTTGAGATAATGCCCTTCAGAGGCATCTTTCTGGTGGGCATAAAAAAATCCCTCTTTCCAGGAGAGGGGTTGGAACACCAAATTCTATTTGGGATGCGAGCCTGTCTTATTGGCTTAGATTCCGCCGAATTTCTTCGGCCTGGGCTTCCGAAAGCCCCGTGATCTCCACCCCGTCCGCCACCGACGCGCCCCGCTTAAACAACCGTTCGGCGACTTCCCGTTTTTCTTCTTGCCGGCCTTGCCGCAACCCTTGTTGCAATCCCTCCTGCAAACCCTTTTCCATCGCTTCCCGCTCAATGGCTTTCAGCAGGTCGGTCATCCTCAACTCCCCCTTCAGACGTTCCATCTGTTCGTCCGTCAAAATCCGACCGCTGAACCCCAGGATCAGCGCCGCCACGTAGTTTTGTTCCTCCCGATCCGGCAATCGCTTATCGAATGGTTCCGGCATCCAAATTTTTTAAAGAAGGCTGAATATGGCCGGATCATCATCACCTCGTCGATTACAGGGCCGGTGACAGGCTATGTAGGGT
>JASBVN010000046.1 GCA_029961045.1 Alicyclobacillaceae bacterium | reverse complement strand
AGCGCCACTTTTTACACCGACTTCGCATATTTCACTATTCATTTGCGCTATAATCGGCAAACGATCAAAAAGCAAGGGGGAGGGACACGCGTACCGTCGGAACCACGAGAATACCAAATTTGCAACCTCGTTCAGGAGTTTCAGATCAGTCCGAGAACGATTCGGTATTATGAGGGACTCGGACTTGTTGAGCCCGGCCACACCACCGGCAACCACCGCATCTATTCTCGTCGCGACCGGGCGAGGCTTAAAATGATCCTTCGCGGGAAGATGCTCGGCTTTTCCTTGCAGGAAATCGCCGTGTTGATCCAACTCTACGACATTGATCCGACGGAAAAGCGCCAGTACGAAGAAGGGTTGCGTTATGCCTACAAACATCTGGAAGAGGTGTGCCATCGCATCGCCGAGCTAAAAAGTGTTAGAGGCCGATCTTCTCGAAGCCATTCATGCAGCTGAAACAAAATACGGGGAGTTGTCGGCCGAAAAGAACCGGGAAGAAACGACCCGAAGCGACATCAAAGGAGTGGAGCCGACCCATGACGGATAAAGTGACGTATGTACACCGGGGGCCATGGCGGTCATCACCATCAATCGCCCGGAAAAGTTGAATTGTATCGACGGCGACGCGGCGGAGGGACTTTATGCGGCCTGGACACGGTTCCGCGATGATCCAGCAGCGTAGGTGGCGATTCTCACCGGGGCGGGCACCGCTTTCAGCACGGGCGCGGATTTGGCCGCGGTGGACACGCTCGGACCCGAAGATCAATATGACCCCGACTTCGTGTACAGCGGTCCAGGATATCTCGGCTTTACCCGACTCACCGACGTGTTCAAACCGACCATCGCCGCGGCCTGGTGTAACATCCGCATCGCATCATCCAACGCAGAGTTTGGGTTACTCGAGCGCCGATGGAATGTGCCGCTGGTCGACGGGGGAACGCAGCGATTGCCGCGCATCCTGGGCTGGGGGCGTGCGATGGACCTCATGCTGACCGGGCGAAGAATCGACGCCCGGGACGCATATGATTGGGTTTTGTCACCGAAATCACCGAACCGGATCAACTACAGGACCGGGCGATTGCTCTGGCCGGACAGATTGCCGCCTATCCGCAAGGTTCGCTCCGGACAGACAAGCAGACGGCACTATGAGGCTGGGGTTTGTCCCTTGAGGAAAGTTTGCGCATCGAAAACCAACTCGGCATGCCGTACGTCCGCAGTGAGGAAACGCGAGAAGGACTCGACCGATTTCGGCAGCGCAAGCGGCAGGATTCCCGCAGCACCTGAACGCCCGTGTCGACCTCGCTAACCGGCAAAGTTCACCGTCAAAACGTTGAATCGGAAGACGCGATGGAGAAAGGGATCAAGGGAATGATGATCGCGAGCGAATTGATCCGCAGGGGAGCCGTCTATTTTGCCGATGAACATGCCGTCAGGTTCGGCGATACGTCCCTAACATTTTCGGAAGTGTACCCCTACGCCAACCGGTTGGCAAGTTTCTTGCTTCATCTGGGACTTCAAAAAGGCGATCGCGTGGCATTCTTGTTGGCCAACTCGGCGCACAGCGTGGCGATTGATTTCACGATGATTCTGTCCGGACTGGTCCGGGTTCCGCTCAATACCCGGCTGTCGCTCCGCGAGCTGGAACACATGGTACGGGAAACCGAAGCGAAGGCGCTGATCTTTTCTGAATATTTTACTCAACAGGCGGATCACTTGCGGCAACATGTTCCGACGCTCCGGTAGCCAGTACTCATTGAGGGTATGGCGAATGCGGACTGGATGCTGGCGGCACAGGCAGAAATGGTGCGTTATACCGATAATGAACCAAGCGTGAAGCTGTCTGAATCCGACCCTGTAACGATTCAATACACGTGGGGCACAACCGGACAGTTGAAGGCGGCGGTGCACACCCAAGCCACTTGGAGCGCAATCACGGCCAATATTGTAACGGCTATCCGAATCGATCGCGGCGATATCATGCTGCACGCCGCACCGCTCACCCACGCATCCGGCACCCTCGTTCTGCCGCACTGGATTCGCGGTGCGACCAACGCGATTTCGCCCGGATTTAATCCGGCGCAGTTTCTTGAGGCGGTCAAACGCATTAGGCCGACAACGCTCAACCTCGTCCTGACAATGATCACCATGCTCTTGGCGCACCCTGACGTGGCCGATGTATCCTTTGCTTCGGTTCGTCAAATCATTTACGGTGCCTCGCCGATGCCGTCCGAGACCTTAAAAAAGCAATCAGCTTATGTGCAAAGATATTTATTCAATATTATGGTCAAACGGAATGCCCGCTGATTTTAACGGTCTTGGACATTGACGACCACAAGCGCCCGCTGTCCGACCCGCAGGCCGAACACATCCTACTCTCTTGTGGAAGGCCAATCGCCGTCACCGAGCTGCAAATTCTTGATGAACAGGGAGAACCGGTGCCCCCTGGCGAAATTGGCGAGATCGCGGTTCGCTCGACACAGCAAATGATCGGCTATGCCCAGGCACCGGAACTGACCGCAAATACGATCAAAGACGGATGAGTTCATACCCGCGATATGGGGTACGTCGATAACGAGGGATATGTCTATCTGGTCGATCGAAAGTCCGACATGTTTATCAGCGGAGGGTTCAATATCTATCCCCGGGAAGTCGAAGAAGTTTGTATAAGCATCCCGCAGTGTTGGAGGCCACAGTGGTGGGCATTCCCCACGATCAATGGGGCGAAGTGGGAAAGGCATTTGTGCTGCTGAAAGAACAGAGCGGAAGAGGCGCTGATCGAGCATTGCCGAAAATATTTGGCCGGGTATAAACGCACCCATTCGATCGAGTTTGTCGACCATCTCCCCAAGAGCGCGGTCGGTAAAGTGGTCCGCCGCATTTTGCGCCAACCCTACTGGACGGGGCGGCCGCGGCGCATTTAAGCCGAGTCGCGGAAAATCAGGAGGAACTGCAAACAGAACTCCCCACGTCTCCAACAAAGCGCGAACAACTTCGCACTTTCTTGGAGGCGAGGGGAGTCGAACCCCTGTCCGAGAACCTCGCGACACCGGCTTCTAC
>JASBVN010000045.1 GCA_029961045.1 Alicyclobacillaceae bacterium | reverse complement strand
TCCACATCGTACGTCGCGGCCGGGTCCAGTCCGTTGCCGTGTTCAATGGCATTCAGGCAGGCCTCGGACACCAGGGTTTTGAGGTCATCCAGCCGGGCCTGGCCGGCGCCCAACCCATCCAAGAAGGACTCGACCAACGCCATGGCCTCCTTTTCCGTACCCAACCGATTCGGCAACGACGTGCAAATCCGCCGGTTCTGATTCGAAACCACCCGATCGCCTCCGTTCATCCCTCGGACCGTTGCACACCCTTGCCTTGAGTCTAACGCACTTGGCTTACCGTAAACTGACCGAAAGGTTCGGTCAACCCCCGCGCCCCGTACCGCAAAACAACGATCGTTTCGTCATCCAACCGGCTCGCGCAACCGCGGTGAGTCTCCAAAGCCGCGGTCATCCAGTCCAAGATATCAGCGGGGGCCCTATATGCAGCTTCCGCCCACCGGTACAGGGTGTCGAATCCCACGATTTTCCCATCCGGAGATTTCGCCTCCAACACCCCGTCCGTATAAAACACCAGACACTCTCCGTCGGCGATGGTGCCGGAAAGCTCCTCAAACGACTGTTCAATGCCGAGGCCGAGGGGCAACGAAGCGGTTTCCCATTCCCTGGTCCCGTTTTCCGATATACAAAGCGGCGGCAGGTGTCCAGCGCCGGCATAGCGATACCGCCCGCTGCGGACATCCATGGTCAAGACGGCCGCAGTCACATACAGTCCGAGGGACAGGACGTCGCTGATCGATCCGTTGATCCGCCGCAACCATTCCCCGGGCGATCCACCGTGACGGATTTCCGCGCGAAACAGTCCCAACACGGTCGCCGTCACCAATGCGGCGGGCGGGCCCTTCCCGGCCACGTCCCCGATGATCACAGCGACGGTGTGATCGTCGACCGGTGCAAAATCATAGAAGTCCCCGCCGAGGTCCGCGGCGCTCACCGAACGACCCTGGACGATCACGGACCCCGCCCTGAGCGGGGACGGCGGCAACAGGGATGCCTGAACGCGATGCGCCAGAGCCAGGTCCCGGGAAAGAACGCGGTAATGGCGCTCCGTTTTTTCTTGTAACGCATTGAATTGGATTTTGAGATCACCCACCTCGTCCGCGCTGTTGACCTTGAGTCTCTGCAAAGAATGGGGGAAATCCATTCGGTTGAATTGCGCCAGGCTGGTCCTGACCTGATCGATGTCCCGAATGGTGTCGTCAACGGCCGAGCGGACAAACAGGTAGGACAAGATCAGGAACAACACAAAAAAGCCCAGAAGGCCCGGAAGAACCCGACTGGAATCGGGTTGACCAAGCTGGAGGTAGATGTACTGCATCCCCATCATCACTGTGAGGGAGACAGAAACGCCGACCAACCGCCGCCTCAAAGACATGCTGACGCCCAAACCCACGGGACTGGATTCGGCCAGCCAAGCCAGAATGGGCCGCAAAATGCGCCGCGTGCCGTTATAGAGCATCAGTGCCAACAACCACACCAAGCCCGCTTTAAAAAGAAAATTTTTGAAAAACCAGATCCAGTCCCATCCCCGATAATGAAGCAGGGTGCGGTTCACCCACCATTCGGTGACCAAATAAAACGCGGCATAGACGACGCCAAAGCCAAGAAACCCGCGAAACAGCGCGAAAGGAAGCCTCAGACACATCCCCGCGCACCGGGTGATTTCGTCCGGAGTCAAGGCGGCACCGGCGGGGGCCCCGGTTTGAAACAGGTGGAACAGTCTCCCGAACCGGAACTGGACCAGACCGGCGAAGGAGATAATAAAACCGGCCATAGATAGAAAAATCATCCACACATCGAAGCGAATCATGTATTGCCAGGAGTCGCCGTTCATCAGCCCCACTGCGGACACGATCGCGCCGATCCCCGATATTTTTAAGAAAAGGAGTACAAATTCCCCGATCAACTTGTCCTTGACGATCCGTTTCATGGAAGCCTTCCTCCCTGGAAACGGTTCAAGCCCCCAAGAATTCGCGCATCCAAGGCGGGATTTCCTCCGAATCTTCCGTTATCCTCCGGAAATAGCGCTCGCAGATACGAGTGACCCGGGTATGATCGCCCATGCTTTTCCAATCCTTGCACAGTTGATGCACCGTCGATAGGTCCCATTCATCCAAGGCCAGAAGCGCTTCTCCGTATTGAACGGCCTGCTCCAATCCCGCCGTCTCCCGCGCATAGTCCCACAATCGCCTTAAAATCCGCTTCTGATGGAGAAACAACTCTTCCCGCCAAGCCGCCATCCAGTCTTCATATTCGAATTCCGGAGCCACAACCGGACGGTACATCTCTGCGGCCCGTCGGTAGAGGCTCACCGCGGCTTCCCGGTCGTCGACCCACAATTGGTGGCCCACGGACGCCAGTTGCCTGTACTCCTGAACGTCCACCCCGCCGACCCGGTTTTCGTTGAAGACGACCATGCCGTCGCGGATGTGAACCCAGCCGTCGGCGATCCCCGTTTGTTTCAGGAAGAGCCGGCGCACTCGGTACAGGATCACATGCAGGTAATTCTCACCGGTCTCCCCGGACGCTTCCCCGAACAGAACATCCCAGAGCTTATCCTTGACCATCCGGTAGCGGGGCTGAAGCAGCAAAAGCGCAAGGACCTGTTTGACGGTTTTCCGGCTGTAACGTTCGGGGAACAGCGTGTTTCCGTCCGGGCCGTAGCCTTGAAAGGATTCAAAAAAGGTGAACCGGTATTCCGCAACGCCGGACGCACCAATCTTCGCCTTGGCTCCCTCGGACGAAGAAAACGCGAGTTCCTCCACCCGCCGGATCCAGTAGGGATCTCCATACACCTTCGCAAGATAGCGAAGCCGCTCCCGATTCGGCTCCTGTTTGGCTCCGGCCAGTCCGATCATGATCTCTTCTTCGCGATCGAACGGGTCCTCCGGTACCAGTTCCGCCGGCACGTCACCGGCCGCTTCCAACCACCGCTTCAGCCGGCGCGCAGGAATGCTCAGAGGGTGTTTCTCGCACCAACGTTCGGCCGCCATTCTCCACCGACTCTCCAGCGCGCGGGCGGGTCGGCACCGCAGAAAGACAGCCGCCTTTTCGTAAACACGACCCAACACCGATTCCGTCACCGGATCCCCCGGCTTTACGTCAAGCAGCTCACCGAAGAGCCGACATGCCTCTTCGACATTTCCGGAGACCACTGCCGCCCGGGCACAGAAAAACCGGCGCAACACGTCGTTCAGCACTCCGGGCTCGGTGATTTCCCTCCGCAAGTGGTGGAACAACGCATCGGTCTCTGCGGTTCGGCCTTCGCCGTCGATCACCACAATACCCAGCAGAGAGAGGGCGGCCACCACCTGCCCCGGGTCGCCGCGCCCGGCGAGAATCGGCAGTAATCTCCGCAGGCGAGGTTCCGTCCGGGATGCGGGAACGGTGAGATACTCCCGAATGAGCAGGAGGAGCGCCGTCCACGGGTGACAGTTGAGCGCCCAGTCCTCCTTCTCACTCCATTCGCGCCGCACCTCGCGTTCCAGCGCATCGGGCCAGGGGCACCCCAAATTATTCTCCAGCCAGATCAGGCCGGACGGCTCCCACACCGACGAGGCATCCCTCATCTCCCGTTCTCCTTTCTGACTCTAAAGAACATATTCGCGAAATCGATTGGAAATCCTTTCGCTCCGGGGAAGACCGGGCTATTTTACGAGCAACTGTGAAGATCGGAGATCACCTCTTGCGAAAAGGGGCAACTGGGTCAGGTCCGAAAGAAGGATGCTCTTCCGGGCCTGACCCGGGGACATCACTCGATTCGAGTTCCTTTCATGTAAAGGCCCAAGGTGGTCACATATACGGTCCCGTCGTCTTGCTTGGACACGGTCCAGTCCCACCCGTGATCTCCTTTGAGCAAAACGATGTGATCACTTTTCCCGGTCTTTTTCCACACGCCGTCCACAGGGCCGCCGGTGGTGTTCCA
>JASBVN010000044.1 GCA_029961045.1 Alicyclobacillaceae bacterium | reverse complement strand
GCCACGGCAAAGGACGCGAACAGTTTCAGGGTACGCTTCAGTTCCTGGGAATAGTGAAACGCCTGCATCGTCTGCACATCATCCGCAGAATCGGATGGCCATTGTGTCTGGTGCTTCCGGTCCATCTTAAACCTCCTTGTCTGATTTGGAATTTTCAGGTTTCTCTTTGTCTAACGGAATGGAAACGGTGGTCACCTCGACCCCGAGGGAACGAATCAGGAAGATTTGTTCGGGGTCTGTCCCTGCATCGGTGATGATGCGGTGGGCGGCCGTCAGGGCGGCCACCCGGGTGAAAGCCGTCACGCCGAATTTCGAATGGTCCGCCACGACGATCACTTCTTTGGCGCGCTCGATCATCATGTTGCGGATCTCGGCTTCCTCTACGTGAAAATCAGTCAGGTCGCCGGTCAGGGAAATTCCGGCCACTCCGATGAACGCCTTGTCGACATAAAATTGCGCCAGCATGTGCCGGGCAAACCGGCCGGACAGGGAAAGGTCGCCGCTGCGCAGCATGCCGCCTGTGAGATAGACGGTGATGGCCTCGTCCTCGATGAGCTCCAGCGCCGCCTGTACCGAGTTGGTCACCACCGTGATCCGGCCCCGGCCACGCAGGTGACGGGCCACTTCCAGCGTCGTGGTGCCGAGATCGAGGAAAATCGTATCTCCGTCTTCCACCAGGGCTGCTGCGGCCCGGCCGATCGCCTCTTTCTCCCTGACGTTGGTGGTCCTGCGCACTGCAAAGGTGGGCTCGACGCCGGTGCGAGTGAGAATGGCTCCGCCGTGCACCTTTTTCAGCACGCCCCGTTGTTCCAACTCCTGCAAATCGCGTCGAACCGTTTCCCGCGACACGCCGAGGCGCTCGACCAGTTCCGTCACCCGCAGAGTGCCGTGGTGCTGGAGATATTCCACGATTTTTTTCTGGCGTTCCTCCGGGAGCATGCGGTTCCCATCCTCCTCTTGAGTCCCTCTCACGGTTGGACGGAAGGGGCGTCTTCCTCCACGAGAGCCCGGATGTTCGCGACGAACTCCCGAGCCGATTGTTCCACGGTCTTTCGCATGATGGCTTCCCCGAGGGAAGCCAGCCGGCCCGTCAGCTGCAGGTTCAGTTCGTAGGCGATCTCGGTGCCGCCGGCTGCCGGGGAGAGGTCGGCCTCCAATTCCGCCCGAAACACTCCCGCCAGGGCCGTGGGTTTTCCGTCCATCACTGCGGTGAGGTGACGGGGGGGATCCAACTCTGTCAACTCCCCGCGGGCGAAGAACCGCAGGGTCATGAACTGGATCTTCACCGCTATGGTGGCTTCGTAATGGGTGTCGTCCAGGCGGCGGATGCTCTCGCACCCGGGCAGGCACTGCCCCAAACGCGCCGGATCGATGAGCATGTCCCAGACGGTTTCCACCGGAGCCGCGACGACAAAGGTGTCTTGAATCCGCATCTCGGGTTCCTCCTGTCGGCTCAATGTTCTGCCGTGGATGAAAGGACTTGCCGGACGGCGTCGGCGATCGAGGTCAGGGTTCGGTCAAGGGGGCGCAGCGACTCTCCGGTCACGCAGGAGCCCAGGGCATAGACGCCCTCCAGGGATGTTTGCCCCCTTTCGTCGACCCACAGGCCTCCACCGGAAGATTGCAAACGTACACCGGAGCCTTTGAGAAACAGCGCATTCGGCATGCGCCCGGTGCAAAAGACCACACAATCACAATCGACAGGCACCCGGCTGCCGTCGAAGGTCTGAACCAAGGCGCGTTCGACCCGGGGGAAACCTTGAATGTCCACCACCGTGCCCCGAAATCTCCGGATCGTTTCCTCTCCGCCGGCAGTTCCTTGAGGGTCGTCAGGTTCTTCCGGAGGCGCCACCACGGCGGCCGGCGCCACCCCGCAGTCCTGAAGCCGCTCTTCAATGATCTGCCGGTACGGAGTTCGCGCGACGAGCAGAATCCGCCGGCCGGGCAGCCAACCGCGTTCGAGGAATGCATGCATTTGTTGTCCCGTGATGACGCCCGCCGGGCGGGTGCCCGGGATGTGCAGGGCTTCCCGGGGGCGGTCGAAGCTACCAGACGCTGCGACGACCAGACGGGTTTCGAGTTCATCGGTGCCGCCCCGGTGACGGGCCAGGACGACCCGGGGTTGTCCGGCGTACCCCGGCAGGATGCCGACGGCCGTGGTGGACGGGCGGAACGTCAGGGCGTTTTCCCGGACGAGGGAATGAAACGCCGCGAGTGTCCGTTCGGCCTCGGGGGCTGCGACAGACCAGTACGGCCGGTTCCAGCCGCCTGCCTGAGACTGATAATCGAGTACCAGAAGACGGTTCGGTCCGCAGACGCCCCGCTCGATCAAGGCCAGCGCCGCCGCCGTTCCGGCGCGTCCGGCGCCGACGATGACCACGTCATACATGTTTTGGGCCACCCCCTTCCTGGACCCGAAGCCCCGTCGGCGGCGTCTTGGCGGCGATGGTACCGGCGATGAGGTTGGACCCCGCCGCGTGTTTGCAGACGTGTTCCACCGGAATGTTGCGGGCTTTGGAGATCATCTCCATGATGGCCGGAGCGCACAGGTTGCCCTGGCATTCGCCCAGCATGGCCCCGGTTCGCCGCTTGATCCCGTCCAGGGTGGAGGGGACGGGTTCCTTGTCCAGCACCAGTTCGATTTCATGCCGCGTGATGGACCGGCACAGGCAGACGATCTCGCCGTTGTCCGCCTCGGACGTAAAACGGTCCGGCAGACGGGTTTGTACCGCTGTTTTTGGCCTGTCCAGGGCCCCAAGATCTTTCAATACCCGCTCCACTTCCGCGGCAATTCCCGGAGAGGCCGAGACCCCGGTGGAGCGGATGCCCGCCGCGTGGACGAGCCGGGGACAAACGGAGGAAGGGCGGATGACGTAGTCCCCGGTGGAACACACGGCCCGCACGCCCGCAAACTGCCGGATGCTGCTGACCCTGGCCGTCGCCGGCACCAGTTTTGCCGTCTCGGCGATGACGCGCCGAAGCCCCTCTGCGGTGGTGGACCGGTCCATTTTGTCCGTCTGGTCTTCGGCGGTCGGTCCCAGCAGGGTTCCGCCGAACACCACCGGCGTCACCAGGATTCCTTTCGATGTTTCCGTGGGCACCGGGAGAAGGATGGACGTCAATCCCAATTCGTCTTCGGTTAAGACAAACTGACCCTTCCGGGGTGTCAGCGTAAACGAGTCGTCCCCCACCATGCGGGCCACTTCGTCCGCCCATAATCCGGCCGCGTTGACCACCCAGGCCGCTTCGAGAATGAGACCGCCGGCACAACGCACCGTCAGGTGATCGGGATGTTCGTCGATGCCGACGACTTCGGCGCTGAGATAGACATCGCCCCCGTTGGCGGCGGCCAGTTCGGCGAAAGCGCGGGTGGCCCAAAAGGGATCCACCAGGGATTCGCCTTCGATCAACAGGCCGCCCCGGATATCGGGGTTGACGCACGGCACCCGCTCTTTCACTTCGCCGGCGGTCAATAAAACCGGTTCAATCCCGTTCTCCCGGGCGGTGGGGATGATTTTGGTCGAGATGGTTTCCCAGTGTTCCTCCTCTGTGGCGACCATGACCGCTCCGCAGGGCAAATAAGGGATGCGCAGGGACTCGATGAGATCCGGCCACAAATCGCGCGATTCTTGCAACAGTTTCGCTTCGAGCGTGTCCGGTTTGGCGTCGAATCCGGTGTGGATGATGCCGCTGTTGGCCTTGCTCGCCCCTTCGCATACATCCGGGGCCTGCTCCACCAGTGCCACCGAAACTCCATAGCGACTGATCCGGTGAAACACCGATGTTCCGACCACGCCCCCGCCGATAATGACCACATCATACTTTGGCACGGCCATTCCTCCATGATGGGGATGAGTAGAAATGTGTAATTGCAACTTAAGATTAAACAAAACTACAAGAAAGGTCAAGTTGGTGGAAACTGGGGCTCATTCGCTATTTGCACAGTCTGGAATGGAGCGGGGCCGTTCCGCCGGGGTATAATGGAAC
>JASBVN010000043.1 GCA_029961045.1 Alicyclobacillaceae bacterium | reverse complement strand
CCCAAAGACAAGTGGAGTCTTCATGATTGCGGTATTTTACATAAAATTTACTTGACAAGATGGAAGTGTCAAGTAAACTTTATATCGGACGTCTTTTATTCAAAAAATTAACAATTTGCGCGTCATAGCAACTGTCTACATGATCGCGACGGTGAACTCGGTGCACGGTCTCGGAACGGGGAGGGGAACCATGGAGCAAAAAGGCCACAGGCTTTTATTTGAGTATCTCGCCGGATTTTTTATAAGTATCGCGGGACTCGTCCTGATGTGGGTGTTTCATGTTCCGTGGAGCGCATTGCTGGATGTGGGAAACCCGTGGCGGGTTTTGGGCCTTGGAACGGTGGTGGCGCTTATGAACATCTCGTTGGTTGGAATTATGTACAAATTCTTGCCAAGAATGTTTGAGGATCTCGACGATGAAAACCGAGCTCTGGCCAGTTATCTAAGTCAATTGAGTCATGTCCACCTCTTTTCCCTCATGGCCTTGACTGCCGTTGCAGAAGAAATCTTTTTCCGGGCGGTCCTCCAATCGCTCATGATCCAGTGGTGGTCTTCGGTTCCGCTGGGGATCGGGGTCGCCGCAGGGATCTTCACGGCGTTCCATGTTCGATACTTCAAGATGCCTGTGCTTTTGGCGTCGGGTTTTGTGGTTGGGTTAACCGTAGGCTGGCTTTTTTGGTATACCGGAAATATTTGGGCGGCGGCATGGAGCCATTTTCTGTACAACGTTACCCTCGTTTTGATGAGCAAGAAACGCCTGACTACCCTTGGAGAGAAGGGGGAGGCGGCCCCAAGCCGGGCCGAGTTAGCCGGAGAGGCAATGGATGTGTCCCGCGAAACCGTAAAGTGGGACTGGAAGAATCAATGGCGCCGTTTCATTGTGGGCTTTGCGGTCGGTCTTGTGATCACCGCCGTCCTCGCTCTGATGATGGGTTTGTGATGGTGCTGCCGCGTGCCTGTCCGGCAGGTTCCATGTCCATCGGGTCCACCGACGGCTCGAACCGTTTGACCACACGCCCGTTCCGGTCGATCAAGAACTTGGTAAAATTCCATTTCATCGAATCGCCCGCCAGAAACTCCGGATATTCCTCCTGCAAAAAGGCATGCAGCAACTTGGTCCTGGGATCGTTCAGATCCAATCCCTCAAACGGCGCTTGTCTCGTGAGATAGGCAAACAGGGGATGGGCGTCCTTCCCGCGCACCTTTATCTTTTCAAACAACGGAAACGTAAAGCCGCTGCAAATCGGCGTACTGCGGCGTGAACCGGCATTTGCTGGCGGTGTTGACGATCACGAGGACCTTTCCCCGATATTGTTCGAGTTTGACCTCTTCCCCCCGGATTGTTTTCACCACAAGATCATAAACGGCCACGTCCATTCCCTCCTTTTGACTGGTTATCCCCTTTGCATGTATAAATCCAACCCGTACCTGTCAAGGGGCAGCGACCGGAGCGCAGATCAGGGCTTTTGTAACGCGACCGGTTCAATGAGGAAGGCAAAGCAGGAGGAAAATCCGCTATTTTGCGAAGTACCGCCGAGGGTGAGGCCTCGCTACGATTGGGATAGGGAAGGGGACAACCCCGAACCCGATCAACACCGCCGGAAAGGAGGCGATGGAAGTGACCCGCGAAGCCATTGTTCAGGCTTGGAAGAATCCGGAGGTCCGCGCGGCCGCGGCGGAACTGCCGGCTCATCCGGCGGGACCGGCCCTTGTGGAGCTGGATGACGCCGCCCTGCAGGAAATCTTCGGTCGCGGAGACGTGCAGGCGGAAACCTCCCCCTTTTGCGTGGGCTTTACGGTAGGAGTGGGGATCGGTGTCATTCTCTCCGTTTTGAAGTGCTAAACGATTCAATCTTTTTGAGGAGGCGGTTCTCGTGGAGAAGGAACAGGTCATTCGCGCGTGGAAAAACCCGTCGTACCGGGCCGCCTGGGGTGCGCCGATCGCCCATCCGGCAGGCGAGGTGCTGGCGGGACTGGACGACGATGAACTGGCGCGCATCTACGGCGGGGGCGACGTACAGGCGGAGACGACGCCCATCTGTGCAATCTCTGCCACCGTCGCGGCCAGTTCCGCGGCCTGCGCCGGCGTCGGCGCCGGGATTTCGGTCGGAGTGACGATCGTCTTGACGATCAAGCGCTGCTGAAGCGGTTGGTCCGCTTGGACCGTCGAAAACGCGGGGGCGGTTTCCCTTGCCCGTTGTCGAGGCCGCCCCTCCGTTTTCGCGGCCCTGCGGTCACCGTGATTGTATCAAGGGCGGAGCCGGCTGTAAACCACCGGCCGGCAGGTTTCCATTACGAGTGGAAAGGGGGACATCCGGCATGGCGAAGAAGCGGTTGTTCATCGAACAGTTGGAGGAGCGGCAATCGACCTCTCCGCTGTTCGTCGCTCCCGTCGATCCCTCCCTCATCGTCACCACCATGGCAGTGGGAGAAGAAGGCGGTCACTACACCACCTTGGCGGTGGGAGAAGAGGGAGCTACCAGCTATTTCTGGGGCGAGGAAGGCGCCACCACCTATTTGTGGGGCGAGGAAGGCGGCCCCATTACGACTTTCGCCCTCGGAGAAGAGGGAGGAATCCATTCCGCTCCATGAACGGATCCGGTCAACCGGTGAAAGGGCTGGTGGAAGGCCTGCCAGCCCTTTCTGCGCTTGGTCCGGTTTGGTCCGGGCGGCGCCGGACCGGTCTGCGTTAGGGTGACGCGAGGCGGCGGAGGAGAGGAGGGGCCGGCATGGCAGACCCGGGCAAAGGGATCGGCCGGGTAGCAGAGGGGGATCCGGGAACATCTCGGGTGAAATGGGGGCTTCTAGGCGCGGACCGGTTCTGGATGGAGCTTCCGGACGGGCGGATGTTTGCCGTCGATGGGGAGACGCGGCAAGTCGTCCTGGATTTGATGAACGGCATGTCGCCGGAACAGGTGGCTTGGCAGCGGGACATCGAAGAAGGGGATGTGCAGGCGGTCGCGGATCTGTTGGCGGCGGCTCTCCTGCCGGCCGAGGCCCCGGTTTCTCCGGGCGCGTCGCTTGACGGGGATTGGCGCGCTCCGCAGGTCAAAGCAGACGGAAGCCCGCACGGCGCCCGGAACCGGGGCGATGTCCGGGGGCCAGGGGACGGACCGAATGTGCAAGGGGACCGGTGGGTCGGGTGCCGGGGTTCCGACGGAAGGAGCGCCGGCCGGAAGGGGGCCGTATCATGGGCGGCTGTCGGCTTCCTGCTGGTGGTGGCCATCCTTTGCCAAATTCGCTTTGCCGCCGCGGTGCCGCCCCGCTGGGTGACGGGGCTCGTAGACCAGTGGCTGGTCGCCGGCGCCCTGACCCTCGGGTTGGTGCTGCACGAGGCCGGCCACTGGCTGGCGACGCCCCGGGACGTCATGACCCGGATTCGGCTGGTCTGGTTTGGTCCCGTCCCGGTTCTGAGTTTGGTGAACACCGGCCTTTGGAAATGGCCCCTGGGGCGCCGGATCGCCGTGGATGTAGCGGGTGCGGGCATGGATCTGGCGGTGGCGGGCGCGGTGGCGGGGCTGGGGTTGATTTTCCCGGGAACTGCTCCTTATGTGTGGTCCTTTTTGGTGGTGCACTGGATCCGGATGGGGCTCGCCTTGATTCCGCTGTTTCACGGAGACGGGTATTTTTTGATGGCGGAT
The DNA here is from genome assembly GCA_029961045.1 of Alicyclobacillaceae bacterium. Classification (GTDB taxonomy): domain Bacteria; phylum Bacillota; class Bacilli; order Kyrpidiales; family Kyrpidiaceae; genus JASBVN01. The sequence continues at coordinate 1,095 of JASBVN010000043.1, read as the reverse complement.
CTGCTCGGGCGGCCCAATCTGTGGGCGGAGGCGGTGCGATCCCTGCGCGCCCGGCGCTTTCACTGGCTCAGCCTGTACGCCCTGGTCCGGTTCGCGGTGCAGGGGTTGGCCTGGATCTGGTTTTGGGCGTGGGTGGTGCAGAGTACCCACCTTTTGGTCCGGACCGGAGGGCAAGGGCTGGCGTTTTTGGTTCACCCGGCGGTGGTCTGGCTCTACCTGAGCGCTGCGGGCCAGGTGATCGGGGGGATGAGGTTTGCCGTGGGCCGGTGGCGCAACGGAGAAAGGAGGAGGAGCGGGCATGGCGCAGATCAGCGTGGGAATCATCGGTTCCCCGCGGGAACGTCATTGTATCTATCTCTCACGGGAGATCGAGCGGCAGGGCGCCCGGGCGGTGGTTCTGAACACGGCGCCGGACATTCCCTTTCCCCTAACCATGATGGCGGAAAGTGTGCCGGCCGGGTCCGGGACCGCGGGAAAGGCCGCCGGGGCGGCGGGCCGGGCGAATTATGAAGGGTTGGACCTCGGCGAGATTGGGGCCTTCTTTTTGCGGGTGTTTTTCCTTCCTACCCCGGCCTTTGAAGTGGACGCCGCGTCTGTGAAGGAGGGCGGGTATGTAGAATACGTGGCGCAGCGGGAGCGCTACGCAACCTGGCTCTCCTGGTTGAAAATCCTGACCGACACGGGCCGGGTGCTGGTCAATCCGGTGGATACGTTGCTCATCCATTTTGCGAAACCCTTCCAAATCGACCGGCTGCGCCGGGCGGGAATTCCCGTGCCGGTCACCCTGGTGACGGGGCGGGGGGAGGAGGTGCGGGAGTTTGCATCCGGGCGCGAGGTGGTGTACAAGCCGGTGGCCGGCGGCGCCCTGTGCCGGCGGCTGACCGAGGCGGACCTGCGGCCCGAGCGCCTGGAGCGGTTGGCCGCGGCTCCGGTGATGTTTCAGGAATCCATACCGGGCGAAGACATTCGCGTGTTTGTCCTGGGGGACCGGGTGATCGGAGCCTTTCACATTGAAGGGGAAGGATTGGATTACCGGGGAGGGGCCCACCGCGTGGTGCAGACGGCGATTTCCGAGGACGAGGCCCGGGACTGCAT
>JASBVN010000042.1 GCA_029961045.1 Alicyclobacillaceae bacterium | reverse complement strand
GCTTACGTTCCGGGCGATGAGACCCAGCAGGCGGTGGACATCCGTCGTGTTACACGCCGTCAGGCCGATGTGCCTGACTTTGTGAACCGTACCATCCTTGCCCACCAAGGCGCACACCGCCCGGTTCTTGCGGCCCAAGTTTAGGTCTACGGCCAGTACCTTCGGGTTCTTTGACCAGTAGTAATCGGCAAACTTCATCACGTTGGACTTCTTCTCGAAGGCGATCACCAGGTGGAAGATACCCTCTTTTTCATAAATGGTGGGCACTGTCATCTCCCACGAATCATCCAAATGGAGCTTCCTTCTCTGGTTCCGTTCTTCCATGCTGGCCTTTTTCTTGAGCCACCGCTGGTAGTTGGTATACCAACTCTTCGCCATCCCGATCGCCTTGGAGATAATCGCCCGGCGCAAATACGCGGGAAACTTCGGCCAAACGGCGTCGATCGGGTAAGGCGGGTTGGGATTGCCGCCGAATGGTTTCCCGGTTTTCCTGTTCATTCGCGGTTCTGTCCGAACCGTCAGTCTTTCCAGCGCCCTTGTGCCGGAATTCCTGTCCCACCCGGGCAGTTTGTCGAGATTGTCATGGATCACGTCCAGGTAAAACCCCAAGACGGCCCGGTAGATTTCTTCCGTCCGGCGGATCATCTCCGGAGAGCCGGTGATAAATCTTCTAATACGCTGTTTAGTCGAGATTATGTTTTTGAGTACAGGCATTTTCTTCACCTTCTACGGTTTTATTGTACCATAGAAGGAGATACAAACAAACGTTTTCAAAGCATTTGGCCGCCTTGACTCCCCATTAAAATGGGGAGGATGCGGCGGCCGGGTTTTGGTCAGGGAAAAAAACGCCCGGAAGGCGGGCGACCGGGCGGAGGACGCCCGCCGGCCGGCACCCGGACCGCAACCGCGAAGGGCGCCGCAATCCGCCGCGCAAACCGGCGGCCTCCCCGTCCCGCCGCCAATTTCCCGCTCTCCCTTGCACCCCCGCCGTCTCACGCCTCCGCCGCGCGCAACTCCCCGTCCAGCGCCGCCAGCACCTCTCCGGCCTTCCCGCGAATCACGCGGTCAAACATCCCGTCCTCCGCCGTGGGCTCCAGATTGATGAACACCAATTTTCCCTTGGCCATCGAGGGGAGTTGACTGACCGGGTACACCTCCAGGCTCGTGCCGATCACCAGCACCAAATCCGCCCACCGGATCGCCGCAAGAGCTCCCTCCCAGGCATCGGAGGGCAAAAGCTCGCCGAACAGGACGATGTTCGGCCGCAGCCGTCCCCCGCAGCGGGAACAGGACCGCCCCTCCATAAACTCCGGCTCCTCCGCCGGACTGCCGCAGTCGTGACACCGGAAAGTGTGCAGCGACCCGTGGAGTTCGTACACCGTCCGGCTGCCCGCCTGGAGATGAAACCCGTCCACATTTTGGGTCGCCACCGCGTGCACCCACCCCTTGGCCTCCCATTCCGCCAGCAGATAGTGCCCCCGGTGGGGGCGGCAGGCCCTCAGCCCTTCGATCCGCGCCCGGTAAAAGTCCCGGAAGAACGGATAATCGGTCTCCAGGGCCTCCACCGTCGCGACTTTCCGCGGATCCACCTGTCTCCACCACCCGCCGGCCGACCGGAAATCGGGAATTCCGCTCTCCGTGGACATCCCCGCTCCCGTGAGCACCGCCGTGTAATTCGAGGTCCGGATCCAGTGGGCCACCTCCCGAATATCCGACCGTTCCGTCACACCGACCACCCCGCCGTTTTCCCGCGATTTTTTCCTCTCTTTTGATTGTACCACCGGTCGCCGCCCGCCGGGAAACGGCCCCGACATCGGGAGGGCCGCCGGAGCGGACAAAAAATTTTTACGCCCAAACAGGAAAAAGCGGGGGAACAGACGAAAGCTAAAAACGAGACCTCACCTTTCTTCCTCCTTTGGTTGCCCGAGTGCGGGCAACCCCTTTTTTTCTTCGCCGCGACGCACGCCGCAGGCCCGCCCGGCCAACCGGCCGCCTCCCGCGCCCTCCATTTCCCCGGCCGGTTCCCCCTCCCGGGATCCGGCCCGCCCCCGGCGGACAAGCCCTTGCATCGGCCCGCGCGAAGTGAGATGCTGAAAGAAATCCGGTTCAAGCGGGAGGAACGCCCGTGTTTTCATCCCACGCCGCAGACATAGCCGTTCGTTTCATCCACGTCTCCAAAATCTTTTCGGCGGCCGGTAGCCGGGTCGCCGCTCTCTGCGACGTTTCGGGAGAGGTGCCGCGGGGATCGGTGCTCACCGTGATCGGCCCGTCGGGCTCCGGAAAAAGTACGCTGCTGGCCCTCTGTAATCTCCTGCTCACCCCCGACGGAGGGGAGGTATGGGTCTTGGGTCGGGAAGTGAGGCGGTGGAACCCGCCGGACCTCCGCCGGGCCGCGGGCCTGGTTTTTCAACGTCCCGCCTTTGTCCCGGGAACGGTTTTGGACAATTTGCTCCTGGCGGCCCGCCTGCACAACCGGCGGGCGGCGGACCCGGAAGCTTACTTGTCGGAAGTGGGGCTGCCTGCGGATGTGCTCCTCCGGGACCCCCGGGAACTCTCCGGAGGTCAACAGCAGCGCCTGGCCCTGGCCCGCACCCTCGTCAACGATCCCGAGATCCTCCTGCTGGACGAGATCACCGCCGCGCTCGATCCGTCCGCCTCCCGGGACATTGAATCCTTGATCCTCGCCCGCCGGGCGGAGAGGGGCACCACGGTGCTGTGGGTCACGCACGATTGGGAACAGGCGCGGCGAGTGGGCGATTACACGTGGCTCCTGGTCGCCGGCCGGCTCGTAAAGGCGGCGCCGACACCCCAGTTTTTTGAAAATCCGCCCGATGAGCAGGTGCAGCGGTTTTGGGGCGGTGAGCCGGAGGGAGGGAAGATGTCGTGAGCCTGCTGACGCTGTCGTTCACCCTGGCCTTTGTGGCCCTCGCTCTGATCCTGTCCCTTTGGCAGCGCCTGGGACTCGAACGGGACATCGCGGTGGCCACCATCCGGGTCACCGTCCAGCTTCTGATCGTCGGATACATTTTGAAGGCGGTCTTCACCCTGGCGGATCCGGTGTTCATCCTCCTGATGATCGCCGTCATGCTGGCGGTCGCCGCCCACAACGCCGCCAAACGGGGAAAGGGGCTGCCCGGCCCGGGTTGGCGCGTCTTGGCGGCCCTCGCCCTCACCGAGGTGGTGACCCAGGGATTTCTCCTCGCGCTGCGGATCGTGCCCCCCACTCCCCAGTACGTCATCCCCATCAGCGGCATGATCATCGGAAACGCCATGGTGGCCTCGGGCCTGTTTCTGAACCGGTTGCGGGCGGAAGCGGAAACCCGGAGGGACGAGATCCTCCTCCTGCTCTCCCTCGGCGCCACTCCGAAACAGGCCGTGCTTCCGCTCCTCAAATCCGCCGTCCGGGCGAGCATGATCCCGACCATCGACAGCACCAAAACCACCGGGCTCGTGCAGCTGCCGGGGATGATGACCGGCCAGATCATCGCCGGGGCCGACCCCGTCCAGGCGGTGCGCTACCAATTGTTGATTCTCTTCGCGATCCTGGCCTCCGCCGCCCTCACCAGCATCGCCCTGGGATTTTTGACTTATTCCGGGCTGTTCAACGCCCACCAGCAGTTGGTTCTGGAAAGCGGCAGGGAAACGAACCGCTAGGAACCCCCCGGCAACACCTCCGGCCGCCGCAGCACCTCCGCAGCGAGCATGGAACGGCGCCGGACGGCGTCCCCGTCGGCCGGAGAACCAGCCGGCGCCCACCCGGTCGCTCCGGTCCCGCCTTTCTTCGTTCCCTAACCGGTCACCCGGGTGCCGCCTCCGGCGTCCTTTCGCAGCGTGATGACGTTGTCCGTCACCGCCTCAAAAGCATCGTCGTGGCTGACGACAAAAATCTGCCGGAACTCTTCGGTGCCGTTCTGGATGGCGAGAGCGAGGTTGTGCCGCCGGTTCGCGTCCATGTTGGAGGTCGGTTCGTCAAAAAAGCCGATCCCCACCCGGGAAACGTATTTTAACAGGGCCAGGCGGATCGCCAGGGCCGCCGTCATTTTCTCGCCGCCGGAAAGCTGGCGGAACACCCGCACCCGCTCCCGGCCCCCGTCCGCATCCTTGAGCATCACTTCGTACTGATCGCCCCACTCCAGTTGGACGTTCTCCTGGCTGATTTGCCGGTGAAACCGGTTGGCCGCGTGGGAAAGGTGGCGGCGAAACACCCGGGCGATCGGATCGGCCGCCCGGTTCAGGGTGTTCCGGATGAGGGCGGTCAATTCCTCTGCCTTCTCCTTGACGGCCAGTTCCCGCCCCAACTCCTCCAGGCGCCGCCGTTTCTCGACCAATTCCGCCAGTTCGGCCTCCAGCCGCTCCAGCCACTGGCGCGCCGCTTCGACCTTCGACTCCAGCGCCTGCAGCCCGCCGAAAACCTCCCGGGCCTCGAGCATCCGCCGGCGATGGACTTCCGGATCGTAGTCCCGGGCCAGGCGGGCCAGTTCCTCCTCCGTCCGCCTGAGATTTTCCCGGCACGCCTCCGCCTCCGCCCCCTTCCGGTCCAGGGCCTCCAAAATCTGCCCGAGCCGTGCCGCCGTCCGGTGGTGGACCAAATAAGCCTGGTAGTCCTCCCGGTGTTTTTCGAGGACCTCCCGGGCTTCGATCAGGCGTTCCTCGAGGCCTTCAAAACCGGCGAGTCGCTCCCGCCAAGCGGACACTTGGTCCTGCAGCCGTTCCGCGCCGGCCCGCTGCTCCCGGATCCTTTCCCGGCGGCGGGCCAGGCGCCCGGACTCCTCCCGCCACGCCGTCCCCTCCTGCCGCAGGCGCCGCAGTTGCCCTTCGGCCTCCTGCTGCCGCCAGCGCACCTCTTGGACGATCCGGTCCAGCACCCGGTCCAACCGGTCGAGGCGGGCCGACACCTCCTCCCGGAAGGGCAGAAACCGGCGGACCCGGTCTTCCCAGGCGTCCAGGGCCGCCTCCAGCGCGGCTAGAAGGCGCTCCCGTTCCGCCGGGGTCACGCCCTCCGGCCCCCTGCCGCCCGGCGTCCCGCCGGCCGTGTCCGCGCCGCCCCAAACCGTCCCGAGAGCCCGGCGGACCGCTTCGGCCGCCGCGGCCGCCGGTTCCCTCCCGGGCACCGCCGGATCCCACGGCGCCGCCGGTAGATCCGGGAACTCCGGGAGGTCCGCGGTGTCCCCGGCGGATCGACCGATCGCC
>JASBVN010000041.1 GCA_029961045.1 Alicyclobacillaceae bacterium | reverse complement strand
CTGCCGGGCGGCGTTCCACACCACCCCGCACATCAACCCCGCGGGGTGGTTTTGTGTTTGGCGGAGTATCGGATTTTCCCCCGGGACATACTAGCGGCGAGCGCATAACGAGGCGAGCGCACACCGAAGAGGGGGAACCGGAAGATGGAAGTGGTGTTGCGTCCCGAACTCCGCACATCGGGGGGAGAATGCCTGGGAATCTTTGTGGATGAACGCTGGGTCGGGGACGCCTATCTGATTTATCGGACCGGCGACCTGATGACCGGCACCATCCAGTTGGACAGCGGGAAATTGGAAGAGCGCCAGGTGAGCCGCGTCGTCCGGCAAGTCCGGGATTATATCGCCGGGGTTGCAGGGGCGTTGAATATTGACGAAGCCAGCGTGGTCATGATGTACGGGGACGTCGATCCGGTTCTGGAGGGACCGGAGACGGCCGTCGGCGTTCAAGGAAAAGAACCGCAAGAGGAGGGCCGGTCGGAAATCCCGGACGGGCCGGCGGAGTGGCGGGAAGGAGCAGGAGACGGCGAAACCCGCCGGTTTCACGGCGCGGAAGAAGAAGGGAGCCCCACCGGCGCCAACGGGGCGGCGGAATCCCCGGCGGGCAGCCCCCGTGTCGAGGGGGCCCGGCGGCGGCAGAAAAATCTCCTGCACCGGGGGCGTTCTCCCGTTCATCTGTCGCTTCATAAGGAAGAAGGCAATCCCTTGCGATACCGCATTCGCGACGGCCGCTATCGAACCGTCGGCATGGTCGCTGTAAACGCATCGGACCGCAGTGTGACGGGGCGTGTGGAATTTTGGCGGAATCCGGGAAAAGCCATCACCAATGAAGTCGCCCGACTGTTGGCGAGGGAATTTGCCGACGGAGAAGTCGATCGCGTGAAGTTCACCATGAGCTATCAAGACAAACACCTCGGCGATATGCACCTTGAAAAGTACCCGTCCCAATGATGTTTTATCCTCCGTCGGGGCTGTCCTCCGAGTGATCTTGCGGGGCAGCCCCGTTGCGCGTTTCCGCCCACTCTTTTCCCGGGTTTGTGTTATAATGCGGCCAGGCATGTCGAATCCCGGAGGTGACGCGGATGCGCGTGGGGTTCATTGGAGTGGGGACCATGGGAGCCCCGATGGCGCGCAGATTGAAAGCGGCCGGATTTGATACGCGGTTTTATGCCAGGCGTCCGGATGTGATCGATGCCCTTCAAGCGGCCGGTCTTGTGCACGTGGACCGGATCGAAACCTTGGCTTCGGAAGTGGACGTGGTGTTTCTGTGCTTGCCCGACGACACCGTGGTCGAGGAAGTTTGCGGGGGCCGTGTGCTGCCTTTTCTCCGGAGCGGGGGCGTGGTGATCGATCACAGCACCGTCAGCCCGTATACTTCCAGGTCCCTTGAAGCTCGTGCCAAGGAGCGGGGAATCGCCTATCTCGACGCGCCGGTCAGCGGGGGACCGATGGGCGCCGAGGCCGGAACACTGGCCATTATGGTCGGCGGCGACCGGGAAGCCTTTGAGCGGTGCCGCCCCCTTTTTGAAGCGACCGGCCGGCATATTTTTTATCTCGGTTCCAGTGGGGCGGGCAACATCGCGAAATTGGTCAATCAATTGATCATCGGCGTGACTCAGGGGGCCTTGGTCGAAGGATTTGTCCTGGGGGCCCGCATGGGTCTCGATCCGGCGGAACTGTACCGGGTGCTTTCGGTTTCCACCGGCGACAGCGCCATGCTGCACAGAAGCATCGCCCAAGCGGTATTGCGCCGCGATTTTTCGCCGAGATTCACCGTGGATCTGTTGCATAAAGACCTGCGTTTGGTCAATGACTTGGGCCGGCGGGAGCGGGTTCGACTGTTGGCGGGTTCTCTGGCGGAACAACTCTACCGGGAGGCTGCGGCGGCGGGTCTAGGTTCCGAAGATATTGCGGCCTTGATCAAGCCCCTCGAACAATTATCGGGTGTGGTGGTCCAAGGCAACGAGGTACCGCGGTGAAGACCTGAGGATTCGGGCGAAATTTCCCTTGGCGAAACGCGCCGGTCGCGATATAATGTCTACCGTGCACGGATGATTGTTCGTTTACAGTAGACAAACGCGCGGCGCGTCCATGGAGGGATGAATCGCACATGAAAGAGGGGCCTGTGAAGGTCGGATTGATGGGGCTGGGAACGGTCGGTACGGGCGTTTACAAGGTGATGCAGCGGAACGCCGAAGACATCGCGTTGCGGGCCGGCCTGCCGGTGACGATCGCCAAAATTGCCGTTCGCGATTTGAACAAAGAACGTTCCGTAAGCGTGCCCCGGGACATGTTGACGGACGATCCACGGGAGCTGGTAGAAGATCCCGAGATCGACATCGTCGTCGAAGTCATGGGCGGAATGGAAAACACGTTGGACCTGCTGCTCACCGCCTTGCGAAACGGGAAGAGCGTCGTGACGGCGAACAAGGACCTGATTGCCGAACACGGACGGGTGTTGTTGGATACGGCGGCGGAATACCGCTGCGATTTTCTGTTTGAAGCCAGCGTGGCCGGAGGGGTTCCCATCGTCCGACCGCTGAAGCAGTGCCTGGCGGGCAACCGGATTTCTCAGGTGATGGGCATCATCAACGGCACGACGAATTATATTTTGACGAAAATGACCGAAGAGGGCCTGGATTTCGAAACGGCTCTGCGGCAAGCGCAGGAGCTCGGTTATGCCGAAGCCGATCCGACGTCGGACGTCGAGGGTTACGACGCGGCCCGGAAAATCGCCATTCTGGCTTCGTTGGCGTTTAATTCCCGGGTGGTCTTTTCCCAAGTGGAAGTGGCGGGCATTACCTCCGTCACGGACCGGGATGTTCGGTATGCCCGTGAACTGGGTTACGTCATCAAGCTCTTGGCCATCGCCAAACACGACGAAGAGAGAGGGGCGTTGGAAGTCGCGGTACGCCCGACCCTCGTTCCGGTGGACCATCCCCTCGCTGCGGTGGGCGGGGCGTACAATGCGATTTTTGTGCGCGGCGACGCCGTCGGGGAAGCGATGTTTCACGGCCTGGGCGCTGGAGAATTGCCCACCGCCAGCGCCGTGGTGGGGGATGTTGTGGAAGCGGTGCGAAATCTGCGCGACGGGGTCCGCGGCCGGATCCTGTGCACTTGCTATCGAAATATCCCGATTAAACCGGTGGAAGAGACGTATTCGCGATTTTATCTGAGGGCCCTCGTCGCCGACCGGCCGGGGGTTCTCGGAGCTATGGCGACGGTACTTGGCGAGCACGGGGTCAGCATCGCCTCGATGTTGCAAAAGTCGTCGAGGGGAGATTTGGCGGAAATCGTAGTGGTGACCCATACGGTTCGCCAGGGATCGCTCATGGATGCCGTGGCGCGATTGCGGGACCACGAGGTTGTCGATACGATGTTCCCGCCTTTACACGTCGAACATTAACACGCCGGGCCGGGCCGGCGGCCCGGACGGCGCCGCGGGACAGGTGGGTTCCGGAACAGATGGCTGGAACGGTTGTCGTCAAAGTGGGGAGCAGCTCCCTAGTGGAAGGGGACCGCTTGAATCTCAAACACATGGAATCGATTGCCGACCAATTGTCGGTGTTGATCCGGGAGGGCTGGAAGGCCGTTCTCGTCAGCTCCGGTGCGGTGGCCGCGGGTCGCCTACGTTTGGGACTTCCGGCTGAGGGACTGACGATTCCGGAAAAGCAGGCGGCGGCGGCCGTGGGCCAAGGAGTGCTGATGCAGGCGTACGAACGCATTTTCGAGCGGCTCGGGATCGTCATCGCTCAGGTGTTGCTGACCCGGGACGTGACGGGGGAGCGGCGCAGGTACGTCCACGCCCGGAACACCTTGCTCACGCTTTTTCACCATCACGTGCTGCCCATTGTCAACGAAAACGATACGGTGGCGGTTGACGAGATCCGGTTCGGAGACAATGACGCCCTTTCCGCTCAAGTGGCGGTGATGGTGGACGCCGATTTATTAATTTTGTTGACCGATACCGACGGCCTTTATACCGCCGATCCCCGGGTGGATCCGACTGCGACCCGGATCGCCAGGATCGAACGGATCACGGCTCAGACTTGGAAGATGGCGGGACGGAGCCGTTCCCGGATGGGGACCGGGGGGATGCGGTCAAAGCTTCAGGCGGCGAGGATGGCGTCCACGACCGGCATCCCGGTGGTCATCGGCGCGACGTCGAGGCCCAGGGTTATTTTGGATGCGGTGGAAGGAAAAGACGTAGGCACCTACGTGGCGCCCCAGCCGCGCATCCGGGGACGGAAGCGGTGGATCGCCTACGGATCGGCGCCCCGGGGCCGGCTTATTGTCGACGAGGGGGCTGCGATCGCGCTGCTGCGGGAAGGCCGGAGTCTCCTGGCACCGGGCATTCTCGAAGTGGAGGGCTCTTTTTCGGCGGGCGACGTGGTGAGCATTGTGGAACCGGGGGGCGAGGAGATCGCGCGGGGCGTGGTCAATTACGACGCCGGGGACCTGCGCGCGATCCGCGGCATGCACAGCCGGGACATTCAGTCGATGGGAGTGGCGGCGCGCAAACCCGAGGTCGTTCACCGGGACGATCTGGTGATTGTCAAGGAGGGGTAGTGGATGAAGGTAGCGGAGGCGGCCGGAAGGGCCAGGCAGGCGGCCAGGAGGTTGGCCAAAGCGGACGGCTCATCCCGCTCGGAGGCGCTGATGCGCATGGCCGACCGAGTCCTCGAAGAAGCGGAGGAGATCCTGGCGGCCAACGGTCAAGATGTCGAAGCGGCAAAAGGCCGCGGTGTTCGACCCTCTTTGCTCGACCGGCTGCAATTGTCTCCGGAACGGATGAAAGACATGGCAGAAGGTCTCCGGCAAGTGGCGCAATTGCCCGACCCCATCGGGGAAGTGATGGAGCGGTGGCGGCAAAAGGACGGCCTGTGGATTGAAAAGGTCCGGGTGCCGTTCGGCGTGATCGGCATGATCTACGAATCCCGCCCCAATGTGACGGCGGATGCGGCGGGTTTAGCCGTCAAGGCCGGCAGCGCCGTGGTGCTGCGGGGAGGGTCCGACGCTTTGAGGACCAATCGGGCCATTGTAAAGGCCTTGCGCGCGGCCTTGAGGGAAACCGGTTTGCCGGAGGACGCCGTGATTTTGATCGATGATCCCGATCGGAGCGCGGTGGACGACCTGCTGACGGCCAAGGGGCTGATCGACGTCGTCATTCCGCGGGGCGGGGCGGGGCTGATTCGCCACGTGGTGGAGACCGCTACCGTGCCGGTGATTGAAACGGGGGTCGGGAACTGTCACCTGTACGTCGATCGAGCCGCCGATCCGGACATGGCCCTTTCCTTGGCCGTCAACGCCAAAACCCAGCGCCCGGGAGTGTGCAACGCCATCGAAACCCTCTTGGTTCACGAGGAGATCGCCCCGAACTTCTTGCCCAAGGCGGTCGCCACCCTCCGGGATTTGGGGGTTGAGATCCGCGGATGTCCCCGTACGCGCGAACTGGTTCGGGATGTCGCGGTAGCCTCGGAAGAGGATTGGGCCACCGAATACCTGGCTCCGATCCTCGCCGTCCGGGTGGTGCCCGACTTGCAAGCGGCGATCGACCACATCAACCGGTACGGCACGCAACACTCCGAGGCCATTGTAACGGAAGACCGGGAAGCGGCGGAGGCGTTCCTGCGGGAAGTAGACGCGGCGGCGGTGTACCACAATGCTTCGACCCGCTTTACCGACGGCTTTCAGTTCGGGTTTGGCGCCGAGATCGGGATCAGTACGCAGAAGTTGCATGCGCGGGGACCCATGGGTCTCAAAGAAATGACCACCTACAAATATGTGGTGCGGGGAACCGGCCAGGTTCGTCCTTGAG
>JASBVN010000040.1 GCA_029961045.1 Alicyclobacillaceae bacterium | reverse complement strand
TTTGCCTTTCGACCAAGTACATCGTACAGATGACGCGGGTGGAGCCCGTGCGCTGGTCTGATGCTCCGCACATTGTCCTCGGTGAATATCTCTCCGGCCTTCATGTCCTGTACTACAAACAGTGATCGGCGCAACATCCGGCTCGGTTGTTCGCGGAGGGTAGGACCGTAGGACACCCGCCCCATCGCCTTTTCCGCCATCCGGATTCCTTCCACCATCGCTTTAAACTCATGAGGTTCCAAGGAGAACGCCGAATCCGGGCCGGGTTCGGACCTAGATAAAGTCAAATGCTTTTCGATGATGGACGCACCGAGGGTTACCGCCACCGCCGGTACGTGAACGCTCAATGTGTGGTCAGACAATCCCACCGGTAATCCGAAAGCTTCACGGAGATGGGGAATGGTCCGCAGATTCATCTCCTCCGGAGGTGCCGGATAACCACTGTTAGTCTTGAGGAGGGCCAACTTTTTTGCCCCGGCCTCCCGAGCTGCATTTACCGCTTCCTCAATTTCCGCCAGGGTGGCCATGCCGGTCGATAGAATCAGGGGCTTGCCCGTTTGCGCCGCTTTTCGGATCAAGGGGAGGTCGACCAGTTCAAAAGAGGCGATTTTGTGGACCGGCATGCCCAGTTTCTCCAGAAAATCAACCGCCGCAGCATCGAAAGCGGTCGAGAACAATGTAATTCCAAGCTCGTCAGCTACCCGTTTCAACTCGGCGTGCCACTCGTAGGGTGTGGCCGCCTCGCTGTAAAGATCGTAGAGGGTGCGTCCCGCCCACAACGTCCCTTCCTGAATACGAAAGTACGGATTATCGCATGAAATCGTCAGGCTGTCGGGCGTGTACGTCTGCAACTTGACCGCATCCGCTCCGGCCTCTTTCGCCGCTTGGATCAATTTCACCGCCCGTTCAAAACTCTGCAAATGATTTGCGGACAACTCCGCGATGACATACGTGGGTCGCCCCGGTCCAATGGTCCGACCCTGAATGTCAATTTCCGTCGTCATCCTCATCCCTCCCCGTCCCGGCCACGCGTCTGGCCATCTGAATCACCGGCTGGTTGTCCACAATCTTCGTTCCCATGACGCGAAATCCCGCTTTCGTGAATGCCTGGACTGACGCCTTATTCCCAGGCTTAATATACGCGAGGAGGGTCTCGACGCCTTTCTGCAACATATCTTCGGCTGCTTCGGCGATCACCCGCCCTCCCAACCCTTGACCCCGATATCGTCCATCGATGCTCACCGAGACAACCGCCTCCGTTCCCTGAACATCGAACCGAACTTGTCCAATGGGCAAACCAGGTTTCAACTCGGCCACATACATCACAACCTGTGGGTCTCCCTGTTTCGCACGAAACCAGCGCACATGGTCCTCCCATGGAATGGGGTCTGTAGAAAGTGAATGTTGCCGAACCACCGGATCGTTGGCCCACTCCCACAATAAACGGCAATCCCCTTCCTCAACCTTTCGAAGCAAGATCCGATGTCCGAGAAGGATGCCCACGACCCGTTCAGCCCCCTTGCCGTCCACAAGCCGTCTCCCGCGTTGCGTCATTTGACGCCGTTCCTGTGGATCCTGCAAAAGCCCGACAAGGGCCTGGACGATCCGATCAGGCGTCAGATCGACATGCCATCCCAGATTTTTGGCTGCGCCCACCCGTTCCAGGGCCGCGGCAACAGCTTTCTGGTTGTCCGCCAGTTCCACAAGCAAAGACGGGAGGCCCATGAAAGCCAGCTCCAAGGCCGTCGTGCCCCCGCCGGACACCGCCACATCGGCCCAGGCCATCCATTCCGCCATGTTGGCCACGTTGTAAACGAGCCGTATCGCGCTCCCAGAAGCGGCCTCTTTCAGGCGGGCTGCATGGGGATTGCTCCCGCCGACCACCACGACAACTTCCACGGGAATGTCCGCAATCAGGCGCACCGCCTCAATGATCAGCTCGGTCACGTTGTGAGGATCGGACCCTCCCATAGTGACGAGGATTTTCTTGGCGACGTCGGGTATGTTCCGCTGCCATCCCAACCAACGGCGAAATTCCCGGCGCAGCAAAGCATATCGCGGACCAAGCAACAACCGGGTATCCGGATGACGGTTCGTGTAATACAACTCGTCGGCGTATACATTGGCATTCAAAACCAAATCCGCCCAATACCGCCCTGCGTGGCCAAAATCGTCGATCACCATGAGGCGGTGCCCGGCCCCTTTGATGACTGCTTGATAGCGGTCCCCAAAATGATAGCCGTCCGCAACCACCCAAGCGGCCCCCAAACGTTCCGCTGCCCCGGCCGTTTTGGCGGCATCTTCTTCACCACCGGGTTCTCCATCAAGCCGGACCGTTTCCGCCCCGATCTCTCGCGCCCGTCGCAAGCCGGCTTCGGTCATGTTCGCAAAAGCCAGGACAACCTCTCCCCCTTGGCCGATCCACTCTTCGGCGAGCGCCAAAGTGCGCATGAGATGGCCCATCCCGAGCTGAGGCGCGACATCGGTCCGAATCAGCAGTTTCATTCGCCGTACTCCTTTTGCCGGACATGGCGGTTCAGTTCCGTCCACTCCGGATGACGTTCCAAGACCCTCAAGATATCTCGGTACTCAAACTTCGGGTCGTCGGGATACAGCGCCTCGAAGATCTTGCCAATCAGTTCGAAGTCTTCCTGGGTGTCCACCGTCAGCCGAATGCGGCTCCGGTCGACGGAATCGCAGACACCCGCCAGGCGAAACCGCGACGGCCGGCGCCACATATACGGCGTCACGTGTTCGCGATCGGCCGGATGCTCCGCCTCGCGGTATGCCCGCTCCAGCGCGGCAAAAGCAAAAACCTCCGTGTCCAAACCGCGGGGATACGTCCGGACCAGGCAGTTCGACACGTAGTCCACATCCCCCGCCCCTTCCAGATACCGTGACAACACCCGACCGCTGACCTCGGGGGAAATCAGCGGGCAGTCCGCGGTAATCCGCATCACCGCCTCGGCCTTTGCGGCCCGGGCAGCCCCGTAATAGCGGGCCAGGACATCCTCTTCCGGCCCCCGGTACACTCCGACCGATTCCCTCCGCTTGAGATACTCGGCCAAGGAATCGTCCTCTGGAGTATCGGGGATCGCCACCACCACCTCATCAACACCCGAGATCCGTTCCACTCGTTCGATCACATAATGAATCATCGGACGGTCGAAAATCGGCTTCATGACTTTCCCCGGCAGCCGGGTGGATCCCATCCGGGCTTGAATGACGGCAACAACCTTCATGATCCGCCTCCCACAACGTCGCGGACCACGCGCCGAACCGTTTCCACGACGAACTCCACCTCATCATCGGTCATTTTCGGATAGAGAGGTAAGGAGATCGCCCGGCGATAAAAATCTTCCGCGCAAGGGTACATGCCTTCGGTGTATCCCATTTTCCGGTAAACGGGATGAAAATGGACCGGAATGTAATGGACCTGCACCCCGATCCCCGCTTCCCGAAGCCGTTCAAAGACCCGTCTCCTTACCGCCGGCCCGCCTTCAAGGCGGACGACGTACAAATGCCATCCCGGCTCCACGCCGGGCAGGACCACGGGAACCTCCAGACCGGGCAGATCCCGGAACGCTTCCGTATATCTCTCGGCAATGACCCGGCGGCGGCGGATGAACTCGTCCAAACGTCTCATTTGACTTGTGCCGAGGGCGCACTGGATGTCGGTGATCCGGTAATTGTAGCCGATGTCTTGCATTTCATAATACCAGGGCCCCTCCCCTGCCGGGAGCCGCCTCGAATCCCGGACAATCCCGTGGGAACGGAACTGTGCCGCCCGCCGGGCCCATTCCGGGTCATCGGTCAGGACCGCTCCCCCTTCCCCGGTCGTCACCGGCTTCACAGGGTGAAAACTGACCGTCGTCAGGCCGGCCAGGGTCCCCACTTTCCGGCCCCGGTAAACAGCCCCCAACGAGTGGGCGGCGTCGGCCACCACGGTGATGCCGTACCTTTGCGCAATGGCGCGAATGTTGTCGTAGTCGGCCGGGTGTCCCGCATAGTCCACGGGCACGATCAACTTGGTTTTTCGGGTGATCGCCTCCTCCAGTCGGCTCGGGTCCAAGGTCCCGGTGTCCGGCCGGACATCGACGAATTTTACGGTCGCCCCCAAGTACAATGCCGCATTGGCCGTCGCCACAAAAGTCAGGGGCGACGTGATGATCTCGTCCCCCGCCTGAAGACCGGCCGCATAGTAGGCGGTATGCAGGGCCGCCGTCCCGGAATTGACGGCCACGACGTGCCGCGCCCCGGTGTAATGAGCCAAGGTCTGCTCGAATCTTTCCACGGCCGGACCTGTGGTCAAGAAGTCGCTGCAAAGAACATCCACGACACACTGTATATCTTCATCATCGACCCACTGACGGCCATAGGGAATAAAAAGATCAGACATCCCGCGCCATCTCCCGCAGCTGCTCCACATCCAGCCAATCCGTATTTTTGTCGCTGGAATAGCTGAAATCCTCCGGAACGGGGGTGCCGTGGGACGGTTCCTGAGGCCACCATTCCATTTCCGGCTGGATGACATAATACGAGCCCATGTCCACCGTTCTCCGCGCGTCGTGGACACTGATCATCTCTTCATGGAGCTTTTCACCGGGCCGGATCCCGATGATTTTGAGGTCCGCATCGGGGGCGATGGCCTTGGCCAGGTCGATCACCCGCATACTGGGGATTTTCGGGACGAAAATTTCCCCGCCCCTCATCCTTTCGAAGCAGTTCAGGACGAACTGGACGCCCTGTTGCAACGTAATCCAGAAGCGGGTCATCCGCTCATCGGTGATGGGGATAACTCCCGTCGACGCTAATTTCTTGAAGAGCGGCACCACACTGCCGCGGCTGCCCACCACATTCCCGTACCGGACTACGGAAAATCGTGTCCGTTTGCCCCCGGCGTACGCATTGCCGGCGATAAACAGTTTGTCGCTCACCAGTTTCGTCGCCCCGTACAGGTTGAACGGACTTGACGCCTTGTCGGTGCTCAGGGCGATGACCCGTTCCACTCCTTGATCAATGGCGGCTTCAATGACGTTTTGGGCGCCGTGAATGTTCGTCTTCACGGCTTCAAAGGGGTTGTATTCGGCGGCCGGCACCTGTTTCAGGGCTGCCGCGTGAACGACATAATCCACGCCGTCAAAAGCCCGGCGCAACCGGGCGTAATCCCGCACATCGCCGATGAAGAAGCGAATCCTGGGTTCATGCGGGTACATTTGCTGCATTTCGTACTGTTTGAGTTCATCCCGGCTGAACACGATCACTTTCTTGACCCGGGTGTTTTCCAGGACAGTCTTGACAAACTGTTTGCCGAACGATCCGGTGCCGCCCGTCACCAACACCGTTTTCCCGTCGAAAATCATCCCATCGGCTCCTCGTCCCCTGGACTTGTGACATAGATTTCGTCCCGATCCGCCGGCATTCCTGCGGGCGGTTTCGGCGGAATGCACAGGAAAATGGCCCCATCGTCATGTAGAGGCCAGTTCCCGAAAACGATGTCGGTGTGGTTGAACGTCCACATGACTGTACCGGCGGATAAATTCCTTCAGGGTGACATGCTCAAATCCGTCGAGAAACGCACCTCCTTCTGTGGCGTTATAACACGTCCGGCCCGATTCCCGGGCAGCCCGCTCCAACCACCGCTTGTAGACCATCAGATTGACGGACGTTTTGACGGCGCCGTCCCGATGGAAACTCGGAACCTCCCGGAATATCGCAACATCGGAAAAGGATGTGTAGAGGTGGGCACCCTTGACATGGGACTCTCCCCCGGTATAGGCGAGATCCTGACCCACCAAACAGATTGGGTCGCAACCCATTTGAACGAATACATCAAAAAGGGTGGTGGCCACGGAACCGCCGGTGCGGACAAGGGGTTCTCCGGCCTTTGACGCCCAC